>CAYWSV010000024.1:6192-27214 GCA_964460155.1 uncultured Oligoflexia bacterium | reverse complement strand
CAGGGGGGTCACTTAATTTCCCCTTTGTGTTGCTGCGTGGTTTGGGGCGATCGTCAGGAGTTTGGCGCGACTTCAGTCAAAAGCTCGCAGAATACGCAGATGTCGTCTGTGTGGACTTGCTGGGCACAGGGTTATCGCGCTCGGATTGGGGACGCGGCACGATTGGAGCTTTTGCCGAAGACGTTCATCACACCCTGAAGACGCTGGGATATGAAAAGGTTTATTTGGTCGGCATCAGTTTGGGCGGAATGGTTGCGCTTGAGGTTGGTGCTCGCACCGATCTCGTTCAAAAGCTTGCTGTGCTTGCGTCGTCTTCGCGTGGTCTGGGTGAGCAGCGCATTAAACCGAAGGCTTTGGTGAAGCTACTCTGGTCTTTGCGCAAGGGAGTACCCGAAAATGCAGAGCTCGCACCTTATCTTGTTTCAGAGAAAACCCTGAAAACGCGCCCCGATTTGCCAGAGGTCTGGGACAGCCTTTGGAAAAGTGAGGGCTTTAAGTCTTTACCCGTTGTTCGACAGCTCATTGCTGCCGCCCTTTTGACGCGCGACCTGCTCTTTCCAGACTGGGTATTCCGGTTTTGTTTATGGTCTCCAAGGCCGATGGTTTAGTTCCTTGGCGAAACACCTTGCGATTGTGGGAAAAGACCCGCGATTGTCAGTTGGTGGTTCTTGAAGAATTTGGTCATGATTTTCCGACGGAAGCGCCCGAGCTTGTCATAGAGCACATCGTCGGTTTTTTGAGAATTGAATGAACTGATGTTGCTGTCGTTGTTCAGCCCTTGTGAGCAATACATTCGATTTCGACAAGAACATCACGCGGCAGACGTGCAACTTCAACGGTTGAACGCGCTGGCTTATGAGCTCCAAATGCTTTCTCATAGATGCTGTTCATAGTTTGAAAGTCGTTAAAGTTTTTCAGAAATACCGTTGTTTTTACAACGCGGTTTAAGCCCGAGCCTGCGGCTTTCAGCACAGCTTCAAGGTTTTTGAGAACTTGAGTTGTCTGCGCTTCAATTTCAGTACCGACAATTTGCATGGATTGTGGATCAAGCGGGATTTGGCCCGAGCAAAAAACAAACTCACCAAGAGTGATAGCCTGAGAGTATGGACCAATGGCTTTAGGGGCATTTTCTGTATGAACGGTGGAAAGCGACATTGCAGAACCTCTCTTAAAAATAAATAAAAGAGCTCTGCAAAGATTAATTGACCTCACCCACCTTCTGAGCCGACAGCTGCATTGTGTTGTCGTAGGCCTTCACAGCCTTCTGCAGAGCTTCATATGTGCGGTGAGCAATTATCATGTTTGACATGTTTTTCATAGGATTGACGTTGCTGTTTTCGACGTATCCCTGAGAGATTTCTCCCTTGGGTGCGACAATGTTTTCTGGCGCACCGTCGTGAACAAATAGATTGTCTCCGAGCCGCTGAAGAAGTTTTTTGTCGCTGAAGGCGACAACTTTGATTTTGTCTACGAACTTGTCGCCATTGTAGACTTCGCCGGTGGGAAGGATTTTGAGCTCTCCTTCACTCAGGCCGGTGAGTGGGCCTCTTTCGCCCACAACTGCAGCGCCGCTCTTGGTCACCAGTGTTCCATCGGAAGTCAGATTAAAACTCCCGTCGCGTGTGTATCGCTCTCCAAAAGGAGTGTTGATGGCAAAAAAACCGTCGCCTTGAATGGCGACGTCTGTATTGGCACCTGTTCGTTTGAGACCGCCCTGAACATGACTTGTTTCGACGTTCGACAATGTCACATACGCCATCTCATTGCCATGTAATGGGTAAAGATCCCGCATGTCGAGTTTGAATTGAGCTGGAGGAAGAGCACTCGGATAGGAATTCCAAGGGTTCGCTTCAAGTGAAGCAAAGGTGACTTGCTCTTCTTTGAAGCCGGTCGTGTTCATGTTGGCAACGTTGTTTGCCAAAATTTCGAGAACACGTTCCTGAACGATTCCACCCGACAATGGAGCAAAGATGTTTTTCAGCATGTGCTTTGCACCTCGTGCACAGACGGGTGCTCAGTTAACCCTGTCAGCACCCTTACAGCTGCAAGTTTAACACCAGATTTTCGTGACCTTGAGGGATAATTATTTCCCGCTTGCCAAGGATGCTGCCATTCACGAGTGAGCTGATGACAAGTTCATATGAACCCGGAACGAGTCGAACGGTTCTGTTGGAACCTACGCTGATTTGGAATTCCATTTCTGTCTGAAGAATATCTCGGCGGAACGACTCGAGTTCACTTTTTGCAGCAGTCGTGAGTTCAGAGGGTGCGCGCAAGACAATATCTCTGCAGGCAGTATTTGCCGAGGCACGACGTGCAAACTGACGAATCAGCTGAACGCGTGTTGATTCATCCCACACACCTCGAACAATCGCTGAACTAAAGAGATCGTTTCGGCTGTTGCCAAGATCCAGACCAATTCGTCCGCGAAAGCTCTCGCACAGTGGCGACAATGTCGGAAATTCACCGCGGGCAAACGCCTGTCCATTGACGAATTCGAAAGCCGAAGTCGAAGCTTGGCCCGCAGTAGCCTTTAGGGCTGCAGCGCCACCGGTTGGGTTGTTCATTGCAACTTTAACTGGATTCATAAGATCGCTGGGCAGGCGCACAAGGCTTGTTGTGTAGAGGGCTTGTGTACCGGCACTCTCGACCTGATGTCTCATCATCAGTCGCCCCGAACGAACCATGCCTTTGACGACTGAACCGCGGGCAAGATTGCGGGAAGACATGCGCACCGCAACGTTGACCTTTTGAGAATCCTCAATAGCTAGAACCTGAGCGAGTTCTTCGTTGGTCTGACTCAGCATATTGCTAATGATTTTTGCCCACTGCCACTTCTTGCCGTCATCTGAGAGAACTTCCAGTTCAGGCGAATTGACAAGAGAACGAGGCAGTTCACGGTGATCTTCGGAAAGTGTATTCCTGACGACCCATCCAAGCTGAATGAGTGTTTGTTCTGCAGACAACTTCTTTGAAAGTCCGAGGCTGAGTTCTGCCGAGAGCTTTTCACAGAGTTTGCTGAAGTTGAATAATTTTCTATGAAATAGATAGGGTAGCTGAGGAAATTCTTTTCGAATTTGTTTTTCCGAGGTGCGTGAAAATTGTATTCCTGCCAGCGCAATTCCATGAAGGCTTTTCAAGTCATCTTGAATTGTCGCCGGAGTACTGAACCATGCGAGTTCAAGCGGAGTTTGTGACATCTGGCTGGGGAGCTTTTCGATGCCATCTTCCGTGTCTTTGATGAATTTTAAACTTTGTCCGCCGAACCACGGCAACATGAGTTCTTCGGCAGTGCCATCTGGTGCATATTTCGCCGAGATATCTGCGAATGCAAGCGTCTGACCGCTCAGAGGATTCAATGCGACAGGTTCAACTGCAGCTGAATTCTTTTTAGGGTCAAAAAAAGGCAATGCATGACGAATATTTCTTTCCGTCGGCGAGATTTTTGTTTTACCGGGATTGGGCTTCAATCCGAGCCGTGCAAGATGCCCCTCAGGCTGGCCTTTTGTCAGCTTCAGGATTTCATTTGAGTCCTTGCTCCATTCCGATTGGTCTTCAAAAATCGTCGCTTCAAGGTGTCTGACAGAAATATTCTGTTTGCCCGAAGTCAAAACACCGCTCTCGGAATGTCCGGTAAATTTAATGTTCGAGAGCAAGGGCGCATAACCGAGCCTGTGGCTTATTTTGAGCTCGAAAAAAACGTCTTGCGATTTTTCTCCCGAGCTTCTCGCCACGACTGCGGAACCAATGTTGATGCCCTGCATCACGAGTCTGTAGTAAGTGAGATTCTTGAACCCTGAAGGAGAGCTGACAACTGGGGTTTCCGGAGAAGGGTTGCCAATCGCCATGGCCACCAAGCCCGGCCCACTCAATGCTGCTCTAACAGCGTTGTTTTTTGAGTCGGTGCATCCGGTGTTGAGTGCCGCAAGAGTCAAGGCTATCAGGAATGATTGGGTTGCGCGTCGTTCCATCATGCAGAGAATCCTCATCATCCCTTGAGAGGTTGCAAAGAGAAGCGTCTGTCGGCACTCTTCGGCATTCGGAGGTGTGCTCGGAATGCTAAGAAAAATGCAGACAAATTTGCGTTTAACGCTCATCTTGTTCTGCTTCCATCCTGAACTGCTGGTGGCTCAAAGTCAAAAGTCCCAAAATTGGCGGGTTCCTGTTGTGCCTTACAATGGTGCAGATAATAATCCGGCGGAGGGGCAGACTGCTCTTCAGCCTGCGCCTGAACTCTCCCGCCAATTCGACCTGTACTCCGACTCCCTTCTCCCCGAGAGATTTTCACCCTCCGAAAAATACGCGGAAGCGAAAGCGCTGCGAACCGCTTCTGGCACTCAGGATGTTTTGAAGCACATGGGAGTTTTAAGCGCTGGAGGTGAGTCGGGACGCTGGGGCGGCGGGCGCCTATCCATCCGAGGCCATTCGGGAAGTGAACCGGCTGCGTCGGTTGATGGAGTTTTGTTGAGCTCTGGCTTTTCTGGTGCACACAGCGAGGAGTTCGTGCCTATTTCTGCTGTGGCTGGTGTGCGTGCTTACCCCTTTTTTCCGGCGTTTGGATTGCCTCACGCGGGCGTTGCCGGAGGCTATGATATCGAATTGGTGGCAGGTCCTCAGGCTGAACGCAGTCTATTTCACTTGGGCGTCGAATGGCCAAAAGCTCTGAGTGTTGGCGGGCGTGCCTCTTGGCGATGCTCAGATTCTGCGTGTCTCCAACTTTTTTGGGGTGCGGGCTTTTATCGGGGCGAGATCGAAATTCAGGACGATCGCAACACCCCTCAAGACACGTCCGATGATGGTCTTGAAAAAATCAGGCTGTCTGATGTGAGTCGTGTGTCTTCGGCTGCGCGCTCGCGTGTGGAGCTCGGTACAGGAAGTCGGCTCGATACGACTTTCATTGCAGGGGCCGAAGCTCGTGGAACATCAGGATTGCCAATCAGCAGTGTGTCTGAAAAAAACCGACTTGTGCGTCGGTTGATCTTTTTTTCACAAGGTGTCTCGCATCTTTCTCCTTACAATGGATTATTCGGATCCGCACAAGTCAGTGCGCGGCAAGAAGGCGCTCAGTTCAACCAAGATTTAAAAACCCGTGAGCTCCTCGTGCGTCGAGATCAACGCAATGAAACCGTCATAACTGCCGCAGGTCATTTATCCATTCCATTGTCCGCATCCAACAAATCTCATCGCGTTCTTGTCGAATCGACTGTGGAAAGGAATGCTTATAAAAGCGTTGTTTCGTTGGCGGAAGCTCAGGATTCACGACGGTTGGAGGATGATTCTCAGCTGAAGGGCGAATTGTTGCGTCTTCTGGTGGGCGGTGGACTTTTGTTGAATCCGACGGAATCTGATGCGCTGAAAATGACAATCAATCTGCAAAATGGACAGTCGGCTCTGATCCGCGCCTGCGGAGTTTTCGCGCCTGCTGTTTTGTGTGCAGAAAAGAACTGGCGTTCATCCGAAAATACCTTCGGAGGTGTCTTTGAATGGACGCGTCGCATTCATCCACAGGTTTATTTGTTTACACAAACAGGCCGCACGTCGCGCCTTCCGCGTCCCTTGGAGCTGGCCGGACGTCCCGATGGAATTGTCGCTAACCCCGAGCTCAAGTCGGAGCAAACACTTGCAGCTGAAGTGGGTCTACGCTCGCGTTTTGCACGTCTGAGTTTTTTCGCAGCCGACGATAGAAATTTGATTTCTGCCGAACAGGTGAGCCCGTTTCTTTTACGCTACGAAAATACATCCTCGGTCCGTCGACTTGGAATCTCTGGCGAGGGTGGGTTCAAGTATTCACTGTTTGAGATGAGCGGAAATTTTGAAAAAGTCGTTCCCGAAATTTTAAAAGGGAGGCAAGCCCAGCGGGTTCTCCCTTTTGTTCCTGACAGCTGGTTTCGAGTCTCGCTGTCGGCCATGAAGGTTTTAAACGCAACAGACTTTCACCTCGATTTCGAGCGCAGTGGTTCTTATTGGCTGGATTATCAGGGCGTATCCCGACTTTCTCCACCGAGTCTTGTGAACCTAAGACTCGAGGCACCCGGTGTTTTTGAAATAGGTCAGGTGGAGTTCATGTTCTCGGTCCGCAATGTGCTCGATACTCGATTGAGTTCATTGGTTTTGCCAGAACAAAAGCCTCGCTCTGTCCCGTGGAGTCTATCTCCCGTTTTACCTGTACAGGGGCGCAGCTTTGAAGTGAGTTTTCGCTTGCTAAATCAATAATCTCAGGCTATTGGCGGGGCCAGTGATGTCGGAGAGGCGTCTGATGATGTTGAGCATGCGCGTGTTAGGTCTGTCCTCAGTTGCGGGTTTTTTACTCGGCGCACTCGGATGTAGCCGTGCGGCCACGCCCGATATCGTGTCGAATGCCTGCGGTGGCGCAGGGATTTCAGCAAAATTTGAAGGACTGACTTGGCTCGCCGGATCGCCGACGCAGGCCAACATTCTTTGCGGCATCAGACAGCAGTCTGTCCGGATTTTGATGAGTCTCGATCCGGAAAGTCGGGATCCTATTCTTTTTCGCGATACGCAATCTGCATATCACCTACTCGTTGAGAGATTTTCCGGACGTCAGGCGCGCCCCTCGCGGCTGACTTGGTTCGCAGAGTCGGGCGAACGCTTGGGTCAGCGCGGGGACTGGCCTCAGAATGTTTATGGTATCAGTTTATCTGCGCCTGATGCTGCGATTGTCACAGGTTTCGATTCTGGGGTTGTGCAGCAGGTCGGTTGGAAAACCGAGTCTTTCGCGCAGCCCAGTTCTGCTGCATTGAATTTGTCTGACGATGGAAGTGTGCGTCCTATTCATGTTCTGAATCGTGATTCGTGGTTGGCAGTTATTGATAACGGATATGATCTTGTTCGATTTGCCGCGAAAGATGCGCGCATTTATTCTTTTAAAATTTCCGACGGTATGGAACAAAAATCCTCGGCAGTTATTCGTGATAGTCAAACAGGTCGAGCTTGTCTCAATGCTTTTCAGAGCTTTTCGCTCAGCCGGTCACGCGTTTTGTTGAGTTGTAACCCACAATATTTTGGCCCTGCATCTGGACAATCAGTCTCTGTTTTTGATGTTTCTCTTGATGATGCAGGAGTGACTTCAACGCGAGAGCTTGTTCATTTTGATGGAGCCGAGATTCAGAAAATTGATATTTTTGGCACTGATTCATCGAGTGAGCACGTTTTTTTAGGTTACAAAAAAACCACATCCAACGACTACGAAGGGCAAATTGCAAGTTCGGGTTGGTTGAGTCTTAAAACTGGACAATGGATCCCCGAAACACGATTTGCAGGACCTGTGCAGATTCTCGCGGGTGACAAGGGTCTTGTTGTTGCGTGCCGTACAAAAACAGATAAGTGCAGTCCGGGAGAGTTCTTGCATGTGTCTGGGGGCCAACCAATTTCTGCCGAAGCGACACTCGAAAAGCTTCCATTATCTCCTGAACTGCCGTTTCTTTCGTTTGCACAGGACGTCAGAAATAAATGAAGCGCAAGATAGAATTTATTCATCGCGCATTTGCCTTTTCTCTGTTTGCCCATGTGTTTGCGTTCATTTTTCTGCAACGTCTGCATAAAACGTCTTCCACACCTGCGCCGCGTTATCAGACAGTTTCGCTTCATATTCGCGGGGATATCGAAACTTCTTCAGCGACATCGTTGCAAGAACGAAACGTGCGCAAGTCGAAGGCTCATTTGGCTCAGTTGACTGATGTTGTTTTGAGTCAATTCAAAGAGGCTGAAGAATCTCAAACCTCAGCTGCTGCGACATCTGCTCAAAATACTCTTCAAACAGCAGCGGATCCTGTGGCGTCCGGAGACTCTTCTACAACGCAGGCATCGGAGTTAAACGTTGGAGCAGACAGCGTACAACCCACCGAATCAGTTAAGAATTCAGTTCACGGGTCGACAAATCAGGTTGGATTCACTGCGCCGTGCCAGCATATTTCAATGCCTGTTCAGTGGACTCAGTTGAAGAATGTTTGGCCACGTAAATATACAGTCGAGCTTCAGCCGCGAGAAGACGCGCAAGGAATGGCCCTGACGGTTGTCCGAATGCAACCCGTCGCCGAGGCAATCCCTCTGTTGGACCGCCGTGTGCAGTCTGCATTTATGGATTGCCTTTTGAATCAAAAGAACATCCCGGTGCGGTTGGCGGGGGCATTGAATCCTTTACCCGCCAAGGCATACTCTGCCGAGATTGAATTTTTCCCCGACAATCCGAATGTCGCTTCACAGTAAGGATCACGGTCTATGCACACACCCACCGACGAATCCAAGACTCCTCTGACCAAACTCGCGCTCCGCATGCCTGAGTCCACGGTTTTTGTGGTCGGCGATTTGGTTTTGGATTGTTATATTCAGGGGAGTGTGTCGCGCCTTTCGCCCGAGGCACCTGTTCCCGTCGTCCTTGAAGGTGACAGACGTTATGTTCTGGGTGGCGCAGCAAACGTCGCTGCAAATATCTCTTCGCTGGGCGCAAAATCGGTTCTTTGCGGCCGTATCGGAAAAGACACAGACGGCGTTTTGTTTAAAACTCTTTGCCAGAACCTCGGCATAGAAACTCATGCGCTTCTCGAGTCCGATGCGCTTCCAACGACCCGTAAAACTCGAATTCTGGCTGGTTATCAGCAGTTGGTGCGTCTCGATCGCGAGAAAGTCGCTCCACTTGCTTCGGTCGATGAGCAGAAAATACTTCTCCATTTCGAGAGGTATCTTGCTCAGTCGGGCCAAAAAGCTTTGGTTTTATCTGATTATGGCAAAGGTGTTCTGAGTCATCATTTGTGCCGCAAGCTCATCGAAACAGCGCGCGCTGCGAAAGTTCCAGTCATCACCGATCCAAAATCAAATGATTTGTCGCGCTACGAAGGAACAACGCTGATCAAGCCTAATTTAAAAGAGGGCCGCGAACTCCTCAGACTTTGGCAGCCCGGATTGTCTGTTCATCATTTTGAAGAAGAGGTTGAGGCCATCTGCGAGATGGTGGGCCGACAAGCTGCAGCTGAGGGAGTTGTCTTGAGCCTGTCAGAACATGGCGTTGCGCTGCGAAATTCAAAGGTCGGTCATGTTCAACGTTTTGCGTCACGGGCGCTTCAGGTCGCCGATGTGTCTGGTGCAGGCGATACGATGGTTGCTTTTCTCGCAATGGCTGTGGCCGTTGGTGCGTCTCATTCGGCTGCGACAGAAATTGCCAATGTGGGTGCCGGACTCGTTTGTGCCAAGCTGGGAACCGCAATGCTCACACTTCCGGAAGTTTTGCAGTCCCTGACCTCCGAGGTCAGCGCAGCATTTGGACCTTCACCCAAAATCCTTTCTCTCGAATCTCTTCCCGCGCTGGCCCAAACTCTTCACCGCAATGGTCGTCAGATTGTCTTTACCAACGGATGTTTTGATCTACTCCACATGGGTCACGTAGATATTCTCGAGCGCTCAAGGTCTTTGGGCGATGTGCTCGTTGTGGGTTTGAATTCGGACGCATCGATTCGCAGGCTGAAAGGTGCGGACCGTCCTGTGCAAACTTTCGAAAGCCGCGCCCGTGTGTTGGCTGGTCTGGCTGCGGTCGACTTTGTCATTGGCTTTGAAGACGACACACCCATCGAACTTATCAGATCATTGGCGCCCAATGTTCTTGTTAAAGGCGGCGACTACACTGTGGATTCGGTCGTGGGAGCGGAGCTGGTGATGGCAGCCGGAGGACGCGTTGAAATCTTACCTCTGGTTGCTGGTCACAGCACGACTCATTTAGTTGAAAAAGCCCGCACGCAGGCTCATTGAGCAACCTAAATGAAGTCGTGAGGCATAAAATCGCGCGTGCTGCGAAAGCTGAAGTTCGGCGAATAATTCAACAGGTTTGTTAATCGGCTCGTATAAAGACAGGCATAGTTTTCCACCTGAGCTGCGAAGCGCGAATTTTGGTGCCCAGTCTTCATGAGCTGGCCCCACACCGGATGAAAATTTTGATGATATTTTTTCATGCTGCGCCTCAATGCCTCGCGTGTTGAGTCACGTTTGGCTGTCACAGTCTGAATGTTCGATGTGAGCTGCTGTAGTTTATCTGATTTAACTGACTTAGTTTTGCTTTTAATGGATTGATTGAGTTGCTCTAATTCGATTTGAAGTCTTTGCAGTTCATCTTCAAGATCATCCTTCATGAGCAGCAATTCTTCGTATCGTCTAAATTCATCTTTGTGCGTCATGAGTGCTTGAAGTTCACTTTCGAGTTCGTTGACCACGAGCATAGTGCGCCAGCCCAGTTCTTTTTTACTGCGCAGGATGTCTCCATAAATGTGGTCACCCACATAGAGAATCTCAGGGCCCGATTGAATGCTCAGACGATCATGCAGCTGGCGAAAGTTTCCGCCCTGAAAGATTTTTGTTTCTGAGTTCAAAATGCCATCGGTATTCCTGAGCAAACCTGTGTGCGGATCAACCTCGTAAAGAGGATTGGGCGACATAAAAAAGGAGGGCTTCGCTGCTCCGGTGACAACAACATCAAAGTACTCGAGCCACTCTTTGTTCAGTTCGCGCGAGTCGTTTCCAAAAATATAGTTCATTACAACGTGGGTGTATTCCCACAAGCTGTTGGTTACAACAAAGACCTTACGACCAGATTGGCGCAGTCGCGACAAGGTTTCTTTGAGTCTTGGGTCACGCTGAATGTATTTAGACGGTTCAAGTGCAACCTTGTGCTTGATACTTCCGTCTCGGTGGCACAAATCTATTGAATGACGAATATCGCGGTATATTTCTCCCGGAGATTTACTGATGTCGTTTGGTCGCTGCGATTTAAGGTCAATCAGTTGTGCGAATAGATACGCATCCGCGAGAGTAAAAAGTGTGTCAATAAGGGCATAGTCGGGCTCTTCGTAGGATTGCATCAATGATGCGTCGTACAGAGAACGACGCTCTTCGCGCGAAAGTTCGCGGAAACCATGATGAGCCACCTTAACGTACCTATGACGGTCGAGCTTAATGATATTTCCGCGTTGTTTGTCGATGGCAAGACCACGAATCATGTGGTTGATGTTGAATTTCCATTTAAGGATAACATCTGGGTAGCCAATCGAAACGAGTTTCTTGAGAGTCTCGTTGTAAGCAAGAACTTCGAACTCATCTGGCTTATAAAGAGCAAGAGTATAATCCATATCGAAACCAACAGCCTTGATATTTCGCATATTCAAGGAGCGGTTGCAGTAGATACGGTTCGAAACTTCAATTTCTGATAAAGAAACATGCATAAGATGAATCTACCTCAGGGAGTATGGATGAACTGCACTCCCACCTGATGGAAGTTGTGACTGTTTTCTTCGAAAATCTGTTTGACGTACACAACGCGGCCTTGCGCAACAAGGTCTTCTTGGCCTTTGATTTTAATTTTCATGTTATTGAAAATTCGCCCGGGTTGCATAAGTTTCGTGTGCGTGCGCCCTCGGAAACTGAGTCCGCCCTTCGACATATCATACAAGCGTCTGCGCAACAGCGTTCCCGCATCAAACGGATGTGTGACAATGACCTCGGCTTCATCTGCTGCAGAAAAGACGAGGCGTTCGTCCGCACGGGACTGGGGAAGCAGGCTGATGTGGTGCATGGGAAATCGAATCTCTGTGCCGTAAGCAAATAAAGCAGCACTGACGAGCTGAAAGTTTCTGCAGACAAGGGTGAACTCGGTACTGGTTACGATTTCTGGAAGAATGTCGACAGGAATTGAATTATGAAAAACAACCGCATCGTCTAGAACGGCCGTAGGTGTGCAGAGAAATGAAACCGACTTTCCTCTCGGGCTTAACACCAGAGGTTGTTTATTGTGGATAAGTTCGTAATAAACTTTTTCGAAGTCCGACTTTGAAATGATCATCAGTTTTCCTCGGCAGAGAGTGAATCTGTGAATCTATCCAGTCTGCGCAATACCGGTCGAGTGAGTGGTGTTGCGTATGTGAATCCGCCCAAGTAGCTCATTTTTGAACCCGAAAAGTCCCTCAAAGTTGATTGGGTAGATTCGTAGTTGAATATAAAATTAAAACGCCAATTCCGCGAAAGATCATAATAAGCCTGACCACCGCTTCCCAATATAGAATCCACTCTTTTGACCAGTGATGCTGAGCCGTCGGTAATATTATTGATCTTAATTCTTTGTAAAATGTAGGTTTCTCTGTCGAATTTAAGAAATGGTTGCATGCGGATGTTCCATGCAATTGGGAAGTCCATCGAAAATTTGATCCCAAGTCTGTTGGAGTCGTTTTGAATAGACGCAGATTTCTTATTCGACATATTAAGCGAGACGCTCGCTGTAGAAGCAATTTTTGGCAGGTAGAAAAGGTTATCTTGAACGGCCGACATGAAGATTCCACGACCAGATGATCGCATTGACCACGTGGTGAAAGACGTTCTTGGATCTTCTTTGTTAATTTCTGTTCGAAGCGGTGTGTAGAGCGTGGCGATATAAGTTCCTGGGATTCGCCACTGGACCCATGGAACAACTTGTTCAATATTGCGCACGCTATCTGCGACTTCATTTGGCGCACCCAAAAAGCCTGCACTCGATCCCACGCGTTCAAAGTCAAGCATGGCATGAAGACCGAATTGAAAGGGTGTCATTGAGTATCGAATTTCCGAGACAAGCTCATGCGATCTCAGCATATCTCGTGTCGGAAAAATGAAATCAGTTGATTTAAAGGTTTTGAACCACTGTCCGAATTTTCCAAATTGATCTTCGTTTGTGCGCAGATTTTGAGTGTACCGATAATGGGTTGTGAATGAAATATTGTTGCGTTTAATTGGCCCCCAGCCGACGGCGCCCGTGAGGAGTACCGACCATCGCGGTTCCTCGATGGTCGTCTGACAGGCGCTGTTGCACTCAGCAACTCCAGGGTTGGTTCTTGAGAGGGTGTCGTACCCATAGGTTGCGCCGCCTAAGGCAAACCAGTTTTTTGCTCCAGAAAGTTCATCCCGCCCACGCATATGAGGAGGCGGCTCAGCCGGATTTCCAAGCGGATTTTGATTGCGCGGCACTCCGGGCCGGTATTGTTGTTGCGGTGGCGGTGTTTGATTGGGTGGCGGAACCCTGCCGTTCGGTGGATAGGGTGCCGGCACAACACCACCATAGGGCGGAGGTGCGGCCTGCAGAGGTGGTGGTGGCAGAGGTCTGCGTGTTGTTGGAACTCGTTGACGATCGGTTTGGGCAAAACCAGACACACTCAGCACTGTGATGGCCGAAGTGCTCAGCAGACAAACTCTTTTTGTGCCGTTGAAGAACGTCAGAGAATTCTCCCAATTAGGATTTCTTCGGGTAACTGGCCTATGCTAACCCCGTTTTGTGAGAAGTAAAACTCGTCGGTGTTGCTTCTGCGTCTATTCGCGGCGAAGTGTTCCTCTGGGGGGCCCATGCGTCAATTTTTCGAATTCCTTCTCGTCTCTCTTTCTCTCATGTTGTCGGTTCCAGCCATGGCTAAGCAGCCGTGTATCACCCGACAGGAACTTACGGCCCGCTCGACGGGAATTGTTCAGCGCTATCACGCCAGCAATGGCGAAAGTGTGCGTAAGGGGGAGCCTGTCATTGAGTTTGACTCCCGTTTGCTGCGCGCAGGCTACAAAGAAGCTCAAGCTGCTGTTGATGCGGCGAAGGGCAACGAAGACTTGGCAGCAGATGCATTGGTCCGGCTTCAAAAGCTTCAGGGAACCGAAGCCGTTACTGCTCAGCAATTGGCTGAGGCCAAAATTCGCGTGAGTCAGGCACGTGCTCTTCGACGTCAGGCCGAGGCGGCTGCGGAGCGCGTCAAAGTGCAGCTGGATGACACGGTGCTGCGTGCCGAAGTAAGCGGGCGAGTTCAGGGTCTACCAACGATCTTGGGAATGGTTGTTCAAGTCGGGCAGTCGCTGGGCAGCATCGAAGTTGCCAGCCCCTCGTGTTCCGCGGGAACTGAAATAAAAAGTAATTGAGGAGCTGAGCGATGAATCTTGCACGGTTCTCAGTCAAGCGTCCCGTAACTGCGGGAATCATCAGTGTTGCACTGTTTGTGTTGGGCTTCTTTTATCTCATCAAGATGCCTGTCTCGCTTTATCCCGACGTATCTATTCCATTCATCTCGGTGACGGTGCCTTATCCGGGGGCATCACCTGAGCAAATCGAATCGGCAATTGTGAAGCCCATTGAAGCCGAGGTTGCGGGACTCAAAAAGATTTCTCGAGTTATTGGTGTTGCGCGTCCGGGTTTCGGACAGCTCATTCTGGGTTTCAAAATGTCGGCAGATGAACAAGAAGCAGCCGACGCGGTGCGCGAAAAAGTCGCCATCGTCAAAGGGCGCTTTCCTCAGGGTGCGAAAGAACCAATCGTTGCACGCGTCGACGTTGGTGCCACGCCCATTCTAATTTACGGCGTTGAAACGAATAAAAGTGCGGATGAAACCCAAAAACTCCTCGACGATCGTCTTTTGCCGGAATTGCGAAGAACCGACGGTGTAAACGAGGCGAAAATTCTGGGCTTGGGTGACGAGCGGGTTCAGCTGACTCTCGATGCTCGCCGGCTCTCTGATTTGCGCGTCGCGCCGCTCGATATCTTCGATCAATTATCCGCAAAGATGGCGGTCATTCCTTGGGGAGATGTGACTCAAAACAATCAAGTGATGTCGGTCTCACGAAGCTTGTTCCCCGCTGACCTCAAGTATTGGGAGCAACAGCGAGTGACATTAAGGGATGGGCGGACTGTCCTTTTGGGTGAAGTCGGTCAGTTGACTTTGGTCCGCGATGAGACGGCTTCAAGTGTTTTCATTAATGGTAAGCGCGGTCTTGGTCTGGTGATTACCAAGCGAGCCGATGCCAATACTGTGGGAAGCGTTAAGGCCGTTAAAAAGACCCTTGAAAAAGTGCCGCTTCCCGAGGGTGTAAAGCTTTTCAGTATTGTTGACCAAAGTTCGTTCATTCAGGAAAACTCTCAGGAAGTTTGGATTGCCTTGTTCGCCGGCGGCGCGTTCGCAGTGTTGGTGATTCTATTTTTTCTGACAGACCTGCGCAGTGCTCTTATCTCGGCAACAGCGCTTCCCGTGAGTATCGCGGGATCATTTATTTTCATGAGCTGGCTGGATTTTTCGGTGAATATGATGAGCCTTTTGGCCATGGCTCTGGCCATCGGTTTGCTGATCGATGACGCCGTTGTCGTCCGCGAAGCGATTTATACCGAGCTCGAAAATGGGGCGACTCCAGCCGAAGCTGCTGTGAAGGGAGCCGACCGCGTTGCCGCGGCTGTGATTGCCACCTCGTTGGCTGTGATTGCTGTGTTCCTTCCTGTGGCGGGCATGGAGGGTATGGTTGGGCAATTCTTCAAACAGTTTGGCGTGACGATTTGCATTGCCGTTGCCATTTCTACTTGGGTTGCATTTACTCTTGACCCTATGCTTTCGGCTTATTTCGCTGGTCACCCGCGCCCCTTCAAAGGTGCGTTTTGGGATCGCTGGCGCGGATGGCTAACGACGACAGAAAAAAAGATCGCGCAATGGGCAGCAGCATCTTTCAAGAGACCCGTAACTGTTTTGCTTTTGTCCTTGGTGACACTTGTCGCGGCCGTGGGCTTGAGTCTTTCACGCGGTGCAGACTTCCTTGCGTTCGAAGACCGAGGTCAATTTATTGTTAACATCCGCGGCAAGTCGGGCACGACGCGCACCAACAGTGAAAAGCTTGCGGAGCAGGCCCTTGAACGCGTCAAAGATTTCGATGGGCTGCAAGAGGTTTTTGCAACTGTTGGTGAGCGTGGCGACGAAACTCTTGTGCAGTTGAGGCTTGTTTTTGTGCCTAAAACCAAGCGTAAAACGGGTCTGCTCGCCATGCAAAAGCTAGCGCGTGAGCGCTTGAAAGACCTTGAGGCTGACGTATTGGTCATGGATCCTCCGCCCATCGAAGGGATTGGAGGAGAAGCTCCTTTGAGTGTCTACGTTTATGGAGAAGATCTCAAAGATACGCGCGCTGCAGCAGAGGAACTTCTTAATAAAATACGATCTGTTCCAGGAGTTGCTAGTGCGCGTCTCGAGACTGCTGCATTTGCAAAAGGAATTGACGTCTCGTTTAAGCCGCTTGATTTGGGCTTTGCGGGTTCGGCATCACAGGCTGTTGAGCTCACGGGACGTCTTGCTCTCACGGGAGTAGAAGCGGGATTTGTGGGTGATAAAAATACGCCTTTCATGCTCCGGTTGGCCGATCAGGACCGCAATATCGATACACTCTGGACCAGTGTGTATATCCCGAGTATGCGCGGCCCCATGCCTCTGAGCCAGTTTGCCGAGCTCAAAGAAACTTTCAGGCCGCGCGGAATCGACCGCGAGCGCAGGTCGCGGAAGATGGTGATTTGGGGGACACTCGACCGTACAAAAACTTACGGAGTCGTTCTGGCCGATGTTCAGAAACTTGTTGATGCCGTCCCCGCTCCATTTTCTGCCGAGATTCAGGGAGACAAAGAAGTCTTTGAGGAAATGGTCGGCAGCTTCTCGCTCGCTATCATCGGCAGCTTGTTTTTTATTTTCGTCATTCTTGCGGCCCAATTCGAGAATTTGCTCCGTCCGTTTGTCATTCTCTTATCGCTTCCCTTGGCTGTGATTGGCGGATTCGTTGCGCTTTATCTCGCCGGACAGCAGCTGGCTCTTGGCGCTTTGATCGGTATGGTTTTCCTTATTGGTCTTGCTGCAAAGAACGGAATTTTGCTTGTTGATGCTGTGGGTGTGAAAGAGAAGAGCATGCCGCTTCTTCAGGCTGTTTATGAGAGTGTACGCGAGCGCTGTCGGGCAATTTTGATGACATCTATTGCCATGATTTTTGGTATGATTCCTACAGCTGTTATGCGAGGCGGCGGGTCGGAATTTCGTTCGCCTATGGCGCTCGCGATTATCGGTGGAGTTATTTCAAGTACGGTTCTGTCGTTTTTTGTTGTGCCTGCTGTTTTTGGAGTGATCGATCGGTTGAGGTCACGACGCTCGGGAACGACGACAGAATTGAAGGCTGGTGCAGTAGGTACAGCGTCCTTGTGTATCTTGCTTTTGCTTGCCTCACCCTCGCGGGCTCAAGGCAATCAAGCTCCAACGGCCGTCAAAGGATCTGCCGAACAGTCCAATGTCGGACGCGAATCTCTGGTCACACAACCTGCCAACATGAACGACGTCGTGCGTCTGATTGGAACTCTTAAACCCGATGGTCCCGACGCTGCCCAAATTGAAGGAGCAGACTCCGCCGCCGCGCAGGCATCGAGGTCTGCGATTGAAAGTCTACTTGGCGGTGCGCGTGTTGAGTATGGGCAAGAATGGTTTCAACCCGGATACTCTCAATCCTTTACGCTTCCGCTTCCACCTCCGGTTGGCCCGCAAACATTCAAGACAGTTGTTGTGCCCAAGCAGCAGCGCGTGACTTCCTTAGGTTGGCAGATTCCCATTTTGAATGTGCAGGCGGTTTACGGCTGGGTCATGCGCAACGCGCTGCGCACTCAAGCCGACAAAATCCGCGAAGCCCGCTTCGAATCGGGAACGCTTGGTGCTGCTCAGCTTTTGCTGCAAACAGAGCTTGCTGTGCAATCCGCGCGAGTTAATCAAGGGTTTGTGGACATCAGTCGTGCGCGCGAGGCGATTGTCCGACAACGCGTTGCTGCAGGTTTATCTACGAAACTCGATCTCAATCAGGCAGAGGCCTCAACTCTTGGTGCGGTGGCCCAATGGGAACAAACCAAAGCCGAGGAACTGAAAGTCAGACAGCAATTCCTCCAGCAAGTTGGCAAAGCGTTTCCCGAGGCTGGTATTGGAATCACTGAGTTCCCCTTCGCTGGCGACAAGCCCTTCCGTTCAAACGCACTTGAAGCATTGGCATCTGTGCATCACGTTCAACTCAAAAGCACCGAGCTGAATGATGCATCGTTCTATCCAACGCTGAGCGTGGAGTTTGGATATTCGAAAAAAGATTTCGAAGGTGCGCCTGATGCGCAGCGATTTGCCGCAGTCAAAGCGCGGTGGGATCTGCTCGATGGTGGTGGGCGTTCAGCCATGCGTGGACGCAATTCACAAATGGCATTTGATCTTCTCGCGCAAGCTCGCCAACTCGAGATCCAGCTGAAGAGTTCATATGAAACGCTTAAAACTCGGAGAGAGGCTCTTGAGAGAGCTAAAACCGCAGCTGAATTTGGACAGAAGGCTGCGTCTGCTGCACAGCAGCAAGCACTGCAGGCCTTCTCTGCTGGTCTGGCCCGCGCCGTGGATGTCCGCACAGCAGATGAAGCCAAGCTCAAGGCCGACTTCGCTCTGCTTCAGTTAAAGTTCGCAATCCAGGGTCTTGCTATCGAGAGTTTGGCATTGACAGGTGGGTGGAACGATTACGTGCGAGGCAACTTTCAGCGATAATATTTTCCGAATCTGTTTGCCAAAAATAGATCGAGCGGCACATCTTCTTGTCTGACAAATCCAGATTTCGGAATTTTTCCTTCGTGATGAAGGTCGAGCACACCGCAAATACCTGTTGCGGTTGTCACCTGAATTGCACCCCAGTGCTCGCCAGCAATATCCTGATGATAAATCTTATGTGCGTAGCTCTCCTGATTCAGAGCACCTTGTTTGTGACCTTGCACTGTGACCATAATAATCACGACGTCTTGTTTCGTTGTTGGTAGGGCGCGTTCGAGAATTTTTTTCAGCCCGTCGCGGTCGTGATTCATCTTGAGATCATTCATCAGTAAGGCGACGATGTCGCGGTGGCCCGGATACCGCACGCTTTTGTAGTCGAGCGACTTGGCTTTTCCTGCAAAGGTTTCAGCCAATGTTCCAAGTCCGCCTGAGGTGTTGAAGGCCTCATACTCTACGCCATCAAAACTAAATCTTTCGAGGCCCTCGAGTGGCTGCAAGAGAGTCAGTTGGCCATTAACTACCGCCTCACAGGGATTCCCATATTCATTGATAAGCCCCTCGGTGCTCCAAGTCAGATTGTACTTCATGGCATTGTGGGGGTACTTCGGCAGAGCACCGACGCGCATTTTGATGTGGTCGACGGATTCAAACGATTGCGCAAGGCTATTGGCGACAATGGTGATGAAGCCGGGAGCCAATCCACATTGGGGGATGAAGGCCAAATTCGATCCTGCAGAAAGGGCTCGGATAGCTTTGGTGGTGGCGACGTCTTCTGTGAGGTCGAGGTAGTGAACACCCGCTGCTTTGGCTGCGGTGGCGATCCTGACGTTGCAGTGGTACGGCGCGCAGCTCAAAACGTAAGTCTGACCCTGCAGTGCCTTTTCGATTCCTGCCTGATCGTTGAAGTCGAGACCAATAAATGATGTATTTTGTAGCAATTTACCATCAGCGCTGTGTGCCGCTGCCTGTGCAACAGCCAGCTGAGCATCTGCCGCAGTGACAAGGTAGTCTCCTGTTCGAGCCAAAAGCGAGACCACGAGTTTTCCTATTTTTCCGCATCCCATCACCAAAACTTTAGCTTTACTTGCCATTTTTGAGTCTCCGTTGGTCCGTTCCTTGAGTGAATGAGCGACTGGCCTTTCGTTGCGGAGCTATGCTAGCTTGGCGCCAAACAACTCAGCTAAAAAGCGAGTTCCAAGGAGCAGCCATGCTGAACAATGAGTCTGATGCGATTCTCTCGCCGGCTCGGAAGCCATCCCTTCCCAGAAAGCCCCGAATTTCCGAAGAGTACCGTATGCATAGTAACTTCCGGTATCTCGATGGGCAAACGCAACCCGATCGCGTGGGCAGTGTTGACGGGCAACAAGACTTTGGCATCAGTGTAACCTCCGAGATTGGCCGTCTGCGTAAAGTGTTCGTTCACACACCAGGCCCCGAAGTTGAGCGCATGACGCCCAAGACTGTGTCAGAACTTCTCTACAATGACATCATTCACTATCATCGCGTGCGCGAAGCACACGGTCAGCTCAAAGGTGTTCTGTCTCTTGTCTCCGAAGTGCTGGAGGTTCGTGAATGTCTGGCAGACGTTCTCGAAATGCCTCAAGCCAAAGATGAGTTGATGTCGCGCATCACTCAATCACAGAATTGTCCGCATCTTTTTCCCGAGCTCATGGGCGTACCGTCGGCAGAGCTCGCTGAACTTTTGATTTCGGGTTTGCCGCTCAAGCGTGACACTCTCGAAAGTTACCTTTCGACGAAAAGCTTTTCGTTGGTGCCGCTGCCGAATATGTATTTCATGCGCGACTCGAGCATGGTTATTGGCCCCCGTCTTATTACCGGCGGAATGGCGAGTTCGGTACGAGACACAGAGTCTCTGATAATGCGCACAATATATGAATATCATCCAAGCCTCCGGGGACGTGGAATTCTTCTGGATGCATGCATGACCGATGAGCGTTCGAAGATCACCATTGAAGGTGGCGATGTTCTCGTTCTCAGCGAAGATGTTTTGCTTATTGGAATCAGTGAGCGAACAACCCCTTCGGCAATCGATAAACTTATTGATTCGTACTACGCGGCGCGATTGGAAGATGGCATCGACAGACCGTTTGATGTTTTTTGTGTCGTCCTTCCGAGAGAGCGCAGCACAATCCATCTCGATATGATTTTTACCCTTGTCAATACAGAACAGGCCGTCGTCTCTGCTCCTTACATTCTTGGACGCGACCGAGCGCGTATTGTGCGTATTAAGGTGCGCGAAGAGGGACGCAAACGATTTTCGGATGTTGACGATCTCTTACTCGGATTGCGTAGTTTAGGGATTCGTGTCGAGCCAATCATGTGCGGCGGCGATGAACCCTTGCATCAGCAGCGCGAACAGTGGAACAGCGGTGCAAACATGTTTGCTTTCGCTCCCGGGAAGGTGCTGAGCTACGACATGCATGAGCACACTGTCAGGGCCTGCGAGGAAGCTGGATTCAGGGTTGAAACGGCTTTAAATGTTCTAAAAAATCCGCAAATTTTGGAGTCCCCTAAGCCGTTGGTTGTCACTCTCGATGGCACAGAATTGGCACGTGGCGGTGGCGGTCCGCGTTGTATGACGTGTCCTGTAAAACGAGACCCTGTCTAAAATTTCAATATTTTACTTTCTTAAAAGCTTTAAAGCAATCTGTTTTTCT
>CAYWSV010000024.1:0-6182 GCA_964460155.1 uncultured Oligoflexia bacterium | reverse complement strand
AAATTTCAATATTTTACCGAATTGCGTCAGGTTCCCGACAGGGAACTTTCGTACCCGAGCGCGTCGTTGGAGGATGTTGCTGAGTGGGATCCTTGAATTCCATGAGCGACATTCCGATACGACACACAAGATTGCTTGGAGTACGATATGCAAGGGCGCGCGCAGAAACGTAAGTTCTTTTCATACTCTGGTATCGCACTGTTAGGCGGTGTCGCGGCGAGTCTTTGCAGTTCCTCACTCACTGCACAGGCAATCCCTTTGTCTATCGATTATCCTGACACGCGTAGTTATATCGACGAAGAGCCGCCAATCGGCAAACCTCAGAGTCTTCCTCAGAGCCAGCCACAAGTTCTGGCTCCGCTGAAGACTGAAAGCAACCTGACCTCTTTGCCTCTCAGTCGTTACAAAGTTCCATCTGAAGTTGTTGTACTTCATGAAGTTGGTCTTGAACCTGGCCCACAAATTGATTCTGCAATCCAACAGGCCATGATGTGGGTTACTCAAAGCATGTCTTCTTCGGCGCGAGCCGATTTCGCGCAAAAGTGTGAACAGTCATTTGCGTCTCTGAATCAGTCTCTGCGCATGACCATCGAGAATCTCGCTTGCGTTCCGTGGGCGATGGAAAAATTCAACGTCAGTCATGCTCCCAAAAGAGACGCTCGACCCACGACCCGTCCATCTGTTGGCGGACGCCTTCGTTCAGAAAGTGAATGGCGTCAACATCTCAAAGGAGTCGGGTTTCTTGATGCCTTTTGGAGAATTGACCCGCCATCAAATGCAGAACTGCTAGCCGAGGCGAATGTCGCGTTGAGAGTGGGTCAGGATTGTCAGTACCGCGGAGCCGTAGCCGCACTGATTGCTCGCGCAGAAGCTTATTTTCCCGAACCCGTTGCCATTTCTGCAATTGAAAAAGTGTACCCATTGGCGTTCAGTTGTTTGGAACCCGACGACGAGGGGTTTGAAAGAACACATCTGCGCACAGGACTTTTCCGGTTGATGCAGGGTGACTCGCTCCGCGCTAAACAAAGTTTTTTGCTTGCAGCTCATGCTGAAAACCCTGAAGAAGAATTTCGTTCACTGTTCTGGTTGGGAGTGATTGAAGAGAGTAGTCCCAACCGCGCAGCGTCGAATTCCACCAACGAACATTGGGAGGCTTTGCGCAAACGCTATCCTCTCACAATTCATTCGGTCATCTCGGGACACAGCGTGGGAACGGATCCGCTGACCACTGCGATATCAAACAAAGAAGCCAATGTGGCTCGCCGAGTTGGTGTGAGCTGGAGCGAATTTAATCTCGCTGCGTTTTTCTTCGAGCTGTTGATATCGCGGAAAGAGGCTGGTCATCTGACAGCATTCTCGAAGTTTTCATCACGAATTGTCGATGCTCCGAATCCCGACGCGCTGCTGTTTTTGTCGAAATGTTACAGCATCGCTCAAGCGCACAAAATCTCAATTAGTACTCTCACGCGATACTTTAGGGAAACACAAAGCCAAGGTCTCACACTCGAGACGATGAACATGTTCTTTCCTCGAGCCTATACAGATCAAATTCTCAGTTCGACAGGTTTGGTCGACCCGGTTATTGTTTTGAGCTTAATCAGACAGGAAAGTGCCTTCGATCCGATTGCACGTTCGGGTGCTGATGCACGCGGTCTCATGCAGTTGCTCCCTTCGACTGCTGCAAAATGGTTGCCCAATGCTCGGCAGGAGCTGTACGACCCGAGCCAGAATGTGCGTGTCGGTGTCAAGTATATGGAAACCTTGTTTAAACGTTACGACGGAAATGTTGAACATGTTTTGGCTGCCTACAACGCTGGTTTGCGCAACCTAGATCGTTGGCGTCAGAGATTTCCAAATGCGAATACGCTCATGTTTATGGATCTGATTCCATTCAAAGAAACTCGCACTTACGTGGCTATCATTCTGCGCAATGCATATTGGTATGGGCGTTTGATGGCGTTGCAGAAAGACTCTCTTGCCGACACGATTGTCAGAAAAAGCTCGCAAGCTAAATGGCGCTCCGTGACAGTTCACAACTTGCTTCGTCTTGCATGGTCACAAGACGGGAGTCAGTCGCAGACCCGCACAGCTCTCACCCAGCTCTATTCGCTTCCCGTGACTGCGCAATAATATCATTTATTGATTGTGTTGAATGCGTAAAAAGCTCTGATGTCGAGCCCTCCCAAAGTGAAGTGCTCGCATTCTCTTTTGTATTCCTTCAGGGTACTTTGCAGGATTTTCCAGACAATTTCATTTGGACACAAGATGACACAACACGCCGGTACCGAGATTTTTCTCAATTGTCTGAAAAGCTCCGACATTCTTGATGCAAAGTTTGAATAGAGTTCCTCTAGCCCGCCCTGTTTTTCGGTGGAGAGTCTGAGTCCAAAAGGCGGATTTGCGAGCAACCAAACAGCGTCGGTGCGTCCGAAATCGTTTGCAGGAATTTTAGCTAAACAACTGTTGATGTTGAGTGTCTTTGCATGCGCAAGTCTGTTCAAAGTTGAATTTGTCTGATCAAACCAAGTCTGCGCTACATGGCACAGATCAGCGTCCAAATCTTCGCCAATGAATCTAACCTCAAAGTCATTTTCTTTGGGTGTGAGAGCAACAGACTGTGCTTTCAGTTTAAGAGCGTGGGCAAATGACTTGTCTTTAAAAAAAGGAAGTTTTGAATATGTCCATTCAGATTTCTCAGAAGTTAGATGTCCACATTTCCAAAGGTAAATGGCACTTTCATGCAAAAGAGTTCCTGTACCGCAGAAAGGGTTCATCACACACGTTGGCTGCGAAACTTGCAGGTGCTCTGTGCTGAGTTCGGCGAGTCTGTGCACAAGACAAGCAGCAATGTCCTCTCGCAAGGGGGCTGCATGCCTGATGTTTTCTTTATGTCCACGCTTCCAAAAATCTCGGCCGCTGAGGCTGACAAAAATCTCGAGAACGTCTCGTTCAAAAATCACATCGAGTGAAACACAGGTTAGATTTTTACTCTTTGAAGAGGAGTCGACATTGAACTTTTTTTTCTCGAAGAATTCCGAGATGAGACGCTTGGTACGGGCTTCGTGGTAAAGCTGGCTGCTGTGTGAGTCGACCCGAAAGTCGATTTTTGTGTTTTTCGGTTCAGGCAGCCACAGGTCCCATTCGATTTCATCAAGAATGTTTTGCAACTTTTGTTCAGTGGGGCAGCGTGAGCGATGAATGCGCAGGCCAAGTTCTGTAAAAACAGTTCCCTCAATTAGGAATTGATGAATAGCATCAAAATCGACACCCTCAATGCGCACTCGTCCGTGCTGAGATTTAATAATGGCTGATTCACTTGTTTCGACGCCCGTCTTTTTTTTCAACAGACCTGCTGCGACCCGCTTGCCAAGTTCAACAAAGCCCGCAGGAACGAGACATTCAATTGTGTGCGATTGGCCGTGGATATGTTTCCGAATCCGGCGTTCAGTATTTTTATTCGTTTGTGCAACCTGAGAATTCATCTTCGGGAACCAATAATTTGTTGGCGAGAGTTAGAGATCTCTGCGGTGATACGTTCCCATTGTCCGCCAATGCCAATACGGACATTCAGATTTTCGTTTCTGTCAGGCTTCTGCCGCAGCGGGACGACAATTGGACTCCAATGCTCGCATTCGTCCTGTTGATTGGGAATGTTTGATATCGAGATTGCAGCGCTCAGATGAGCCCGAAAACAAACAAGCAAGACAGGGCATGTCGAGTTTTCGGAATATTTCATTTGAAATTTTGTCGACGGCTGGGGTTCGCTCGGAGCAGGCGGAGGAGCCAGCGGAATCTTCAAGACGCTTTTGGGTTCGCCTACAAAATGCAGGTCTGTTGCGCGCACTGGATGAGCAAAAGACACGTCATCGAATTGCATTTGCTCACGTATTTTAATGACTTCTTTCCACCAGTCTTCTGACGGCTGATTGTGTTCCGAAAGGAGTCTTTCCAGTCTTTCTTTGAGAGGCCCACCGCGAACCTCTGCAAATTGAACAATCACCTCAAAAGACTCGGGGATGCCCTTGGTCTTTGCGCTCGCAGTCCGCGAAAAAACATCACGCAGGGTGTGAATGATTCCCTCCTGCAATGGGTCGTTTCCAAACAACTCGCTGACAATGTGGCTGACGTCGTCTGGTAAATCCGCGTCAGCGGAGTTCATGTTGTGGAGAATAAGATTTTCGCGCTCTTTCACTGGGAGTGTCTGTCTGACTTTTTTGAGTATTTTTGCCGAGGAGGTTTCCTCGATGGCGTGAACCTGACGAGCGCCTGCCTGAAGGGCATAAAGCGATAGAAGACCTGTTCCTGCACCCACGTCGACAACGACTGATTTTGTGCCAATGCTGGCTTTTATCGCCGCGTGATAGGCCTTGCAGCGTGGGCGGTCCGCAAGCATGGCCCATTGAATCCAAGGATCTCCAAATCCATCTTGCGGACCGGTGATTTGGTCGGTTGTTCCGCCCGACGTTTCGACGAGGCACCCCGCATCCCTCATTTCAGAGAGGAGTTCGTCGACTTCGCTTTGCTGCGGGAGATCATTGGTGAGTTGTTTGAAGTCCTGTTTGAGTCTGCTCGCAAGAGTGTTTGTCGGAACCTTCTGCTGGAGAAGGCAAAGAAGGTGAATAATTTCGGGCGAAAGGTTGAATTCTCCGGCCGAGGCCGACACTCGGGCCCTCAGGAGACCGGCATCATCAATTCTGAGTCGTAATGCTGATGGTGGCTTGAGAGCTGATTTTTTTGAGTTTTTTTGCATATTCCCACTCATAACAAAGTTCCCCTCCGGCGCTTTGCCCGTCCGCGTAAATCGGATATGAACCCCAAAAGACACAGACCGTCTCACCGTTCCGAGGGAGCCCATCAAAACCATGAAACTTGACAACATTCTACAGGCTATCGGCAAGACCCCAATCGTTCGCGTCAATCGTCTTTTCAAAGACAGTCCAGTTGAGGTTTGGGCCAAGTGCGAGTTTCTGAATCCAGGTGGCAGCGTCAAAGACCGCATTGGTTATCAGATGGTTGTAGATGCGCAGCGTTCTGGTCGTATTCAGCCCGGCGACACCCTCATCGAGCCCACAAGCGGCAACACCGGTATCGGGATAGCACTCGCAGGTGCCGTATTGGGCTATCGCGTTATCATTACAATGCCTATGAAGATGTCTCGTGAAAAACAGGTTGCCCTCGAGGCCCTTGGAGCCGAGATTGTCCGCACGCCTACTGAAGCAGCATATGATTCTCCTGAAAGTCACATTTCGATCGCGAAGAAACTGAATGCTTTAATCCCCAACTCACACATTCTCGACCAATACGGAAATCCATCGAATCCTCGCGCGCACGAAGAGGGTACAGCAATGGAAATCGTCGAAGATATGGGCGGCGTTCCTGATGTTGTTGTTATGACTGCCGGTACGGGCGGAACGATTACAGGAGTTGCGCGCAAGCTTAAACAATTGCGTCCCGACGTTCATATTGTTGGTGGCGACCCAGAGGGAAGTATTCTGGCCGGCGGAAAAGAGGTCGGAACCTATCATGTCGAGGGAATTGGATACGACTTCATACCCGATGTACTCGACCGCAAACTGATCGACACCTGGGTCAAGACCAACGACCGCGAGAGCTTTATGTGGGCTCGCCGCGCAATGCGCGAAGAGGGTTTTTTGTGTGGTGGAAGCTGCGGAGCTGCGCTGATGGCAGCATCAAAAGTGATTCCCACGCTGAAAAAAGGAAGTCGGGTTGTGGTTCTTTTGCCAGATGGTATTCGTAACTACATGAGTAAATTTGCTGACAACAACTGGCTCGATTCTCATGGTTTCTCGGGCGTGGCGCCCTCGGTGCCAACGTACGCTGCAGACCTGCTAAAGGCGAACCGATGAAAACCCGCCTAATTCTCTTCACACGAATGAACGCTGAGTCAGATTCAAACAACGGGCAAATTCTATTTGCCCATTGGGGAGATACTCTTTTATTGGATCTGCCTCATGAGATGGGAGTTGAGGATTTCGCGCGAAAATTTAAATTCGCACGTCATTCAAAATTCGATTATTCAGTTGGCGAAATGGGTCGCAATGCCACCCTTCTCGAATGCAGTGGGTCACTTCCCTCCGAATTCACAATTGACGAAAAGACCACACTCCATTTGAAGTGGGAAAATTTTCGCAGTGTTGCTGGCGCGCTTAAAGATGGTCAAG
>CAYWSV010000023.1:18531-27595 GCA_964460155.1 uncultured Oligoflexia bacterium | reverse complement strand
GCGTTGCCGAATTCGTCTTTCTCTCCAGCAAAGCGAGAGTTCTTTAATTGATCGGCGATTCCTTCGGCGACCACAACCGTGGCGCGGCCAAGACGGTCGTAGGTGTTTTGGATGTCGTTTAAAAACTGATCTTCACTGAATGTGCGCTCGGGCATATAGATAAGGTGTGGTCCGCAATTCTCTGGTTCTTCATTTTCGACGCAACGACGAGCCAACGCGCTTGCTGCTGCAATCCACCCTGCATGACGACCCATGCAAATGTTGATTTTGATGCCATTATAAAAGCTGCGGTTGTCCATGTCGTCGCCGAGCAGAACATGCGCAGCGACGCGGGCAACACTTCCGTATCCCGGACTGTGGTCGGTTTCCATGAGGTCGTTGTCGATGGTTTTTGGAACATGAAGAATATGCAGGTCATGATTACGTTCGTTGGCTTCGCTGCGGATGAGCTGGGCTGCCTCAGCTGAATCATTTCCGCCAATATAAAAGACGTAGCGAATATTGTGCTCGCGAAAAACATTGAACACCCGATCGAGATCTTCTCTTTTAGGTTTCATGCGTGCAGAGCCGAGTGCCGCACCGGGAGTGTGCGCAAGACCGTGCAGAATGTGTTCTGGCAACGAACCCAAATCGAGAAGATTTTCGTAAAGAAGACCATGCAGCCCATGAAAGGCACCGAACACGGTTTTGATATTCTTTGAGTGTTTTTTTGCTCCGGTCAGAATGCCTGCAAGAGTTTGGTTGATGACTGCAGTGGGACCACCGGACTGAAGAACAAGAGCATTGGCACGAGAGTGAGACACGGCAGAGGGTCCTCCATGGCAGGGTTCGGTGCTGCGAACGCTGCGCCTTCTAGGGGGACCTCTCGACCGCCGATTTAGCGGGCGTTACGCCAGACCCCCTCGAGGCGCTCGGCTCCAGTTGAGACATAACTCACAGGAATGCCGAGGTTTTGTTCGATACGTTGAACGAAACGCTCCAACGATTCGTCTAATGTATTTTTTACACCTATCACACGTTCCCAGCCGGTTTCAAATTCCACGACAGGTTCAATGCTCTCCCAGGCTGCTGCAGTCATGGGCCATCCAGACATCAGTTGTCCGGTGCGCTTGTCTTTGTATGCGGTGACGATTCCGACGTGTTCGAGCCCGCACAAAACATCCGATTTCATAAGAGCCAATGTCGTGTATCCGTTCACGCAGGTCATGTAGCGGAGTGCAACAAGATCAAGCCAACCAATGCGGCGCGAGCGTCCCGTCGTCGAGCCGAATTCGTGTCCACGCTCGCGAATGCTTTCTTCAAGTGCACCTGTTAGTTCACCGGGGAAAGGTCCGTGTCCAACGCGGGTGCTGTAAGCCTTGGCGACACCAACAATCTCAGTGATTTTTGTTGGCGGCATGCCGATTCCGCCTGGACATGATCCAGCAATAAGATTGCTTGAAGTCACGTAGGGGTAGGTGCCGTAGGAGACATCCAGCAAACCGCCTTGCGCTCCTTCGATCATCACACGCGCTCCATCATTTAGACGGTTGTGAACAATCATGGCGACATCTTTGAGATAGGGTCGCAAAAATTTGCAGGCGTCCATCACTTCAGTCAGCGTTTCGGGAGTTAATCCCTCGGCAAGCGGATGTCCGCTTTGGGCAAAGTTTTCCAAAAATCCGGCACTCACACAGTCGCCCAAACGAGGTGCATCACGCTGTGCGCGGCTTGCATAGGCTGGACCAATTCCACGACCGGTTGTGCCAATGGCTGTGCCCGACTGACTGCGCTCGAACTCGCGTTTGAGGTCTTGCGCTTTGTGAGCAGGAAGAATTGCAGTGGCACGATAGTCGATGTGCACGCGCTCGGGAGCCAGATCGAATCCCTGCTCTTTCAGGCGAAGAATTTCATCCCGGAGGACAAGAGGATCAACCACCACACCCGCACCAATTGCAACCTCACACTGAGGATGCAAAACGCCTGAGGGGAGGAGATGTGTCACAACTTTACGTCCACTCACCCAAATGGTGTGGCCCGCATTGTTGCCACCCTGCACACGGCAGACCAAATCGGCATCCTGTGCAAGAAGATCGACGAATTTACCTTTACCTTCGTCGCCGAATTGAGCGCCGAGAATACACGTAGCTTTGCCTGAGGTGAGCAGTGAGCGCATGGCAGGACTCCTTTTGCGGGAAAAGCAAACGCCGCACCGTAACGCACCCTCAACAGGCGAGCAACTGTGCGGCGTTCAGCTCTTGCTTAAAGAGCCCGACGAAGTCGAAAAAACTCAATTTGTTTCGTCGAGGTCACATTTCGCGACAACGCAGTTCGGGCAATCGACAGCAGCTGCGTCACCAACCTTAATGCTGATTCCGCTTTCAAAGGCGGTTGTGTCGGCACCGAAGTCAATGACGAAGGTTTTTTGTGCAGCGCCGTCCTTGGTGGTTGCGCTGGTGATTGTTCCGCTCACAGGTGTGCACTTGTTGCCGTTGGTGGAAGCGAAATCGTATTTCACGTTACTAAATGTTGTCGTGATGACGGTTTTTTCAGCCGTAACTTCGGCTTTGACTTCGCCCGAAGAAATAACCTTGGATTCGAGTTCACCGTTGTCATCGCGGCTAATTTTAACAACCATCGGGTTTGATGCCGAAGTTGTCACTTTTTTAACGCGAGTTAAGTTTTCGCCGTTGGGCTTGGTCATCTTAATTGTTCTTGTCATATCGGTCGTGATCGTCTTTTGGTAATCGGCAGAGCCGTCACTTACAGCTGCGAACGTTACCGAGCGTGTTCCTGCTGTCGACATTGTGCGGCCAGTGAGTGTTTTGCCGGCCTTGCTGACGTTCATTGTTCTTTCGCGTGCTTCTGTTTCAGCTAAGCTGAGTCCGACCATACTTGCGCCGGTTTTGCCTGCGTCCTTAAATTTAAAGTGTCCTGATTTGGTGCAAGCTGCATCGGCAGGAGTGGGGACTGTCCATACGCGTGTGAGTTTGCCTGAGCCGCTCATGCTGGCATTGACGGGCGCAACTCTGGCGATGCGTCCTTTTTTACCCTCGGCAGTGTCTTTTTTGGTGTTGTCGTAGCTGATCTCGACCGTCACCTTACCTGTTGTTGTATCCGCCGTGCAGGTGCGGGTTCCCAGTGCATGAGTTCCCGTCTTTGGAGTTCCTGCGTTTGCGTTTGCGTTGGGGCTTGCAAGAGAAAGCGCAGAAGCGCTGCCGCCAGAACCGTTTTCATTGATTGCCGAAGCAACTTCATCAAGAGTGTCGCTTTGATTTTCGGCAAAGGCCGTCGCGTCGGACGTGAGCTCGCCAGTGACATCGGTGATTGCATCTTGAATGGTTTGTGCGGCATCTTTCGAACCACAACCAGACATGAATGCGACAACACTGAAACTTGTTACAAGAGCAGAAAGTTTCATCACAACCTCGATCAAAAATGGAATAAATGGCACTCTGCCATTCAGCATTTTATCAGGTGTGTCAGAAGAAGCGTGTGGCCATGTGCAGACGTGTGCGTTAAAATGTTGGCGATACATTCAGGGGACAAAGTCATGGACATGAGAGTTCAGGAATATACGGTGGCCTATGGTTCGGGCGATTTCGAAAGTGCGGAACAACTTGTTGTTGAGGCCCTTGCCGACAGGCCCGATGACGCCCGCTGGCTCAATCGTCTGGGCCTGCTGTACATGGCACAAGGACAATACTCCGACGCACTGGCAGCTTTTGACCGTGCAGTGTGTGCCGACCCGCATTTCCTTGAACCCTTGTTGAACGGGGCCATCGTTCTTTCGGATTTGGGCTTTTACGACGATGCGACGTCGAGGTTCGACGCAGCGCGGATTTTGGATGCTTCAACGCCCTCGCAGGCGGGTTCGCTGGGCACTCAGGGTGGGCCGACTCCTCCGTTGGGCCAATTGCCTGCGCAATTGGGGATCGCCGTTGCGCGCGCAGCTGCCGAAAAATACTTGAGCCTGAGCGATTCACTTTTGGATTTGGGGCTTACCGGCCGCGCGCAAGAGGCCGCTGAAGAGGCTTGTCGCTATTACGATCATGCACGGGGTCGCTTGCAGTTGGCGCGCACATACTTGGCTCAACAGATGCTCGATAAAGCCATTCTCGAAATTGAAAATGCACGTCGGCACGATTCACGCTTTGTAGAATTGCATGTTTTTACTGCATTGCTTCATTTGTGTCGTGATGATCGCACCAAAGCTCTTGATGCGTTAACTCGAGCCGAAATGCTTGCAGACACCACTGCACTCGGGCAAGTCTTGCGTACGGCGTTTGCCGGCCAGCATTCTGCGCCTTATTAAGGGAGCTCAACGTGTCTTCACTGCCGTCTAATTCGTGGCTCGATCTTCTTCCAAAATATTCATTGCTCAGAAATGACGATCGCAAGGCGCGCTTGCGTGCCGCAGGACGCGAGATCTTCGATTTCGGAATCGGCGATCCGCAAGAAGAAACCCCAGAGTTCATTCGTCGTGCATTGGCCGATAACATACCCAAAATCAGCCAGTATCCTTTATCGCAAGGTTCAATGGATTTTCGCACGGCATGTGCTGCTTGGTGCAAATCGCGATTGAACGTTGGCATTGATCCAACGACGCAGATCATCTCGAGCAACGGCAGCAAAGAGGCTATTTTTCATATTCCCCATGTTCTGCTCAACAGTGGCAGTGCACGACGGATGATGGCCTTTCCCGACCCGGGGTTTCCCGTGTACCGCAACTCAACGCTTTTGTCGGGTGGTGTGCCTTATCAATACACACTTGATCCATCAAAGAACTACGTCTTTGAACCTGAAAGTCTTTCGAAAGATATTTTGGCGCAGCTCGCCGCCGTGTGGATTTCTTATCCACACAATCCAACGGGCGCTTTGTTGCCGCGAGCTCAGGCCGAGAAGATCTATCGCTGGGCCCTTGAGAATAATATCGTTTTACTGTCGGACGAATGTTACGTTGACATGTATTTTCCGAACACAGAAAAGCCCGTATCTTTGCTTGAAATCGCAGCGCAGAATGATTTCAAAAATCTGCTTGCCTTTTTTAGTCTGAGTAAACGCTCGGGAATGACCGGCTACCGCTCGGGATTTGTGGCCGGAGATTCAAGGCTCATTGGGGCCTTTGCAAAATACAGGCCGAATGTAGGAGTGGGAACGCCTGAATTTGTTCAGAAGGCTGCGATGGCTGCATGGGCCGACGACCAACATGTCATCGAACGGAACCATATTTTCGCCGAGAAACGAAAAGTCATCGACGCATTTTTGTTGGCAAACCAGTTTACTGTTCTGCCCTCGACGGCAACGTTTTATGTATGGATTAAAGCCCCTGTTGGCTTCGCAAGCGGCGAGGAGTATTGCGAGGCACTTGCTTCTGCAACGGGCATCGTTGCGACGCCCGGAGATGCTCTCGGCGACAGTTCCAAGGATTGGTTTCGGCTAGCCCTCGTTCCAACTGTTCCGAAGATTGAGCAATGTGTCGGGCTGTGGCAGAAAGCCATTCAAACGGGCGCGCTGAGAAAAGGATGAATTCGGATGGTTCAGTCAATCACACCTGAAAAGATCAATGAATGGAAACAAAACGTCGCAGCAGCGTGGAATGATCCCGAGCTGTTGAAGAACCCTAAAACTCAGCAAACACTGGTTGGGATTCTCCGTGCGCTTGAGCATGGCAGCTTGAGAGTCGTCACTCCGCTGGGAACCGAGGCGACTCACACGCATTCTCCCATGACCGGTGACCTGCGCGCTTGGGATGTGCATGCTTGGGTTAAGCAAGCGGTGCTCCTGACTCTGCGATGGCGGACACCCCGCATGTCGACAGGTGTTTCGAGTTATGCCGGCGAGCAAAATGCATCGCAGGGCCGAATTCATGGCGACGCGCTCGTCTTTCATGACAAATTGGATGCTCGCTCCGATCATGCAGAAATGCGCGTGCGTGTTGTTCCACCGGGAGTGATCCGCGAAGGCGCTTATGCTGCACCCGGCGCAATCATTATGCCTGGATACGTGAACATTGGTGCATATGTTGGCGCTGGAACGATGGTCGATACATGGGCGACGGTGGGTTCGTGCGCTCAGATTGGTTCGAATGTTCACTTGGCTGGAGGTGTTGGGATTGGTGGGGTTCTTGAGCCTGCCAACGCGCGTCCGGTGATTGTGGGCGACAACGCTTTCATCGGCAGTCGTGCCATTGTTGTTGAAGGTGCTGTCGTGAGCGCGGGTGCCGTCTTGGGTGCCAATGTGTGTATCACTGCAACAACACCTATTTTCGACGTTACCTCAGCCGAGCGCATCGAGTATCGCGGTTACGTTCCGCCCAACGCTGTTGTTGCACCAGGAACTCGTCTCAAGTCTTTTCCTGGCGGAGATGTTCATCTTCAATGCGCTTACATCATTGCATGGCGTAATGAGCGCACTGATGCCAAGGTGAGTTTGAATGATGTTTTGCGTGAAACCGGAATTGCAATCTAACTCGAGCGTCCTATCCGCGCGAGAATGACCTCGCGAGCGCGCACCGTTGGGCCCAAATTTTCGAGAATCATTTGAGTGCCCAAAATCCGCCGGTTCAGAAACATGAGTTCTGCTGGCGGTGGTCGCAGCAGAGTGGCCTTGGCGAAGGCAAGAATTTTGTCTTTCAACCGGCGTGTCAGCTGACAATCTGCCCATGAAAATGAGTTGTGAACAAAGGGTTCGCAGGTGACAGCCATCATTTGCACAAAAGCATCGCGGGCGGCATCGTTGTCGGATGAAATGATAAGATTCATTTTTTCGGCGACTGCAATGATGTCTGATTTTTTTCCAAACAAACAGGCTTCCGAAAGCGCTTTGTAGTTTGTTCTCAGTGTCAGGCTGAGCTCTTCGGTCGCGCCAAAGTCTAACAGACATAAACGGCCGTCGGGCGTGACAAGGAAATTTCCGGGATTCGGATCGGATTGAATAAATCCGTTGTCGAAGATCTCAAAAAATAACAAATCCAACATCACTCGGCCAATGCGATTGCGTGTCTCCTCGGCATGCGGGCCGACATGAGGGGCGTTGTGGGTCGTCATCCAGTCTTTGAGGTTAACTCCTTCGATCCACTCGCTGATCAGAATATTCTCGTTGGAGTAGTCTTCGATAATTCGCGGAACCACAATGTCGTGTGAACTTGCGAATTTGCCGGCATACAATTGGTAAAACCGCTTCTCTTGTTCAAAATTGAGTTCCTGCAGAAAAAGGCTTTCAACCCTCTCGAAAATATCATCATAATTAGATTTCGTCGGAAGTATGTTGGCAACAAGCAAAACGCGACGAATATTTTCGAGATCCGATCGGACACTGTTCTCGAGCCCGGGATATCGGATTTTGACCGCAACGTTTGTTCCGTCGGTGAGACGCGCGCGATGGACTTGACCAATGCTCGCAGCATGAATCGCGTTTTCGCTGATGTCAGCAAATGGCCAAGCGCCCCCGAGTGCTTTTTCGATAACAGGTTTAATTTCGCTCCATGGACGCGGGCTGGCTGACGACTGCAAGCGCGAGAGCGCGTCACGCCAAGGTTTAGGCAAAACTGAGTCGTCTGCAAGACTCAACATCTGCCCCATTTTCATCGCTGCGCCTTTTAGATCATCGAGCCCTTGAGCAAGTCTAAGAGCAGCAGCACTTTCAAGAATATTTTCAGCGGGTGTTCCTGCCAGAGTGCGCTTCAGTTTTTCGCCTCCAGCACGCACAGCTGTGCTGCCCAAGGTTCTTAGCAGTGAAAGCGCGCGTTTGCGGGAATCATTGTTGTTGTTCACGGTCGTTTTTTTCGCTCTTCTTCACTCAACTTTGAAAAGTTTTTCAAAACGCAAAGCTTTCATTCCTGTGCGGACGTTCGGTACGGCGTTTTGTATCGTGACTTGTTTGTTAAGTACAAAGGGCGACAACCGGAACGCGACCAAAGCCCCGTAACCGAGAGTGCTTTCGACGTTGCAGCTGCTGAGGTCGAGAACGATCTTGGTTTGCGACTTGCCATTGCACATGGTTGTCATGCGCGAAGGGAGACTGCTTGCCGCATTGTCGTCCAGTTGTCCATCCAGTGAAAAAACCAGACTGTCGGATGTTTCATGAAAATGCAGATTCATGTTGCGCCTCCTGCGTTGCTCCGCCACTTAGATTCAACCCTCTGTGACCGGGGGCGTCAAGAGCTTGCAATGTCTTGATTGCACCTGCGTTATCGCTTGTGTCACCATGAACTCCGGCAGATTCTGCAGTGTTCCATAGGGAGCCGATTATATGCATATAAATGTGCGTTTTTGTATTCAGGCTTTCATGCTTTTTGGGGCAGTCTTTGGGCTGCCTGCCTGCATGTCGACGGGTGTGCGTTCGTCTGGTGCGGAACTTCCGCAGGCAGGGACCACCTTTGGTGACGGTCAGTTGAAGGTGGATATCGACCACAAATGCAATAAACGTTGTGAGTCTTTTTCTGCGAAATTCGAAAACCTGACTGCGTCTCCCATCGAAGTTCTGGTTGGGCAATCGAGGTTGCGCAGAGGGGCAGAAAGATTTGTGCTCAAACGACAAGGTAAAGAGAGGGGGAATGTTGTTGTTCCCCCGCGCTCGTCTGTTTCGGCTGAATTTGCGCCATTTTCTTCGGCCGACAATCGCCGGCTGAGCTACGTTGTTCCCAAGGCTGTTTGGTGTTCAGCCAAAATTGATACTGCCTGCAAGAAAACGATTGAGGCGGATGCTCAATGCGCGGGCTATGCGCGAGGTTATTTCACCGTTTACAAAGAAGCTGAAGGCTGGGTCATTCTCAATTTCAGCTATCGGAGCGGCGATCGTGTCGCCATGATCGAAAGTCCAGCCCCTGACGTGGGGAACTTTTTGGGGCCAGCTGAAGTTCCAAAAGCTGACGATCGTGCACCCGCGTTTTTCAGAGATCCGGACGATATTGTCTTCTATAAGATGGAATGTAACGAAAAATGTCGTTGCAAAATGGTGTCAATTGCAACGAAAATGCATGGTCATTGCAAACAAAAAGAGTTCATTTCGTTGCCAATTAGCAGGCCTTTGCAACGAAAAGGGGTTTTTAGCAACGAAATTTTAATTCTTCTGCAACAATACA
>CAYWSV010000023.1:18150-18521 GCA_964460155.1 uncultured Oligoflexia bacterium | reverse complement strand
TCACTAAACCTCGATCAAATTCGGAAGATGGTTTGAAGCCCGTTGTTGAGCCCATCCCGTAATCGAAACGCATGCAATGTTGTATCGGTGGCGGGTTTTTGAGATCTTTTTTAAGATGAACTCAAACTCAAATTGAAAAATAATGGAATGAACGCGGACGTGAGTCAAAGTCCTTTAAGCGCCGTTCGAAACGCAACAAGCAGATAACCTCGGTCATCAGGTCTGTGTTGACGTTCACTACGAATTGATGAAGGCGCTCGAAGACAAACTTAATACCTAAGCCACCACTTTTACGTCCGTCGACGTCGCCCAAATCGAGCGTTGTGTCGAGGTAACGAAGAATAGTTTCCTTCTTGAGTCGGCCGAATCGG
>CAYWSV010000023.1:16706-18140 GCA_964460155.1 uncultured Oligoflexia bacterium | reverse complement strand
CGGTGACAGAGAGTCCAAACTGTTCGCCATCGAAAGCCCAACGGACCGTAACAAGATCGGTGAGGTCCAAAGAGAATTCTGTGCGGTGGGGTTGGCCTTTGTATCGGTGGTTGGCATCGAAAACCGCATTGAGAATTAATTCATCCATCATCTCCGAAATACGACGCGAGTATTCCGCAAAACGGTTGTTCTCGATATTTCCGCCGAGGTAGCTGACAAAGTCTCCCACTTGTTTAATCGCGTTGAGTTTGTCGTCGTGATTTGCAATATCCTGACGGAAAATCTCGCAGGAACCCTTGATATACTTTTCAAGACCGAAAATGTCACAGGTTTGAAATTTACGAATGATGGTTTGCAAGTCACGTGGTTCAAATTCGTTGTTATTCGAAGCAACGAAGCATTGCACGGGCAGGCAATCGCGCAGGTTTGTTGGCAGATGGCCAATGGGCGAACGGATGGTGAGAATGATGAGACAGTTTGGATAGGACTGACTGAAGCGTTCAACCAAGTCACTATGAGACTCATCGGTAATCAACAGGCTTCGGCGTAAAGAGATGCCGGGCTCGTTCATGCGCGCAAAGATGTCTTCCTCGGTGTCGCACTCGACAAGAGAAATACCCGAGGAGCGGATAACGACGTTGAGGTCATTTTTATTTGCTTTTGGAAAATCCGGCAAGAACAGCAGAGCGCGCATCTTCAATACCTCATAAAGAAACCGTCGCTGCGGGGCTTCCGCCAGCGACGGTCCGTTAAGGATATTGTCGGCGAGATGATTTAATTTTTCAATGTGAGGCGTGAGCGGAACCAACATGTTGGGCGTTGACCGAAAGCTTTTCCGTCAAGCTCGGTGCAGGAATATTTTGCCGCCTCTTTCTCTGCATCAAGACTGTTGCGCCCACCCGCGATTTTCTTGCCAGGAATCAGCATCGCATCGAATGGCTTGTCGCAGAGTGCAGCCTGAAAATATGTATCAAGGCGGCACTGAGCGGCAGGGTGTGCGTCATTTGTGCGGGTGACTTTCTTGCTGTCGGGAGTGTCAAAACGAGGTTCTCCGCTGTTGCCGAGTTTCGAAAGCAAGGTTGCAAGTGACATGCCGGCAGCCGCAGTGCGATAGCACAGGTCGCGATCGCTTTGTTCAGAATAAGCTTCGTCGCACTTGGACTTTTCGAATTCGCCCACGCTTGTTCTGAACTGTGCGTTCTTGTCAGCTTGGCTGCCCCATACGCGGCGTGCGCATGCCTGAGTCGCAAAATAGTCTGACTGGCCTTCGTTGGCCGCCCATGATTGTCCCTTGAACGCGAAGCCAGCAAAGTGGTGACCAAGCTCGTGGCAAACCACCATTGCAAATCCGTCGGGTGTAACCTCATCACGGCGGGCCAGACCACCGTACATATTAATGATCCATGCGTTACCCATTTGCTGGGCCGAAGCGTT
>CAYWSV010000023.1:7313-16696 GCA_964460155.1 uncultured Oligoflexia bacterium | reverse complement strand
GGAGTTCGTCCACAGAGCGTTCACTTTCAAAGACGCTCCTTGTTTTGCAGCGGGCTCGCGGTACAGCGACACAACGCCCTCGATGATGTCTTTAAATTCTTGCTCGGTCATGTTGGCGATCATTTCACGATCGTCTTCAAGATGGAGGTTGTTGGGCGGAAGTATCGACGCGTGAGCAGAAAAAGTAGACGCAACAAGGGCTGCCGAGAGCGCGAAACGTGTCGAACGAACCATGGGTAACCTCCGGTCATGGGCTGTTTTTCGATTGGCTCGTCAACCAAGATGCCCCTCGGGGGAGGAGAGGTAAATCTGGAGGAGTTGGGAATTTGACTGTTATTTAGATTGTCTAATTCTTCGACATTTCTGGAATCCACGAACGCCACTCGTTCATCCTATAAAAAGAATTGATTCAGGCGTGTTTTTGTGAATTTCGGGCAAATAGAGAGAGTGGCATTTTCTTTGCTCTGGGCTTTGTGTCTTGAGGTCCGGTCAGTGCTTTTGGCCGGCGGGAAGGAAGCCATGAGTCTTCGTCTACGTGCTTATCCATTATTCACGTGTTCGCTTGTTATAGGTGGGTTGCTGTTACCTCAGACCGCTCACGCGCGGGGTGACAGAGTGATGGGTGCTGCCGAAGAGGGTGCGCTGTTGCGTGTTGCCTATGTGAAGAAGATGGACAAGATCGACGCCGACAAAAAGCAATGTCGCAAAGACATCGAAACTCTGATTGCCCCCCAGATTGCACTCATGGATGAATTTGGCCATGCGGGTCATGCAGGCCCAGCACGCATCATTAAAGATGAGGCAGAATTGCAGTCTGAAGCAGGACAGCTGGCTCAGCTTCAAGCTGAGTTGGTTCGACTCGGCAAGATTTTGAACCAAACAGCAAACAAAGAGTCTCCGCTGAGTGCAAAGGTTGTGCGTCAGTTTGAACAGCGGTTGCGCGAATATGCTCGTCTTCAGAAAAGTTTCGACAAACGGTCCGATTCTCTTGTGAGTGAATCTGAACGCGCATTTAATAATTTTGTTCCATTTGCTCAGGCTGTTCTTGCCATTAAAAAACAACAGGCCTGCGAAGATATTTGGTCCGACCTACGCACGTCGATTCCGAGAAACATGGAAGTTGTGTTGACGAAAAATCGAGCTCGCGTGAAGCAGCAGGTCGCAAGTTTGAAGGCGAACCAACAAAATTTTGGAATGCAGGCGTCAAAGATGCTTCTGCGTTTCAAAACCAAGAGTCAAATTGCTTTGGAAACCTTTGACGAAGAGTAAGCGCTGACTGTTTAAAAAAGCCGTTCTTTTGGAATGTCTTTAAGTCTAGGTGCCTGTGAATCCTTGAGCGAGAGTTGGGGCGACATATGCCCATCTAAAGTGGGCCAGCGGATGTCGACGTCGGGGTCGTTCCACAGCACAGATGATTCACATTCGGGATGATAGGTGTCAGTGCATTTGTAGCTGAACAAAGCGGTTTCACTGGTCACCAAAAAGCCGTGTGCAAATCCGGGCGGAACATAAAACTGAATTTTTGATTCACCATCCAAATAGAGTCCGAACCAACGTCCAAACGTTGGGGAATTTTGCCTCAGATCAACAGCGACGTCCCAAACTTGTCCTGTAACAACACTGACGAGTTTTCCCTGAGTGTGCGGCTTTTGAAAATGGAGGCCACGCAGCACGCCTCTTTGCGAGAAGGACATGTTGTCCTGAACAAAATCTTCCCTGAGGCCGGCTTCGCGGTAACGCAGTTGGTTGTAAGTTTCTAGAAAAAAACCACGCGTATCCCCAAATATTTTGGGTTTGAAGATGAGAAGGCCTTCGATTGGGGTGGTTTGTACGTCCATTCTTTACTCCGAAAATGATAAGAACGGCATAGCGGGTCTGTCGTGTAAAATCAAAATCAACCCATCATCATCACAACAACAACGGTTCCCAGAAGGATGGGGTAGCCAAGAAGTCGTGCGGCGACCCACGCCCAATTGCTCTGCCTGAGCGCTGCATAGGCCACCCAAGCAGCGTGAAGCAAAAAGACATAGATCATGACGTGCGATAACGTGGACAGTTTGCTCAGAACCATAGGGCTGGTCAGCACTCCTTGATTCTCTGGAGGCATGATTTTGTCCATGACTGGTGCCCATCGAACCAAAAATGGTTGTCCCGCAATTTGAAAACCTGCAAGCAAGAGTGCTCCCAAAATATTCAAGACAACGGGCTGAAACTTAAAATAGAGGCTATTTTTTACTCTCAAAGAGATAAGCCCAAGAACGATGAAAAATATGGGTTCTATGAGGCTGAACGGGTCAAAGACACCTAAGAGGGCCCAGTTTGCAACAAACAAAAGCACCGATAAAACGATTGCCGTAACGACACCGGCCTTGAGACCTGCTTTTGCATCCACAATTGCAAAGGCGATGATTGGAAGTACGGCCAAAACGAGCAGGGTCGCATTCATGTTGGGAGCTCCTTCTCTGCATGAGCACCCTTTCTTTTTACGGAAAATAGACGCTCATGACTTGATCAGAGACTCATCCTACCAGATATTGATGCCGATAACCCGCAGCCGCGGGACCTCAAATCTGATGCATAACTAAGAAGCAGGCGCCATGAATACACCAACACCCGAGACGACGAAGCCGATGAATTTTATCAGACAGATCATCGAGGACGACCGAGCCCGTGGCAAAAATGAGGGACGCGTGGTGACCCGTTTTCCGCCCGAGCCCAATGGCTATCTGCATTTGGGTCATGCCAAGTCTATTTGTCTGAATTTCGGTTTGGCGCGCGACTACTTGGGTATCTGTCATTTGCGCATGGATGATACCAACCCAACCAAAGAGGATCAGGAATACGTCGACGCGATTATGGAAGATGTGCGTTGGCTTGGTTTCGACTGGCGTGACAAGTTCTTTCATGCCTCCGACTATTTTCAGCAGCTGCACGACTTCGCTGTTGAGCTCATCCGCATGGGCAAGGCCTACGTGTGTGAACTGACTGCAGATCAAATGCGTGAGTACCGAGGAACCCTCACTCAGCCGGGCCGCGAGAGCCCTTTCCGTAACCGCAGCGTTGATGAGAATTTGCGAATTTTCGCCGGAATGAAAAATGGCGAATATCCCGACAACAGTAAGACGCTGCGTCTGAAGATCGACATGAATTCTTCAAACATCAATTTGCGAGACCCTGTGATCTACCGCATCCGCCGGGCACATCATCAGCGGACTCATGACCAATGGTGCATTTATCCTATGTACGACTATGCCCATTGCCTTTCGGATATGCTTGAAGGAATTACGCATTCAATCTGTACCCTTGAGTTTGAAGATCATCGCCCCTTGTACGACTGGATTTTGGAAACGCTCAAAACTCCATGTCACCCCCAGCAGATAGAGTTCGCCCGTTTAAATCTTGAATTCACAATGATGAGTAAACGGCGTTTGCTCGAACTGGTTGAAGGACGTCATGTCGAGGGCTGGGATGATCCGCGGATGCCGACGATCTCGGGAATTCGCCGCCGGGGTATCACTCCCGAAGCGATTCGCAATTTTGCAGAACGTGTGGGTGTGACAAAGAAGAACACCACCATCGAAATTGGCCTGTTTGAAACCACAGTGCGTGAAGATCTTGATGAAAATTGTGCGCGCGCAATGGCCGTGGTTAAGCCTCTTAAAGTTGTGCTGACCAACATCCCAGAAACGCACGAAGAATGGCTTGAATGCAGTTGGCATCCGAAAAAGCCTGAGATGGGCTCCCGCCGAGTCGGTTTCTCGCGCGAAGTTTACATCGAGCAAGACGACTTCATGGAGGTTCCGCCCAAAGGGTTTCATCGTTTGGTTCCGGGGGGCGAGGTTCGTTTGCGGCACGTTGGAATCATTAAGTGTGAAGAAGTGATTAAGAACTCTGCGGGCCAAATTACGGCCCTGCATTGCACGCTCGATCTTGATTCACGCACAGGTATGCCCGGATCAAATCGCAAAGTGAAAGGTACGATTCACTGGGTGAGCGCTCAGCATTCATTTGCGGCAACAGCTCGTCTGTATGATCGTCTTTTCACTGTTCCAAATCCGGCGGATATCGACGATTGGAAGTCCAAACTCAATCCACAAAGCCTTGAACTCGTCGAAAATTGTTACGTTGAGTCTGAACTCAAAACAGCAGCGCCGATGAGTCGCTATCAGTTCGAGCGGGTTGGCTATTTTTGCGTCGATAAGAATAGCTCCCAAGCTGCAAAGCCGGTCTTTAATCGTATCATCACTCTGCGTGACACATGGTCCAAAGTGCAGGGCAGCTGATGTTCGCTAAAAATCATCGGCACTGTTTAGCTTGGTTGAGTTTTGTTGGTTTTTCCCTTTTCAGTACTGCATATTCTCCCAAGCCAACCTCTACGGTTCAGCCTGCTCAATCACAGAACTCCTCAGCGACAGCTTCGGCCGCGCGTCCGGTAAGTTCGCAGTGGACCGAGGCGATTAATGATGATGGTATTGTTGTGTACAAACGCAATCGGGCTGGCAGTGCCTACGAAGAAGTTCGTGCCGAAACCAAAATGACTGCCAGAGTCGAAGACTTCATTCCGGTTTTTAAAGACCCTGTGAATTACAAAAAATGGGTTTACGGAACGCTGGAGTCAAAGCAGGTCTCGCGTGCGGCTGACTTGGATTTTGTGTTCTATGGTATTTTTAAAATTCCATGGCCTTTTGAAAATCGTGAACTGTTTAGTCGTGTCGAAATCCATCACGATGACAAGAGTAAAGAGCTCACTGCCCGATTGTCTAACGTTGCCTCGTCGAGTCCAGTGGATACAGAGCTTGTTCGTGTTGCGCGCTTTGAAAGTCTTTGGAAAGTGAAATCGTCTGGAACAGACAAAGTCGATTTCAGTATCGAGATGTACGCCGAACCCGGAGGAAATCTTCCGCCGTTTATTGTGAATCTGGTTCTCTCGCGGATTCAACTGTGGTCGATGAAAAATCTGCGAGATTTAATGTCCCAACGCAAAAATTAAATCTTCGAACTCTTATCCTGTTTTAAGAAGTTGTGTTGAGGACTGCCCATCCCAACGGAACATGTAGACCGTCACGTCATCGTCCAAAGGTTGTTCTTTGGCCGCATTGGTGACGAGGGCAGAGAGAGACTCAACACATTTCTCGGGTGTTTCGTCCTGACTGAGAACTTTTCTGAGCCCGCGTGCTGTCAGCAACGGACCCTCTGTCGTGGTATTTTCGAGAAGTCCGTCTGTGTAGAGAAACACGCTATCGCCAGCATCCAATGTATGACTCGCGAAACCAAACTCGGGGTTTTCCGAGAATCCCAGCAAGGAACCACTGCAGGGCAATGTTGTGACGCGGTTCTCTGTCTTGGAAAAGATATACGGAGGTGTGTGGCCTGCGCTCACAATGCCCAATTCTCCGGTCGTCAAATCCAAGCAGGTAAAACACATGGTCATAAATCTGTTGCTGCGCGAGCCTGCCGAAAAGACGGCGTAGTTTGCAATTTGTGCCAGCTCTTTAAGGTTATCTTCAATGGATGGCACAAATTCCCCTGAGGCATCGGTTTCTTTTTTGAGGTGCGATAGCACGGCACCACTCACGACGGCGGTAAGAAGAGCCGAGGGCAGGCCATGACCGGTTACGTCGCCCACAAAGGCATAAAGACGGTTTGTTCGTTCGTCGTAATGGTGGTGGAACCAATCACCACCTGTCTGGGACGCAGAGGTATAAAAATAAGAAATGTGCGTCGAAGGAACTTCGATCTTCATAGGGAGAAGAGCGTCCTGCACGGCGCGGGCGGCATTGAGTTCTGCGTCCAAACGGGCTTTTTCTTCTTTAGAGGTTGCAAGAATAAAGTTTTGGTATGCAATCGCGGCCTGTGATGCGAGTGGTGAAACGACGCGCTGCGATCGGGCATCAAAATAGTCGTTGACCTCTGAGTTTGCGAGATAGCAATACCCGTAAACCTTATCTTTGTAGGGAAGAGGAACAACCATCGCTGAACCATCGCAAGCCGGATGAGGTGTGCGCCAAGCGACGGGGCGAATTCGTGGTTCACGCTTTCCTTCTTGTTCGCATTTTTCAAGAAACCATTTGTCGATACCAAGTGCAGGATTCAGATTTTCCTGTAAATCGGGCAAAGGACATCCACGCGCACGCACGGGCATCAGCTTGCCGTTTTCATTAAGAAAGAGAATACCAAAATCAACGCCCGTGCAATTGCACATTGCGTCCAACACGGCATCGAGGAGCGGGTCTTTTTCATTCAGAGCACTAAGGTTCAAAAACACTTGCAGAAGAGATTCAATTTCAACGCGCTGACGCATGACTTCAGTTTTACTGTTGCGACCCGATCGCGTGCTCACATTCATGAGCTGTTCCTGACGGCTTTCCATGACCAACTGCGCGCGCATAATTCCACGATCACAGCGATCAACAAAAAAGAGATACTGTTTTTCAGAAAAGTATTCGCGGCACATACGGTAAATGATCTGCGCGTAGTCGGGGTCATCGTCGATAATAAGGTTTGCTAAATACAAGCGCAGCTCAAAATGAATAGCCGGAAGTCTAAGTTGTTGTGCTTTGGCGACGCCTTTTTGGGCAATCCAACGGCCAATGATTTTAAAGCCCGAGCGATAGAACATTTCACCCGTGATAAATAATGCCTTGGGCAACAGCAGGCGCGCTGCGAAAATTTGGTTGACCCATGCGAGAGTCAGAGCCGGAAGTGCGGCAAAGGGTCTATTGAGCCGAACATAACAGGTCGCCAAAAGAACGGGCGCGAAAATGCAATACGACACGCGATGTACGTGTCGAATGACGATTCTAAACGCCTCGGTTAAATAGGGAAGGGCAGCAGCGGGATCTTCCCGCAAAAGGTTGATTTCGCCCAGAGAGATGTTCGCATAACAAGAATCGATAGTGTCGAATCCATCAGCGCGAATTACCTCGGCTGCAGTGCGCACAATCGCTTCATAGCGGTTCAGCTCAAGAGTGTTCTTGGTCAGTAGGTGATGACGCAGAACAGCATCGAGAATTGTGGGCGTTTGCTTGATGCGGAAAATGAGGTTTGTGTATTTTGAATGCAATGCATACGTCTCACCATTGCCAAGCGCATATTCGTCCATGTGGATGAGCCCTTGCATGGTTAGCACGCGCCAAAAAGACTCGCCGGCATTTTCCAAAATATCCAGCGCCTGAATGTGCTTGGAGTGAGAGTCTCGCAACCGGGCCCGCGGAAATTCGTTCAGGTATCCCCAAGTAAAAAGCAAAAAAGCTCTGAAAATTGGATTGGGATGTTGCTCGTAGTATTGCAGCGAGTTTTTGTACAAAGCGTTGGAGATGCGTGCAATTCCGAAAACTCCGGATGCAACGGCCCAATAGCCGAGTAAAATTGCGCGATATTCGTTTGGACGCTGGCGTAAAACTCCCCATGTAAAGCGCATTTGATTGCTGATTGCACAAATGGGTCGCGAGAAGAACAAAGCGACTTGCATTGAAACAAGGAGTTTGTAGAAGACCTGATCTCTTCTTGATTCTATTGATTTTGTTTGTCTTCCGATTAAGGACCAAAGCAGAATTGAAATTGTGAAGGGTACCAAAAGACCAATAACGACAAGCAAAGCCTTAAATTCGCTCGTATCAATTGTTCGATTCAAATACTTCATTCCCTGTTCGGCTGCGGCAATACTGTCGCGGTATCTGAAGAGGGTAAGATTGCATTCGCAGAGCTTTGCCAAAATTTCTGTTTTGTGGAGCGGATCTTCGGTGAAGGAAATAATTCCTGTGTAAAGGTCAACGGCTCCAACAGGGTCTTCGTTGAGAACCCGAGCGTCGGCCAAAAGCTCAGTGATCTGGATAAATTCATTGAGGAGAGCAGGAGATTCGCTGATATCCGAAGGAAGAAGTTGGTGGGCTGTTTGTGCGTATTCAAGCGCCTTCTGATACGCGAATACGCCCAAGGCCGTGCGGCCTGCCAGCATGAGTATGCGTCTCGACCATGCAGGGTTCTTTTGAGGTCGACCGTTTTTGAGGTGATACGCGAGTTCAAACAACTCATTTGATGCAATGCGCTGTTTCCCGTCGTTGTTCCCTGCATTGATTTTTTCATCGAGCCAAACAGCATAGCCATGATGGCAATCTGTTCGGAGTTCGTGTCCCGCCATTTGATAGGCCGCTTCGCGCACTTTATCGTGCACAAAAGTCAACGTATCACGATTGAAATAAATGAGATGATGCTCAGATAATTCACTCAGTGATCTGAGCAAAGGCTTGTTTGAATGGCGTTCACGCAGCAGTGAGTCAATTGCTGCAAGGTGGACCTCGTTGCCCACAACGCTCGCCACCAGAAGGAGATGTTTTGTGTCGGGATTCAGTTCACCGATACGGTCGGAGACAAGCGAGGCGATACCATGCGAAAGTGATGCACTCTGTGCTTTTGCTGAATCAAAAATCCAGATTTCGCCCTGTTCGTCGGGTCTGAAGATCTCTCGGGCCAAGCAAAAGCTGATGTATTCACGAATGTAGAAAGGGTTCCCTTGAGTGAGCAAGAAAGTCATTCGCTGCAGGCGCACAACTTGAGGACTGCTCTCATCAAGGAGATGTTCAACCAAAGTGTTTGATTCTTCTTCGGTCAGAGGACCCAGTTGAACGTGAGATTGCGGACCTTCATGTTGTAAGATGCGCGCCTGCAGCAGGTGCTCCTGACCGACTTCATTGCTTCTATAGCATCCCAAAAATAGAAGCTTTCCGAGCGAGCCCCGGCGCGCGCGCGAAGCAATAACCTCAACAACAGACATGCTTTCACTATCGGCCCATTGTAGGTCATCGAGAATGAGAATGAGCGCATCATCACCTGCTCCAAATTGAACGAGCAGGTCAACAAGACTCTCGATGAACATTTTTGATTCATCTTCGAATTCTTGTTTGGGCAATTCGTGGGTGAAGTTAAATATATCGCGCAGAAAGGTCAGGCGTTGGGTGAGCAGCCGTAGCTTTGGACCTAACTGTGTTCCAACCTGACGGGCCCATGCTTTTAATTCTTGTGGTGGCTCAAGCATCATTTCACGCAGGTGACCGTGAATTATCGAGAGAATTCCTGACAACGGCACATTGCGTTCGAACTCAGAGAATTTTCCAATCAGCGTTCTGACGTTTTTACGTGATGCTTCGAGCCCGACCTCGTAGCACAAACGGCTCTTACCAGCTCCAGAGGGAGCGCCTATGAAGGCACAGCCGCCGTGTCCGGCAAGGGTCTCGTTGAGCTGGGACATTAACTTATCGAATTCTTTACGCCGACCCACAAAAGGCGTTTTGTGATTGAGTTCGCGAAACCTGTCGTTTTTGCCAAGAGCAAAGACAGGAACGGAGTGATGTTGGTCATAATGTTCGAGGCATTTTTTTAGGTCT
>CAYWSV010000023.1:4548-7303 GCA_964460155.1 uncultured Oligoflexia bacterium | reverse complement strand
GTCTGCAGCCAAACCACGGGCAGTAAAGTATCGGTCTTCAGGGTTTCTCCTCAGCAGCTTTTGAACGATGTCGCTCAGCTGTTCGGGAAAACCATTGACCAATTCGCTGAGTGGTTGCGGAACACCGTTGAGAATTTTTTCGAGAAGAGCCTTTGGTGTGGCGTCCTCGAAGGGTGGGCGACCAGCCGCGAGTTCGTAGAGAGTTGCGCCCAGCGAGTAAAGGTCGGACTGCTCTTCGCGCATAGCCTTCACGAAGCCAGTGCGTTCGGGAGCGAGGTAAGGTAACGTCGCCATAGCGAGTGCTGAGCGGGTCAGAAAATCACTGCTGCTGACAAGCGCTGCCTGACCAAAATCAAGATAAACGGGTTGTTGGTGGGCGAGATCCCGGAAACCAATATTACCGGGCTTGATGTCGCCGTGGCTAATGCCGGCCATGTGGATGGTTTCAAGTCCTGCCGCCAGTGCATGGGCTGTTGAAATCCATGTGCGTACTTTTCGAAATTCCTGTGGATCACGTCGAATAGCCTCGTGCAGTGAGCCACCGGTTAGATACTCCTGCACAAGAATTGTGAGGTTATTGTCACTGATAATATCGAAAGCTTTGACGATTGAATCGCTCTTGATTTTCGAGAGGGCTTCTGCTTCTTTGTGGATGCGCGCATGAAGCTCGAGGAGCGGGGTTTCGGCTGACGTAATCTCAAAAAACACCTTGAGCGCGACAAGTTTCGTTTCATTTGGACTTTGTTTATCGCGTGCAAGGTAAACCTCGCCGCTTCCGCCAACGCCGAGCAGCGACTGAATTTCGAAACGATCCGAGCAAATAACTTGTCCGACGCGCAGACTCTGCATGAAGTCCCTCCCGCCTTGGAGAGGTATCGGGAGTTCGCAGACCGAGTGGACGGCATTTTTTACCGAAGGTCTCTTGACTTCCGGACAGCGGACCACGAAAGTCGCCCGAAGGTTTCTGTTCGAAAAACAAAGGGAGATAATTCCATGAAGTTGCAAGCTATTGCATCTGTTGTTGCGGCCGTGGCCGGACTTTCTTCTGTTTCCGTGGCTCAGGCTGCATCTAAAAAGAGCGCATCCTCGGGCACGGGAATCACGGCATCCTCTTCTAAGCAAGGGACGCTGGTGGCAATGAACGGCTCGGGCAGCGTTGGCAAGTCCTCGGGCTCAAATGATTCATACGTAGGACTGAGCATTCTTCCTTTTGAATATGTGGGCTTGAAGACAACTGCCGACAAGACGACCTCTGAAACACCCAAGACGACCCTCAAAACTATCCCTCAGACTCTCGATTTCTACGCGAACTTCGGTTCTTGGCATGTTCGTCCTGAGTTTTCATTGGAAGCCGATGTTCCTTCGTCGATCAGCGTGACGTACGCGCTCTCTGACAAGCTTGCTGTTGGTGGCTTGTTGTCGTACTCGCGTGCGAGTTTGAAAAACGTCGATAAAACAGAGGGCGTTGCATCCTCGATGATCGTTGGTCCTCATGCGTTCTACGAACTCGACGCGGCTGGCATGCCCGTTGAAGTGGATGGCGTGATTGCCATGATCTCGAATGTTGCCGAAAGCACCAAAGACGGCACGACAACCAAAACCAGAGACGAATCTGGATACGTCTTTCAAGCCAATGCGAAATTGATCCGCGAACTCAGTTCGAACATTGAAGGTTATGCGGGCGTAGGTCTGGGATACTCCAGCGTCACCGACAAAACGGATAAGAACGCCGAAGTGACACGCAGCGGATTGGCATTCACTGTCATTCCCGCAGGTCTTCGCTTCAAGTTCTAATCGACACTTTTGAATTTCGTCCGTGCGGCAAGGGTCAACCAGCCGCCGATGAACATGAGGCCTCCGAGGGGTGTAATTGCTCCAAGGAGGCCTATTTGCGTGAGAACAAGAGCGTAAAGGCTCCCTGCAAAAACAACACATCCAACGAGAAATAAAAAAAGTGACGCGCGTGGAATGAAGAATTCAGAACGCCCCGAGAAGAGCGAAAGCGTACCTCCGGAAAGCGAATGAACCAGCAAATAGAGCGTTGCTGTTTTCCACGTTTCGAGTTGGGCGGGGGAGCGCATGTCTTTCAGTGCATGGGCTCCAAATGCGCCCATGGCTACTCCTAAGCCTGTCAGTATGAAAAAGACGCGGGCCAGACGTTCCGCCAATATAAGATTTTTCTTGCTCGGGGCAGATTCTTGAGAGTTCATGAGAGCCTCCTGTTCTGTGGATTTCTGCCTGTGATTCCCTCTTGCTGCAAGCTAGACTCCGTGGTTTGATGAGGCGATTGGGAAATGCGAGGTTTGAGTTTATGAGTCGATCCTTGGAAATTTACATGTCGCGCATCATGTTGCTGCTCGAAAACAAAAATCTTCGCTATCAGATGCTCAAATTCACCGTGACCGGATTTTGCGGATTGTTCGCCGACATGAGCATGTATCGCATGCTGGTTAAGTCAGGGCTGCATGTTTCACCTGCCAAGGCGCTGGGTTGTGTGTGCGGAACGATTGTTGTTTTCTTCATCAACCGCGCATGGACTTTTTCATCGCCTCACCGCTCAAATGCGCAGGTTTTTCGTTTTGCTTTGCTTTATGGAACAACCATCACTCTCAACACCACGCTCAATACGTTGGGTCTCAAGCTTGTTCCACACCCATGGCAACTGGCGTTTGTTTTTGCGACGGCCGTGACAACGTTCATTAACTTTCTGGGCTTAAAATTTCTGGTCTTTCGTCAGCCGAGAGTCAGTTTCGCC
>CAYWSV010000023.1:0-4538 GCA_964460155.1 uncultured Oligoflexia bacterium | reverse complement strand
TCTGCTGCGGTTCCAGATTTCTCCGATAACTCACCAGATACAGTGGCCGCGCCTTAATCTCGTCGTAGATGCGCGCAACGTATTCGCCCAACACTCCGACGCTTATCAGCACTGCACCACCCACCAAACATGTTAGAGTCATGATCGACGCCCAACCACTGCTGTAGGGAATGTTGATGCTCGGCATAAAGAAATGAATAAAGCCAACGATGAGCGCATATAATCCAGCAAGGAAACCTATAAAGGCGATCATGAGTCCAAGAACGAGGCTGACCCTCAAGGGCAGAGGACTAAAACTCAGTGCAGCTGTCCATGCGAATTTCAACATTTTGCTTAGTGGATATTTTGTTTCACCAGCCGCGCGTGCCTCTCGTTTATAAAAGACAGGAATTTGCGCAAAGCCCACCCATGCAACCATTCCTCGCAAGAAGCGATGCGTTTCGCGCATGCCTTTAAGAGCATCAAGACATTCACGCGAAATGAGACGAAAATCACCCGCGTCCACAGGCAGATCAGGATGCACTAACCGACGCATCAAACGATAAAAAGCCCAAGCGGTAAACTTCTTAAAAGCTGTTTCGCCAACCCGCACTTCGCGTTGTCCGTATGCGACGTCGTAGCCTTCAAGGTAGCGCGCGAGCATTTCGTGCACAACATGAGGTGGATCTTGGAGATCGGCATCCATAATGACAACCGCATCTCCGCGCGCAACGTCGAGCCCTGCGGTTACAGCTGTTTGGTGTCCGAAATTGCGGGCGAAGCCAATCAACTTGACGCGCTCATCTGCTCGCGCCCATGCATCCAGAAGCATGAGCGTTTGGTCACGGCTGCCATCGTTGATAAAAACCAGCTCGCAGGGGCAAGGAAGTGTTTGGATAAATTTCTCTAACTCTGCACGCAGAAGAGGAATCACTTCCTGTTCGTTGTAACAGGGAATGACGATCGACAGCAGTTTAGGATTTTCTCGTGGTCGGAGAATATGAGTGGTCTGTGACACGCGTAGCGACTCCGCAAATGTGAGCTATTTCTTAAAAAGGTCTTCAAAAAGATCGTAATGCTTGTCGGTCATGCCCAACGACGCATAGGTTTGTTGTGCGATACGGTTCATCTTTTCAACGTACAGCCTGAGTCCCAACGAGCCACGCGTAATAACGCGTGAGCGGGCGTAGCGATACATCCATTTAAAAATACCCCGACGTCGTTCCTCAGGAACAACATAAACACTGTGCATCCATTCAATGTTTCCATTGCGCCAGTCACTCCATTCCTGTTGAAGAAGAAGACAGCCAACAGGAATGTTTGCTCCGTGTGCTTGCAGCCGCTCTGCCAATAGGTATTCGCCTCTTTCTGGATGGGCAAAAATATGACCCACACCCCGTCGAAGAGTCTCATCGTTGAGCACCAGCTGCTCGGATTCAAGAGCCATGTGTGATTGCGCACGTGCAATGAAGTCGGCATCTGAAGGACGCGCAGGGCGAACGACAATACCCGCGGGACGCAGTGAATGATAGCGATTGAAGGAATAGCGCAGGCCCGATTCTTCACCCGAAATTTCTTCATCGCAGGCAAAAAGATTTTCGTACTCGGGAAAAAAAGCATCTCCTGCGAACTGCGCGTCGATGTGAGTGAGCTCGAGTGTGTCGGCCAGCGACAACGCCTGCCCGTAGATCTCTGCACCGCCAATGACAAACAAGCTCTCAGTGGGGCTATGCTTTTGTTTCAGAAGTTCAACAGCTGAAAAGAGATCTCCACACCAAAAAACCTGCTCAGGCCAGCGGGTGTCGGGCGTCAGGCTGTCTGCTGGATAAGTTCGGGATACACAAATGTGTGTACGTTGAGGCAGCGGACGTCCCAAGCTTTCGAATGTTTTGCGGCCCATGAGAATAGTATGGCCGGTTGTCAGCGCTTTAAAACGCCGAAGGTCAGCAGACAATTTCCATGGCAGGGTGTTGTTGATTCCAATAACCCTTGCGTGGGCCAGCGCGGCGATCAAGGTGATTTTCATTTTTAGACCGCCACGGGTGCCTTGATGGCTGGATGCGGATCGTAGCCTTCCAGCGTGATGTCTTCATATGTGAAGGCAAACAGATCGGTTACCTGTGGGTTGAGTTTGAGCGTTGGCAGTGGTCGGAAATCACGTGAGAGTTGCAAACGCGCTTGCTCGATGTGGTTTGAGTACAGGTGTGCGTCGCCCAGAGTGTGAATAAAGTCTCCGACTTTCAAACCACAAACTTGTGCAATCATGTGTGTCAGCAATGCATAGGAGGCAATGTTAAACGGGACGCCCAAAAAAACATCTGCTGAACGTTGATACAGTTGGCAAGACAGCGCACCACCAGCCACGTAAAATTGAAACAAGGAATGACAGGGGGGCAGTGCCATTTGGGGCACATCAATTGGATTCCACGCCGATACAATCAAACGCCTTGAATCGGGGTTCTTCTTGATTTGCGCAACAAGGTCGGCGATTTGATCGACTCCGGGCAAGTCTTGACTCAGTGTTGTTCCAAGCCATGTGTCTCCGGCTTTTTTGCCGGCGAAATTTCTCCATTGGTGGCCGTAAACGGGTCCCAGATTTCCCTGTGCGTCGGCCCATTCATCCCAAATCGAAACACCATTGTCTTTGAGGTATTTAATGTTGGTGTCACCCTTGAGGAACCACAACAGTTCATGCACCACAGATTTGAAATGGACTTTTTTGGTGGTCATCAGCGGAAAGCCGGCCGTCAGCGGGAAGCGCATCTGGTAGCCAAAGACACTCAGTGTTCCCGTTCCTGTACGATCGTCCTTGCGGTGTCCGTACTCAAGAATATGAGTGAGAAGATCGTGGTAGGTCTTCATGGGCGCTCCTTCGCTGGGTGTACGAAGGTCATAAACCATCCGGGACTGTTTGACGAGTTCACCAGTTGTACCCGACCCCTAGAAGGTACAGTGCAAGTGTGTTGTTTTGAGTCACGCCATTTTTGCGGCTTTCCCACCGGCCCAATTCAGCGCGAGCCATCAGCATCCAGGGGTAGAGCGACCCAGCGTGAAAACTGATCCCAAGCGGAAAGCTGCCTAAAACTTGTGCATCTGTTTTGCCCTGCATGAGATAGGACATGCGTGGTCCGTCGTCCAGACACCCCATCCACTCGCTGCCCCACAAATAGCAGCCCGAAAATCCAAAACGGATGAGGAGTGCCTGCGTTTCGCGGTTGGCGGCGAGATTCGCAATTGGCTCGGACGATGTTTTGAGCTCGCTGATAATGGTGTCGGCAATCACGCGGACCAAAAAGCTGTCGGGCTTGGGTTGTTTAAAACTGCGCGCATACCAAAACACAGCCGCAGGTGAAGTTGTGCCCTCAAGACCTGAGCCATTGCCGCGTGAAACCCCGCCGAGCAGAGAAATTTCTCGACTAAAAGGCCCCTCCGCACGAGCCGAGGCTGGGACCAGAGAGAGCAGGATGCAGCCCAAAGCAAAGACGCTCTGTAAATAAGCCATGGTTCGTTGTGGCAGACTGATGTTCGTCTTCGTGTTGAGTGAATTTGAAAAGACTGGGGTCATTGTTTGGCTCTGTCCGGATAATAAAATGATGAAATCAAATCTCGGAATCTGACACTCAAATAAACTGAGTCAGGCGAGTCCGAGTCGAACAGGCACATAATCAATGTGTCGATGTGTGGGCAAGTTTTGCGAAGAAAAAAGAAAGGTCAATGCGGGAGGGCATGCTCCGGAAACTGATATTCCGGAGCATGTTTATTTTGATTATTTACGCAGGCGCTCGGTCACGCCGGCAGGACAGGTGCCCTTGTCGGCTTTGCCTGTGTTGACGCAGGATGCGAACGTGCTCATCGCTGTCTTCCAGTCATTATCAATGTTGTAATACTTGGCGACATACGAGAATTGCGATTGCGCAGCCATCTTGGGTGCAATTTTGCTGATATCAAAGCCCGTCAGAGCTGCGTATTCAGATTCAAATGCTTGGAAGAACTGATAGCCCCAGATGTTTTCATATTGTTCAGGACGAACCCATGTTGGTGGCTTGTTGCCGTGCAAAAGGCCAACAGCAATATTGAGCTGGCTGACTTTAAGGTTGTCTGCCGCGCTTAGGCGTGTTGCAACATTTTGTGCGTTGAAGAGATCTGTTTGCTCTTTAAGAACATAAACGTCTCCCAAGTCGCGCAAGATGATGCGGCCTGTTGGTTTTTTCGATTTATCCAGCTCGATTAGGAAATTTTGAGAGTGGGGCGAGTCGAACGAAAGACCCCAAATTCCTGCAAATTCAGCAAGGGCACGGCCCAGAGGCTTTGCGTAATACTCGTTCCAAAACTGCACAGGATCTTCTTTTCCGGCGAGTTCTTTACCGACTTTTTCGTGCAGAGCACTAAATCCTGGAAGATAGAATTTGTCACATGTTGCAGCTTCGCCGAGCAAGCGCACGACGTTGGATTGGTCGACATCAGCAATACCGATGGCCATGGGTTCTTGAAGAATAACAGCATTCTTGAGCTTCAGTGTTTTCTCAAGACGTGCGACGTAATCGCTCACAGCGCGAATG
>CAYWSV010000022.1:27823-28119 GCA_964460155.1 uncultured Oligoflexia bacterium | reverse complement strand
CGAAGAAATGAAGAACGCGTATCTCGATTACGCCATGAGCGTGATTGTGGGCCGTGCTCTTCCCGATGTCCGTGACGGAATGAAGCCGGTTCATCGTCGTGTGCTTTATGCGATGTATGAACACAACAACGTTTACAATAAGCCATACAAGAAATCGGCTCGTATCGTCGGTGACGTCATGGGTAAGTATCACCCGCACGGCGACTCGGCAATTTATGATGCACTTGTCCGTATGGCACAAGACTTTTCGATGCGTTATCCGCTAATCGATGGTCAAGGTAACTTCGGAAGTATCG
>CAYWSV010000022.1:11892-27813 GCA_964460155.1 uncultured Oligoflexia bacterium | reverse complement strand
GCCGCACGACCAGTTCGATGGGCGCCCGGTCACCGGGATGTGCAACACCTTCAGCGAACTGACACCGTGCACCTCCCATTTCCGGACCCTGGCCGAGCAAGTCAAGATCGGGGTCTACGAGGCCGGCGGCTTTCCCTTGGAGTTTCCGGTCATGTCGCTGGGCGAGACCGACGGCGACAGCCCTGCTGCGATGCGATACACGGAAGTTCGTCTGGCCAAGATTTCAGAAGCTTTGATGCAATCACTCGACGAAGATACCGTCGACTTCGGGCCAAACTACGACAACAGCGAACGTGAACCTCGCGTGCTCCCTACACTCTTCCCACAGTTGCTGGTGAATGGTCAGTCGGGAATTGCTGTGGGTATGGCCACCAACATTCCGCCACACAATTTGACCGAAGTTATCGATGCGCTGATTCATTTGATTGATAATGAAAATGCATCAATTGATCAGCTCATGGGGTTTGTGAAGGGTCCAGACTTCCCGACAGCGGGCGTTATTCGCGGACTCAAGGGAATTCATGATGCATATCGCACCGGGCGCGGTTCGATTACCGTGCGTGGTCGTGCAACTGTTGAGCAGACCAAGGGTGGTCGCGAACAGATCATTATCACCGAATTGCCTTATCAGGTGAACAAAGCAACTCTCATCGAGCGCATCGCGGAGCTCGTTAAGGAAGAGGAAATCAGTGGAATTTCCGATATTCGCGACGAGTCAAACAAGGAAGGTATCCGTATTGTTATTGAAGTGAAGAAGGGCGAGAACGGCGAAATCCTTCTCAACCATCTTTACAAACGTACGCGCCTGCAGGACTCGTTTGGTGTGAATATGGTGTGCATTGTGCGCGGTATTCCGAGACTTGTGAACCTCAAGGAAGCGCTCTCACACTTTGTCGATCATCGTTATGAAGTCATCACTCGTCGTACGAGTTTCCGTCTCCGAAAAGCGGAAGAGCGTCTGCACATCTTGGAAGGCTTGAAGATTGCTGTCGATAATCTCGACGAAACAATCGACCTTATTCGTAAGGCACCAAGTCCCGATGACGCGAAAGAAAAACTGGTTGCACGATTCTCGTTGAGCGAGCGTCAGGCAACTGCGATTCTCGAGATGCGATTGTCACGTATTACCGGCCTCGAGCGCGACAAGATTATTGCAGAGCATGCTGAAATCTTGGTTACAATTGCCGACCTCAAGGATATTCTCGCCAAGCCTGCACGCGTTGCAGCGATTGCGCGGGAAGAGTTCGTTGCTCTGCGTGAATCACACGGCGATAACCGTCGCACAGAAATCACCACCGACGCGGGTGATGTTGATCTTGAATCACTTGTTCCTCCGGCGGATGTGTTCGTCACCTTCTCGCAGGGTGGTTACATTAAGCGTGTGTTGCAGGATGAATTCCGTTCGCAGCACCGTGCAGGTAAAGGCAAAACTGGCGCGGCATTGAAGGATTCTGACTTCGTTAAAGTCACTTTCCGTGCGCACACACATGACCATGTGTTGATGTTCTCGAACTTTGGAAAAGTTTATTGCTTCAAGGTTTATGAGTTGCCAGAAGCGCCAGCAAATGGTCGAGGAAAATCGATTGCACAGATCCTGACATTGCAGTCGGGTGAACAGATTACCACCATGATGCCTGTTCACGAGTTCTCCGAAAATATGTTCGTCTTTATGTGTACTGCGCAGGGAACTGTTAAGAAAACTGAACTGTCAGCATTTGCGAATATCCGTGCAACCGGTTTGCGTGCCGTCACGCTTGATGAGGGCGACTCCCTTGTGGCGGTTCGGATCACCAACGGTCGTCATCAGATGATTCTCACGTCAGCCAACGGTCGTGCGATTCGTTTCAATGAAGATGAAGTTCGTTCGATGGGCCGCACAGCGCGTGGTGTTACCGGTATCAACATGGAAGACGGTGATACGGTTGTCGCAGCTGAGGCTGTTGATCCAGCAGCAAGCGAAAAACTTTTGGTAGTCACAGAGTTTGGTTACGGAAAGCGCAGTGAGCTTGAAGAATATAGAATTACCGGACGCGCTGGTAAGGGCGTAAATGCAATTCGAGTCACAGAGCGTAATGGCAAGGTTGTCGCGTTACTGTCTGTTGCAGATGCGGCGGACCTGATGCTCACGACAAACACTGGCCGTGTATTGCGTATTCATACCAAGAGTGTGAAAGTCATTGGCCGCCTCACACAGGGCGTGTGTCTGATGAGAATTCTTGATGGTGAGAAGATTGTTTCAGTCTGCAAACCAAGTGAATTTGATGATACCCCAGTCACGCAATTGGAATCTGCCGAGGAGATCGAGTGATGAACGACATCAGCGCATTTCGCTTGCACACAACGAGGAGCAAGCGCAGTGCGCTGTGTCTTGCTGCACTCGCGTGGATTGTAACCGGAGCATTTTCTGCTGGTTGTGGGCGGTCAGAGCGGCCGTCCATCGGCACCCGGCTTGACACGCCTATTGCTCTTGCGAGTCATCCTAATCGTCCAATTTATTATGTGTTGAATGCGTCACTGAGCGGCGAATACCAAACCGGTTCGCTGCAGGCCTACGGTGTTCCGAATCAATCGACGGATTCATCTGCGCCTTTAATTACTGTTGAAACTCCGCGTCTGGGCACAGCAATTGCGTCAGTGAAGACGGGCGAATTTTTGATGGCCGGATTTTCCGGATCGAACGCGGAGCTGCGCGTTTACCCTTTGAATGGTCAGGGTCTTCCCACAGCATCTTCTAAAGCGTCAGACTCAACCGTTGTCGCTGCTGGTCGAATTGGAACGATCCAAATTCATCCGGTTAAAGGTCAATCTTCGCTCTGGACGGTTGTCGTTTCGATGGCCGATCGTTCGTTGGACGCTCGTGTTTTTGTTTACAAATATTCGCTTGCAGACGGCTTTACTCGCTTGGCTCAGTTCCCCTCTGATTTTTACACACCCTCACGCGAGAATCTTCTCGGGAGTTACTCGATGGCGTGGGGAGCACCCGTGGTTTTTCCGAGTCAGGGACTTTTGGCAGCTTTTCCTCAAGGCACGCTTGGTTATTTTGGCAGAAATCCATCGGCCTTTGAATGGCTTCAAGGGAAGGTGACTTTACCCAACGACAATTATGACCTGCGCACAGTTTCGGCCGTTGTTGTTGACCTCAATTCGCTTGTCAGCGGTCAGTCCGTGCAAAAAACGGTGGGTTTTGTTCCTGTAGCGTTCAATAGTAGCGGACAAAAAGCGAATACATCCGGTGCAGCCGACGCCGTTGGCAACTTGGATTACTCTTTTCGTAGCAGCTATCAGTCGGCGTTGGGCATCGACACCGATTCGGCTGCCTGCCAGCCTTCGGGCCCTTTTGCCAATCTCACGCAACCGGCAGCCGTTGTGGCAACCAATTCAGATACGGCCGACATCATTGCTCTATCGGGTTGGGATCAAGTGGCAAATCAATTGCGTTCTCGATTGAGCGCGGGCGAATCTCAGCCGATTTTGGGCGATGTTCTGACACCCTCCCCGGTATCGATGACCTCGGGGATTTCGAATTTAGTTGGGGTGCGCACACTTGTTCCGTCAATACAGCTCATTAATACGGGGACCATATGCACATTGGCTTGGTTGCGTGTTGAAGTTCAAAGAAGCAGTTTGGGCGGTGAACAAAGCCGATTGCAGATCGCGACAGATCCAAGCGCTGCCGTTCAACTCTCGCGTGGTGCCGATTTGACTGGTATGGCTGCCTTTGCGGTGAATGGCCAGTCGATCATGGCTGGCTCGTTTAGCAACAACAAGATTCAGGTGTTGCGCGTAAATGGCGCCACACTCGATAATGTGGGGGTTTTTAATCCGTGAAATTCTTCCTTGATAGTGCTGACATCCAAGAAATTCGGCAGATGTCTGAGCTTGGTATTTGTGATGGCGTGACGACAAATCCAACCCTCGTTGCTAAATCTGGTCAGGATTTTAAGACACTTTTGAATGAAATTGTCCGGCTGATTCCGGGACCCATCTCGGCTGAGGTTGTCGGACAAACGCATGCAGAAATGCTTGCAGAGGCAGAAGTTCTGGCCAAGATTCATGAGAATATCGTGATTAAATTGCCCTTGAATCCGGAAGGCTTGAGAACGTGTAAGGCGTTGAGCGCTCGTGGCATCAAGACCAACGTCACGCTGTGTTTTCAATCCGGACAGGCTCTTTTGGCTGCGAAGTGCGGAGCAACGTACATCTCGCCATTCGTTGGACGTCTTGATGATATCAGCCAAGACGGTATGCAGCTCATTCGGGAAATTCGGACGATCTATAACAACTTCGGCTATAAAACACAGATTCTTGCGGCCAGTATTCGCCATCCTCAGCACGTGATCCAATCAGCGTTGGCAGGATCGGACGTCGCTACGTGTCCGTTTAAGGTGCTTATGGCCCTGTATCAGCATCCATTAACTGAAAAAGGCCTCGCATCCTTCATGGAGGACTGGCGAAAGGCCAATCAGAAGTCCATTGTGTAAACCCTGTGGATAACTTGTGGATATCAGCCGCCCGATGATGGGCGGCTTTTTTGTTATTTTAAAGAAAATTTTGGTGTTTATGAAAAAAACGTGATTTTCACTCGGGAAAATAAGAAGACCACAAGGAGAAAAATCTAATGCACAAAAATAGAGCTTTTGCTGGTCTTTTTTGACTTCTTTTTTGGGGATCAAATTTGATAGAACTAAAATTATATTTGGTAATTCCATAAACGAGAAAGACACCACCTATGAATGCAATTTTTGTTCCGACAAGTAACGCAGGAAAGCTCCGTGAATTTATGCATGCTTTTTCCGCTCAAAACAGGAGTTGTCTGGGTCTAAAATCGTTGGGTGAATTATTAAAAGATCAATTTACTTGGACAACACCCGTCGAAGATAGACAGACTTTTGTAGGGAATGGTTATCGTAAATTAGATGCTGCGTTACCACTGTTGTCGCGTTTGTCTAAGCATGGTGTTTCAGCTGTTTTGGTTGATGATTCGGGTTTGTGCTTGCCACGCTTGAATTATTCTCCGGGCGTACATTCAGCAACACTGGCTGGTGAGCCGCGGGATGATGCAAGAAATAGAAAATTTTTGATCGATTTATTAAGAGAGAAACTCAAAATTACCAATGATCAAAAAGAGCCAGCGTTTTTTGTATGTTCATTACTCATGGCAACACCGATTGAACAATCAAAAATTACACGTGATCAAGTGTTCGTGAATGCTGAAACTGTTCTGTCTTATTTGGAAGATCTGGAGCCCAATATACTTGCACGTCTCGAGAAAAGAATGGGTTCTGTTTGCTCGGCAGCCTATGGAAATCGTTTGTTTTTGAGCGTTAAAGAGACTCATTATCAGATCGATCTTGTGATGGGATTTTGCACTGGTTTTGTGGCCACACAGGAGCAAGAGCTACTGGTTGGCGAAGGTCATGGCTATGATGCTTTGTTTTTCCCAAAGGCAAAGCCTAAGTTTTCATTTGCCAGTATTCCACTGGCAGAGAAAAACAAAATGAGCCACCGCTCGGAGGCGCTACGTGGGCTTAACGAATGGGTGAAATCTCATACTGTTCCAAGTGGAATTCAGGAGCTGTTTTAAGCACGATTTTTTTGGAGAATTTGTCGCGTACATCCTGAATAAACTCAGCATCCTCTTCGCATAAGCGGTCAATGACCTGAGGGTGTGCTTTGAGAACAAAATTTTCAGATGGAATCTTCGAGAATTCCCGCGCAAGTTCGCGAATAATATCGTAGGCCACTGTGGCTGGGCTTTTGATTTCGCCTTTACCCTCGCAATAGGGGCAAGACGTGCAGAGTTTTTGTGACAGGCTTTCTTCTGTTCTCTTGCGCGTCATCTGGACCAAACCCATCTCGGAAATTCTCAATGCCGAGGTCTTGGCTTTGTCTTTTTTGAGTTCTTCTTGAAGAGCGTTGAAAACCCTGTCGCGATCGTCTGGGCGGTCCATGTCGATAAAATCGAGAATAATAATGCCGCCAATGTTGCGTAAGCGTAGTTGTAAAACGATCTCTTTGACAGCTTCAAGGTTGGTTTTGACGATTGTATCACCCAGTGATTTTCCGCCAACAAATCGTCCTGTGTTGACGTCGATAGCTGTAAGCGCCTCGGTTCTTTCGATAACAAGATATCCACCAGATTTCAGCCAGACTTTTGAGCCTAAGGCACGGGAAACTTCAAGTTCAATTCCATAGGCGTCGAAGATGGCTGTGTCGCTTTGGTAGAGTTGTACCTGAGCACCAAGTTTGACAGAAAACCTGTTCAAAAAACGTACGACGTCTTCATAGACGGCTTTGTTGTCGATAACGATACGTTCGAGGTCTCTCGAAATCAGATCGCGGGTCGCACGAAAGACCAGATTGAGATCTTCGTGAACCAAACTGGGCGCCTTGGCTTTAGACGCTTTTGCTTTGACGTTGTCCCAAAGCTTAATCAAGAAATCGATGTCGGCAATCAGCTTTTCTTCTGGAACACCCTCACTTGCTGTGCGGACGATGATGCCCATGCCATCGGGCCTGACACGTTGGATGATGGTCTTTAAGCGGTTGCGTTCATCCTCGTTGACGATGCGCCTGCTGATTCCGATGTGGTTAATGTTGGGCATCAGAACAACGTAACGACCCGGAAAACTCAGGTAGGTTGTGATGCGCGCACCTTTGGTGCCAATCGAGTCTTTTGCAACTTGGACAAGGACTTCCTGACCCTCTTTTACCAGATCAGCGATTTTGAAAAAACGCTGAGGCCTGTGCGACGGTGTTGGAGCACCGGGGTCCACAGCCGCTTGCGGTGCTGAATCGTCTGTTGGAGCGGTGAGTTTGGTGGCGTCATCTTCTTCGAAAAATTCTGGGAGTTCGTTTGAAGGCCCACCGGGGGGTTGAATATCTCCACCGTAAAGAAAGGCCGAACGATCGAGGCCAATGTCTACGAAAGCACTCTGCATCCCGGGCAGCACGCGCAGGACGCGACCTTTGAAGATGCTGCCAACGATTCCGCGTTCTTTTTGTCGTTCAATATAATATTCGGCGACATGTCCGCCTTCGATCAGTGCCACGCGCGTTTCAAACGCCGAGGCGTTGATGATCAGTTGCTTGCCAACCATTTTTTCAATCTTTCAAAAAAGTGTTCAATCTGTCGACTTAAGTCAGAAGGCCTCAAGCGCATCACGGGATGCGAGTGCTTGGCAGACCACCTCACTTGTGTCGGGCAGTGAAGCGAACAGCGATGCCGCGTTTTTGCAGACCTCAGCCTGTTTTTGCAACATTTCTGAGCGAACGACGCCATCTCTGTTTAGGGTACTCCAGCGGTCCAGAAATTGAAATAACAATTCCGGGGTGGAAAAGCCGACCGCCGCATTGCTGGTGAGCAATATTTGCGCCTCGGGGGCTCGGGTCGCCCGATTCCCAAAAAGAGTCAGGACTGGAAAAGCCGTCGGTTCGAGAACGTTGTGCAGTTGACCGTCGAAACCTCCGCCAACGATAGCCAAGTCGGCAAGGCCATAGGATTCTGCCAGAAAGCCAAAGGTGTCGAGAAGTATGACGGTGGTTTTGCCTCGTTGGTTCAGCGCGCTGGCCCAATCATCCCGAGCTGCCTCGCTAATTTTGCAAAAAATGACCGAAGGATTTTTCAAATCATCAACCAGCGAATCGATGGTTGATTTATCGACCTCATGCGGCGCAACGACGAATACTATTTCCGAATGGCTATTTGCATGAGTGAGCATTTTTTTGAGAGTTTGAAGCTCCTCGCGATGCGGGGAGCCAAAAACTACAACACGTCGAGTGTTATTTGAATCAGAGTCTTTTAGCGACTTTTGAAGCTTTTGAATGGGCGCAGAAACCGTATTTTGACGAACATTCGCTGCGCGTTCTTTTGCACGCACCCACTTGGCATCACCGGCAACATAAATTTTTTGCGCAGAAAAATTTTCCAAGTTCAGAGCATTTTTTTCTGCGGCACTCACGAGAAAAACCGAGTCTGAGAGGTTGAACCAAAATCGCCGGAGGGCGTCTTGGATGAAGCGAGGTAGGGGTGAGCGAGCTTTGCGGAGTGTTGCTGCGACAATCGAGATTGGTAAATTCGACTTATGAAATTCGGCAATCAGAGCGGGCCAAAAATCGTAACGCACCAAAATTAGTCTGCGGATGGAAAGATTTTCAATTGCCGAACGATAATGTTTTGGATCTTCCCACGGGAGGCTTGTTGCGCCAATTAGACCAACGCAATTTTTCAAAAAAGGCTTTGTACTTGGGGAAAAGTAAGTCAGAAAAAAGCAGACACGGTGTTTTTCATGAAGAGTTCTGAGAATTGGAATGACTTGTTCGAGTTCGCCTGCGCTGGCGACGTGTACCCAATAGGTTGCTGAACCGACAAAATGCGGCTGACCTTTGAGCGTCGCGGCTTTTTCAATGACAGAACTCCAGTGAGCTTCTTGGCGCTCGGCGAAAAATGTTTTCGCTTTTTCTGCGCGTAAAAATAGTTCGATGATTGGGGAAAACGCTCTTACAAAAGCGCAGACAATTTGGCTGAGAAAACTGAGCAGCATCAACGTCATTGGCAGCGTTCTTTAAGCGGCGTAAAACTCAAGTCAACAGGACCAGTATAGTAAGACAATGGTCGATACAGCCTGTTGTTTTGACGTAATTCAATAATGTGTGCACACCACCCCACAATTCGAGCAGCTGCAAAGATGGCAGGAAACAAAATGGGCTGGATGCCCAAGCGCTTGTAAACAGCTCCACTCCAAAAGTCGACATTGACGTGAATAGGTTGATTGCGTGCTTCAAAATGCTCGCGCGCACGTGCAGCAACATACCGAAGTGTGCTGATGTCTTTGGGGTTCTTTTCGTTTCGTGCAAGCTGGGCCAGCAGTTGTTCAAAGACGACGGCGCGAGGATCTGTCTGCTTATAGACTCGATGTCCCATACCCATGACTTTGCCACCCGAAGCAAACAGATGATCGAGATAGGATTTGGGATCGCCCCACTCTTCTATTTCGGCGAGCATGTCGACAACTTGTTCACTTGCACCACCGTGCAACGGACCACTCAATGCACCCACAGCGGCGCTTGTTGCGGCGTACATATTTGTTAACGTCGAGGCCACGGCACGTGCGGTAAATGTAGATGAATTGAAGCCGTGATCCATTTGCAAAATCAGGGCAATCTCCATGGCACGCGTGGATTCTTCGTCGGGCACTCGGCCGCTCAGCATGTAGAGAAAATTCTGAGCATGCGATAGATCATCTCGAGCAGACAGCAGAGTCGTTCCCTGATGAAGCCGATAAAATGCAGCAAGAATGATTGGTGTTTGCGCAATAATTCGCATCGCCAAACCCAAGAGGGTTTCCTCTTCCGAATATTTTGGTTTGGGGTCTGTACAACCCAAGGCCGCAAGAGCTGTTTGGAGAGCTGAAAGCGGCGCAGTGTGGCGAGGGAGTTCTTGCAATATTCGAATAATTTTTTCGGGCGTATGCGAGAGCTGTCGGAGTTTCCAGCTGAATGCTTGAAGCTGCTGGGTGGTGGGCAGGGTCCCGCAAAGGAGCAGGTAGGCCACCTCTTCAAAGCTGGCTGAATGAGCCAGATCCTCAACCCTGTATCCGCGGTAGTAGAGGCGGCCACGTTGTCCGTCGACCCAGCTTACGGACGTTGTATCGACAACAAGATCGTCCATGCCGCGGCGAATCATCTGATTATTTGACAACGGGTCTTGAGCCACGGAGCCCCCCTTTTTTGACCACCCCTCCTTGATTTGTTACCACGTCGGGGCCGGAACTGTGAAACAGCTCATAATAAGAGAGGACAGTGCCATGGAGGTTTTACCCCTCGAGCGTCCGTTGTTGGAACTCAGCAACCGCATTGCTGAACTGCGCGCGCAAGCACGCCAGTCGCAGCTGACAGGAAGAAATGAGAAGGAACTCACAGAGGAAATCAAAACTCTCGAAGAGCAGTTTGAGACTCTGGCGAAGCAGATTTTTGCAAATCTCACTCCGTACGAAATTACTCAACTCAGTCGCCATCCACACCGTCCCTACACTCTCGATATCGTCAATCAACTGTGCGACGATTTCATCGAGCTCCAAGGCGACAGAAACTTCATGGATGATGCCGCTATTGTTGGCGGCTTGGGTACATTCCGCGGTCATCGCGTGGTGTTTGTGGGTCATCAAAAAGGCCGTGGCACCAAAGAAAACATGAAACGGAATTTCGGTATGCCGCGACCCGAGGGCTATCGAAAAGCTCTGCGCCTTATGAGTTTGGCAGAGCGTTTTAAACTCCCCATCGTTACATTTATTGATACGCCCGGTGCCTATCCGGGAATCGACGCCGAAGAGCGTGGGCAGAGTGAGGCCATCGCCAAGAACATCATGGTGATGTTCAAACTCGGAGTGCCAATTATCTCGGTCGTGGTTGGAGAAGGCGGAAGCGGTGGCGCGCTGGCTATTGGCGTTGGTAACCGTGTTCTGATGCTTCAGTACAGTACCTATAGCGTGATTTCACCCGAAGGTTGCGCATCGATTTTGTGGAAAGACGGCTCGCAGGCGGACCGTGCGGCTGCTGCTTTGGGCGTGACGGCACAAAATGCTCTTCAGTTGGGGGTCATCGATGAAATCATCGCTGAACCGCTGGGGGGTGCTCATTGGAAACCCGCCGAGGCAATTGGCAGTCTGGGCGACGTGATTGAAAAACACTTACTGGATCTGAGCAAGCTCTCTTCTGAGCAACTCAAAAAACAGCGTCATCAGAAATTTGCGGCGATGGGTCGCGTGGTTGCGCGCGAGCCTGTCTCTCCTTTCCGCACTGAGGCCGCACCTAAGGCAGAATGGATGCAAAGTTGGGAACAACTCTCGCACCTCTCCGGATTCGCGGGGGATACTCCTCTTCCATGACCCATTACGCTGCCGATCAAGACACCGTTAAAGTCATTACAATCGATGGTCCTGCTGGATCTGGAAAAAGCACCGTCTCGCGGATGCTGGCCCATAGGTTGGGTTGGATCTACGTCACGACGGGTGCAATTTACCGCACGCTCGCTTTGATGCTTTTTGAGGCAGGTACTGGTGTACAAGATCGTGGCTCTATTGAGCGCTTCGTCGCCTTCCTCTCGGAGCGCTACCGACAGGACCCTCGGAGTGGACGTGTATTTCTAGGTGATCGTGAAATTACTCACGAAATCCGCACACCTTTCGTCTCTGAACAAGCAAGCCTTGTTGCGCAAGATGAGCTCGTCCGCCGTCGCCTTCTGCCAGTGCAAAGGAAAGTTGTTCTGGATTGCAATGGGGCGGTTGTGGATGGTCGTGACATGGGGACAGTTGTATTTCCCGACGCTCCGCTGAAAATATTCCTGACAGCTTCGCCCGAGCAGCGCGCCCGGCGACGGTTGGAGGAATTGCGGTCGCAAAACCTCGAACCCAGCCTGAATGAGTTGATTCGTGAAATTCACGAGAGGGATGCCCGTGATGCCAACCGATTGGTTGCGCCCATGCGTCCTGCGGATGATGCTGTTCTTTTGGATTCGACCGAACTTGAGCCCGCTGCCGTTGTGCGAGCCGTTTTGAAGCTTTGCACCGACAGAGGCTTGATTCCGGGGCAAGAGGAATCCTGAAGAGTTTTCTCTCAAAACAGCATGAGGGTTCCGTATGGCAGACGCAGCAAATTTGGACACCATAAACTGGCTTTCGGTTCTCACCAGCGGTGGTCCTGTTGGTATTTCAATTCTTGGTTTGCTTGTCCTTCTCTCTGTTGCAACTTGGGCGGTTATTTTCGAACGGTGGCGGGCCCTTCGCCATCTGCAGATGATGTCTGATGATTTTATGCAGGAGTTTTGGGATTCGAAGAGTCTTTCAGACTTGAATTCGAAGCTTAAAGATCTTGATTACAGCCCTGCACGTGAAGTTTTTCGCTCGGGCTACAATGAAATGGTGCGCGTGCTTCAGGTTCGTGAAAAACGCGGTTTGTCTTCGAACTTGCCTCTTTCGACCGACACAGTGCGGCGTGCTTTGGGCAAGGCGCGGCAGCTTGAAGAGGTTCAACTTTCGCGCAACATGACTTTTCTTGCAGTCTCTGCGTCCGCTTGTCCGTTTATCGGATTGTTTGGAACAGTGGTTGGTATCATTCGCGCATTTCATGACATTGGTCAGACGGGCTCATCGAGTCTTGCTGCAGTTGCTCCCGGAATTTCCGAGGCTCTGATTGCGACGGCGCTGGGGCTTGCTGCTGCTATTCCTGCCGTGATTGCGTTTAACTTTTTCAACGGTAAGGCTCGCCAGCAGCTGTTAATACTCGAAGGTTTTTCAACCGACTTTCTCAATATTCTCGAACGGCATTTCAATTTGGGCCGGTCAGAAGCGCATCCTGTACAAGCACCAGCATCAGGTTCTGCTCTCAATACAATCGCAGAGGCATAAGCAAATCGTCCGCGTTTCATGAGGTGACAGCGTGGCATTCAGGAACGGTGAATCTGAAGGAAGTGATTCCTCGTCTTTTGGTCGTGCATCATTGTTGGCTGATATTAACATCACGCCTTTCGTTGATGTCATGCTCGTGCTTTTGATTATTTTTATGGTGACGGCACCATTTGCTGTATCGGGTGTTGACATTCAGTTGCCAAAATCACGATCCAAAACTTTGAGTTTGGGTCAAGATCCAGTGGTCGTGTCGGTGTCGGATCGCGGTGAATTTTTTCTTGGAAAAAAAGTTGTTAAAAAAGAAGAACTCGTTGGAAAAATCCAGACAGCTATTGCTGGACAGGACCAACCCACGGTGTTCATTCGTGCGGATCGCGATGTTGTTTATGCCAAAGTCATGGAGGCGATGTCTGCAGCTCAGACTGCGGGAGCGAAACGCATAGGCATGATGGGTGAAGGTTCAGGACAGGGTGCAAAGGCGCGCTAAGGTATGGTTAGTTCATCGTCGGAAATATCAGCCATTTTGAAGTCTCACCCGCAAGTCGATGGTGGTGAGATGCTTTGGCTCGTCGGCGTTGAAGGGCAGAAGCTTGGGCTTGAGCCCGAGGCTCTGGTCCCCGAGATTGAACTTAAGGAATTTTATCCCGAACCCGATCTCGAGATTCCGTTTTCTGCTCGATTTATGTTGGCGCCCGAACCTCGCATCGATGAGAGTGCTTTTCAGCACAGATTGCGTATTGAAAATCTTGATGATGATGGTCTTGGCCCATGGCCACTTGGATTTTCGATTCTGTGGCATGCGGTGGTGTTTGCTGTGGTGTTCGGATTCATGCAGCTTTCCGAGGTCAGCAATCCTTTTGACAAGAAGGAATCCGAGCCGATTGAGGTTGCTTTTGGTGTGTCTTTGGACATGTCCAAGGCCTTACCGGATGGAAAAACCGCTGAGGAAAAACAGGATGCGGAAGCTCTTAAAACGATCCAGCAGCTTCCTCAGTTGCCCAAGTCGTTAACTCTTGATGCTGCAACACCCGCGCCTGTCGATAATTCATTGGCACAGCCGGATGTCGCGGCCCAAACTCCCGCACCCACGGCCGTTCCAACTCCAGTTGAAACACCCAAGGTTGTAAGTACTCCTGCGCCAACGAAAATGCCTGTGGTCGAGCAAGTTGATCCCAATGCGGCAAAGAAGATGAAGCTCGAGGAGCTCGCAAAGCGACTCGAAAAGGAACAGCGTGCGATTGGGGCTAAAGAACGCCAAGGAACAGACAAGAAAACAGCAAATGATGTATTCAAGCGGCCCAATGATATTCCCATAAATCCTTTGGGGCGTGATATTCCTAAAGCTCCATCGGTGTTGAGTCAGGCGGGAAGTTTGCAGGGCAAGGTTGGGATGCAGATTAAGAGTGAATATGCACACGCTGCAGCCATGCATATGCGTAAACGTTGGAGCCTTCCTGATGTGATGAGTTTTGAACCCAAGCTTGAAGTTGTTTTGGGATTCGAGATCAATGGTTTTGGTAAAATTGTAGGACGCGTGCGGGTTGTTAAGGGAAGTGGCAATGCACGATTCGATGAAGAGGCGATGAAGGCACTCGAGGCAGCTGGTCCTTTTCCGGACTTGCCTAAAGAGATGGGTCAAAGACTTTCTTTAAGAATGAAATTTTCACCAAACAGCATTAATTTTTAGGGCGCTTAAACAATGACACAAAGACAATTCCGTTGGGTTTATGTTTTTATCTCGTTTGCGGTTGCCGTTTTTTATCCGGCGCAATTGTGGTCAGCGACGCCGACAAAACCAGCGCCAGCTGCACCGGTCGCACCCACTGCGCAGTCAGCAGATGGTGAGCTATTTATTGATGTTGGTCGCGCGGGCACTCGAAAATTTAAAATGGCCATCCCCATGTTTGGTTTGGAGCCCGGAACGGCTGTCACCGATGCCGACAGGGAATTTGCTTCAACGAAGCTGGCAGATATCTTCTCCTTCACTGGTTCTTTTGAATTCATTCCTTCGTCGAGTTTTATTGCCAAGGGAAATATTTCTTCAAAGCCCATACAGTTTGATGAATGGACTCCGCTTCAAACCGAAGGAGTCATTCTGGGTAAGTTTGTTCCGAGCAATGCGATTGGGAAATTTACTCTCGAGATGAGATTCTTCGATGTGAAGAGGCGCAAGCAGATTCATGGCGTGCGCTATTCAGATTTTGAAGTTGGGGATCTCGATAGAGCACTGCGAAGATTTGCGGATAAATGTATCGAGAAGCTTACGGGCGAAAAAGGCATTTTTTCAACAAAAATTGCATTTGCTGGAACTCGCAAATCCGGTGAGCCACGACAAATATTTATTGCTAATCTGGATGGCTCTGGGCTGCGGCAGATCACCAACAACGGTTCAATCAATATGAGCCCATCGTGGTCGCCCGATGGAACGAAACTGACTTACACGTCGTTTCGTGATGGTAAGGCAGACATTTTCGTCTATAATATGCTCACGCAAAAAACATCGAAATTAACTGCTGGTTTTGGCAATAATTCAGGCGCGAATTGGCATCCTGATGGACGTAAAATTGCATTTTCCGGAAGTCATTCCGGACTGACTAGCATCTTTACAGTTAACTCCTTCGATGGCAGCGACCGCAAAACGTTTATCTCGGGCAGTGGACTCGAAGTGGAGCCAGCTTATTCGCCCGACGGCTATAAAGTTGCTTTCGTCAGTGGTCGTTTTGGCAATCCGCATCTTTTCATCCGTGATTTGCGCGCCGATGCTGATACACGCATTACTTTTGCGGGTTGGTACAATTCCTCACCATCATGGCGTCGTGATGGTCGAAAATTGGCCTTTGCAGGTTACGACCGTGACATCGATCGTTACGACATTTTTATTGTGAATCCCGATGGTCGCCAGATGGAGCGACTGACTTTAGATCAGGGCGACAATGAAAAGCCGTCATGGTCTCCTGATGGTCGGTTTATCGCATTCCAGTCCAATCGATTGCCCAAAGGGCGTGGGAAAGCGAATAATTACAAGCTCTATGTTATGAGCCGTGATGGCTCGAACGTCAGAGCGCTTAATATCCCACTCCATGAGGTTGTGATGCCAGCATGGAGTCCATTTCTCGATTCAGTCGATTAAGGAAATACAGTGAGAATAACGCGCGTTTATACGAAAACCGGCGACAAGGGAACAACCAGTCTTGCTGATGGCTCCCGTGTGTCAAAGGCTGATTTGCGGCTTGAAACATATGGAACAATCGATGAATTAAACTCGGTTGTTGGTCTCTGCCGGAGCACTCTCGAGGGAGCAGAGGGTTTGCGTGCCGAGTCGCGCACATGTCTCGATAGCTGGCTTGAATGCATTCAAAATGATCTCTTCAATTTGGGGGGAGATCTGGCCACGCCGGTTGCGTCTCGTTGGGAAAATATGATCGTCGTCGGAGAGGCGGAGATCAGCCGGCTTGAACAGATGATCGACGAGATGCAGATTGCTCTGCCACCGTTGCGTGAATTTGTCTTACCTGGT
>CAYWSV010000022.1:2897-11882 GCA_964460155.1 uncultured Oligoflexia bacterium | reverse complement strand
GCGTCTCAATGCAGAGCTGCATTTGGCAAGAACCGTTTGCAGACGCGCAGAACGCTTTGCAGTTCAATTGCAGGAGCATGCCGAGATCAACGCGCAGGCTGTGCCTTTTTTGAATCGTCTTTCAGACTTCTTTTTTGTTGCTTCGCGTTGGGTCCAACATGAAGTCGGCAAGCCCGAAGTGACTTGGAAAAAAGCGGGCGGCCTGCGGGACCTTAAGCTTGTTTCGACCAAGTAACCGAATAACGGATTGGGCCAAACAGCAGAACGCCTTTATCCCCGTGTTTTACATTTCCAACGCCTTGCGGAGTGCCGGTGAACAGTATGTCTCCGGCACAAACCGGAAAGAATTGAGATGCATAGGCCAGACATTCAGCGGGCGAATGACTCATTTGTTTGGCTGTTGCGCGTTGTACGACCTTGTCATTGATTGCGAGTGTAAAGGGCTCGTCGGCGAAGTTTGAAAAATCAGCGAGCCTAACCCAAGGTCCAATCACTGCAGCATCGCGAAACACTTTGCCTGTGGTCCACGGTGTGCCCTTTTTTTTGGCTTCTGTCTGAAGGTCGCGCAGGGTCATGTCTAATCCAACGGTGACCGCACCGAGTGCCCGTTCTGCCTCTTCAACGGACATTTTATAGCCGTCTCTATCGACACGAAAAACAAGTTCAAGCTCGTGGTGAATCTGTTCTGAGTGGTCGGGCAGCGTCAGTTGAAGCCGCTCGTCAGTTGCGTGCGCGGAGACAAGTACGCTTGGAGGTTTGAGAAAGAGGACTGGCTTTTCGGGGTGAATATCGCCTAGTTCTGCCGCGTGGTCAGCGTAATTCTTACCCACACAAATAATTTTATCCATGCTCGCCCCTCCTGATTTATTTGGTCAGTTGCAGGAGCGCACACTCTAGATTTGGCAGGGGTCGTTGTCCAGTCGACAACTCTGACATCATAAGCCTTTGGCGTTGAAAGTTTGCTGCAGAAATGCGACCACAAGTGTCAGCCTTTTTTACAATTGCAGGATGGTTTCATGCAGAATCGGAATAACCGCGGAACAACTTATCGTCCCAAGCCGCCGCGCGGCCCCGTGAAGCTTTCCTTTGGGGTTATCCCCTCACCGTCGTCTGCTCAGGCGGATGCGCAGCGCGTTGTTCCACCTCCACGTAAACCCGAGGAACCCGTCTTTGCGCGACAGGATATTGTTGGAACGCTTAAGCTCAAAGGAGTGAAATACGAAACCACCGACCCTCTGCCTGCTGATTTTGTTGAGCGTATTCAAAAAAATTTAAAGAAAATTTATTTGGCCGGAGTCACGAGCTCGGGTCGCTCGTTGATTGACTATGCGGATGGCGAATTAAAAGTCTCTTTTCCGTACGAGCAAACGGCAGTTGAGCGCATGAAAGGTCTCGACCGTAACGAGCGTGCGTGGGATCCTGATCAAAAATTATGGCGCGTGTTCTTGGGCACGTTTGATGATGTTTTTGATATTCTCGGACGCGGCTTTAAATTAAGCGAAGCTGCATATGCAGCTATTAATGATTTTATTCTCACGCCCTATTATGCGCATATTGGTCGAGGTAAACTCGGAAAAATCGTTGTGCGTGAAAGTTGGTTTGAAGATCTGGGTCACCTGACGCCCAACTCAGTAAAGTTTGGAAGTTCATTTTTTCATCTCGAGAAGCTTCCGATGCAAAGCTTCGATGATGCACTTCAATCGGCCGTGGGCAGTTGGCGAAAAGCGATGGAACGCTTTAATTTCGGGCGCAAGCCATATCTCCATCAGCGCTCCGGTATTGAGTTTTTGCTCGTGAACAAACAGGCTGCACTTCTTGATGAAATGGGTTGCGGTAAAACATTTCAGATTGCCTCTGCGCTTGGAATTTTATTCCAGCAAAAAGAAATCGATCGCGCGTTGATCGTCGTGCCCATGTCACTGCTAAAAACATGGCAAGAAGAACTTAAACTGGCTATTCCCGAGGCCTTTACTGTTGTGGGTGGAACCCCAGCACAAAGAGCAAAAGCTTTTAACAGTACGAACCCAATTTTTTTGGTTCACTACGAAGGCTTGCGCCTTGAAGAAGAACGCTTCCGTGAGTGGATGACAGGCAAGCGTTGTGCTCTGATTTTCGATGAGAGTCAGCGCATCAAAAATCTTCAGGCACAAACTACAATGGCCGCCGTGCGTTTGCGTCCACTTTCGGAACGCTGTGTGATTGCCACGGGAACACCCATTGCAAACCGTCCTGTCGATTTGTTTTCGCAGTATCTGGTGATGGATCAGGGAGAAACTTTCGGCCAACGTTTCCCTGCTTTCAAAAACACCTTCTGTGAAATGGAAGTACAAAAGATCAATGTTGGACGAAAGACAATTCGAGTGGAAAAATTTATTGGGACACGCAATCCCGATGAATTGCAAGCGCGAATTTTGCGAACGAGTTTGCGCAGGCTAAAATCCGAGGTTCTTGACCTTCCGCCGATTCTCTTCAAGGATTTTGTGGTTGAGTTGAAGGCCGAGCAGAAGCATATGTATGCACAAATGCGTGACCATTTGCGTCTTGAGATTGGCAATTTGTCAGAGAAAGAAATCTCTGCAGACGCGGCCAACATCGTCGTAAAACTTTTGCGTTTGTCTCAGATTGCCTCGCATCCCGGTCTTCTGGATCCTGAATACAAGGGTTCAAGTGCGAAACAAAGCGAGCTCGATGACCTGCTGGAAGACCTGTTTTCCGATGATACGAAAAAGGTGATTATTTGGTCGCACTATGTCGACAACGTGAAGCGTCTTGTCGAAAAGTATGCTGAAAATTATGGGGCTGTGGGTCACACGGGTGAAATGGACGTTGGTGCTCGGCAAGAGAGCGTTAAGCGGTTTCAGGATGACCCGTCATGCCGTTTGTTTATTGCCACACCTCAATCAGCCAAAGAGGGTCTTACCCTTTTGCCGCGTGATGGAAAAATGGTGGCAGACACCATGATTTACTTGGACCTGAGTTTCGATAGTGGTTCTTATGTTCAATCTCAGGCGCGTTTTCACCGTATTGGTCAACAAGCCGTGCGGTGTTTGGTGATTCATCTAATCGCAGAGGGAACAGTAGATGAATACATTCGTCGAACTGTTCTCGAGAAACTGAAAACTGCAACACAGGTTCTTGATGAAGGTCTTGGAGCAGGTACAGTCGCTCAGAATATTCTTCAGGGCAGTGCACAGATGAGTAAGAAAGAATTGCTTGAAATTCTGGGTTGAAGAGCCACTGAAATCAGAAACAAGCACCAGACGTGCAGTTTATAAAGAGCTCGCAACCGGCGATCTTTCCGTCGGCCGCAACGGCAGTGCTTCCACCAGATGCTGTGATCGTGTCATTTAGACATGAGGGTAAGGTATAGTTGCCGATTTTTTGGGTCGCGGGAATTGTGCAGCCCTTGTCAGCGGCAGTCGTGAGTTTGTTCACCTGCTGACTGACAGTATTGAGAGCATCTTTTCCTTGTGAGCTTGGGAAACACTCGCCAACAATCGCAATCGCCGCGGCAAAGCGGGTCGTTATTGTTCCAAGATCGGTGATGGCCGACGACAATTCACTGGCCGCTGTGTTGATTGAGTCGGTGGATGCATTACAGCTCGTTCCACCGCCTCCGGTGCCCAGCTTCGAAGGCAAAGCAGACAGCGTGGTTTGTAGAGTTGTTATTCCTGTTTGTAATTTATTGAGCGTCGGAAGCGTGTAAATCGCTGCCGTCAAACAGCGCTGAAAAAGTAGTTTAGAAGATGTTTTTTCGGGAGCTGCGTCGAGTACATCGATCGACTGTTTGAGCATCGACAGTTGCGCATCTGTAAATGCGGGCAAGACTGCATTCAGCGAATCAAAAACTGAATTTCCCGCTGAGCTAGCTGCACTGGTTGAGGATGCAGCTGTGCTTTTTTCAATAGTGCCGACAATCAGATCAAAGAGCCCAACGCCTGCCTGACTGGCAAGTGCGATGGAGTAAAGGCTCGCGGCGTCGTTTGACGGTTCTTTGTCCCATAATTTTTTTGCAGATTCGGCAGCTGCGTCGTAGTTGCCCTGATTCAGTTGGAGCAGGGTTTCTTCACGCAAAGCGTTTGCTGTTTCTTTCGCTGCGAAAGGTCGATAAAGGCTTGTGCCGCAAGAGACGATCGGAAGAGTCAGCAGCAGAGCAAAACCTGCGATGACAGCAGAGCGTCTCATGAGGAGCTCACTTTCTTTGCGGGCGAGTTACCAGTGAACAAGTTGTAGTTGCGGGTTGCATTTGGATAGAGCTTCACGAAGTTTTGGATCTGATGCTGAAGACCCATGAAGTACATCATGCGCGCAAGTGCTTCTGCAGCGAGGTCCTTAAACGTTTCGTCGTGTTGCATCGAATCGAGGAGTCGCGCAGCTTCGTCTATTTGCTCGAGTTCAATGTAGAGCGTGACCTGATCCCAGAACTTAAACGAGAGCTCTGGATGGAGACTTTGAATGCGCTGATAGCACTTGAGTGTGTTGAAATAGAGTGCGTTCTTTTTCAAAAATTCGGCGTATTCCGAGAGGACGCGCAAGTCGCGTGGACGGTCGCGCAAAAGCTGCCTGAAACGTTCATTGGCTTTGGACATATTTCCGACTGCCATCTCAACGCGCAGCAGAGCAATTTCCGCATGTCTTCTGAATTGGGGAATATCGCGTAGTCGGCCAAGTTGTTGTTCGATTGTTCCAAAGTGACCCTGCAACATGGCCTTAGATACCTGATGTGCCAATCGGACGGCCGGGTCGTTGGGTTGAGGAGTTACGGCGCGTACGATTTTTTCGGCGTTGGATGTCTGCAGTGGTTTTTTGATGAGGCCAACAGCTCCGAGACTTTGATAGAAGGAATCAAACAGCTGGTTATCGGATGGAGCCGTGAAGACGATCGGCAGCAGCTGATGCCCTAGTACCTTATAAATACCTTCAAAATGCTGCATTCCATCGTTCACGCCATCGGTATGGTCGATGAAGATAATAGGCCAGTGACTTGTGTGGATAAGGTTCGAGATTTCGAGAGGATTCGTTGTGCAGATTGTTTGCCTGAAGCCGAGTTTGAATAGAAATTCACGGAGAATCTGGACAAAGCCAGTTGCTCGTTCTTCTGCAAATATGACAGCTCGGGGTTGCAATGACACGTGGTGTTCAACTCCGTTGCACGACCTGTGGTTCCCTCTAGAACACTGTATTTCGAAACAATTTTTTTTGGGCAGGAAAATTTTGACAGGTGTTCATTCGTCTGGCGCAAGGCAGGCTCCAACCACGGGTGTTTTCTGCCGATACCTCTTCTGGAGGGCGAAATGCGTCTGTTTGTCCGCTCTGCACATCTTTTGTTTTTTTTCGTAGGTGCTACCCCTTTGGGAGTGGCATTGGGTCAAGAGTTGCTTCCTCCTGTGCGGGATCTCAATGGAGTGCGCTCTTTTGGTTTGGGTATTCCGGCTGTTGGATTTTCGGGTCTATCAATGGGCGAAACCGCAGCGGCAAATCCTGCATGGGTGGGTCAGGAAGGAAAAAACAAACAGAAAGACCTTTTACGCGGCCTTTGGTTTCCATCAGTCACTCTCGGGGCCAATGGCACCACTCGGGCGCTCGCAAAAGCCTACTTTGCTGGCCAATCCTCGTCGCAGCAGCGCATCGAAAGCTTTTTGAAAGCAGCTCAGAACGAGCAGACTCCGTTCGGATTTTTCGCTTTGCAGCCGTCGATGACCTTGGGACTTGTGCAAGCGGGCGCCTTTGCCCGTGTGCGGGTTGAGGGGTACGTCTGGCAACCCGCACAAACCTCTTTGAGCACCGATGGCGGTCTCACAGACTTTCCGACAGTCTCAGGTGGTTTCTCGGGGCGTTTGCCTATGTCGCTGACGGGATCCGCCGCGGCCACACAGATGGATGTCCGTGCCACCATCGAGCGGGGAACGAGCCTTTCGTTTTCGGTGCCGTACAAAAACACAGGTGTATTTCTGGGCGTCACGGTTCGACCCACATGGCGCAGCGATTATTTTGGGAGCGTTAGCTTGGCAGAGCCGTTGGTCAGTGAAACGGCCAGCAGTTTGAAGGCTAAATTCAATGAAACCAAAGGGTATCCAATTGATGTGGGCGCAACTGTGCGGTTGCCCAAGTTTACAATGAAGCCGACTTTTGGACTCAAAATCGACGACGTGACAGACACACGCTTTGTTGCTGTAAATTCTTCGCATCAAACTTTGATTCAAAAATCTAATCTTTCGGCCGGTGCCTCGGCTTGGGTTCTTCAAAATGCGAAGTTTGGAACGCAGTGCGGTTTGGCCGGGCATCACCTGAATGACTCTCGACTCGAGTGGGCGGGCAAATGGGGTGCAGCGTGTGAGATGCATTTGTTTGGTCAGACCGAGGCCGACGTCATCAGTGGCGCTCCGGTTATTTTGAGGTTCGGTGGAACACAAGACGGCATTGCTTATGGTTTGAGCTGGGATATGCCCTTTACGCTCGTTGAGATTGCGAGCGCTCCTGCTCGGATCAGCGGGCCTGTAGGTTCTTCAACCCGTCAGGACCGACGCTATTTTCTGCGGCTGAGCGTCAATGCAAGTCAGCCTTGAATTGCATCGTCGAGGGGCTTGAACTATAGAGTGTGAGTTCGACCAGCCATTTGTTTTTATGCGGACGTGGCGAAATTGGTAGACGCACTGGTCTTAGAAGCCAGCGCCGAGAGGCATGTGAGTTCGAGTCTCACCGTCCGCACCACTCAAATCATCTCAAGCTGTTTTCGTTTTTCCTGTTGGATTTGAAAGCAGGCTTTTACGGAATGTGCCAAGAAGATTGTCGATGTAGAGTTGATGGTTGCTCTCACACACTTGTCGATAGCCCATGAGGATACACGAGGCTTTTCTGAGGATGTCCTCATTGATTTGAGGATCCTGATTTCCACGCTGACCTGTGGCCATATTATTTTCTGTTGCGATTGACGTATGAATGCGGCCCGTGCGCAATTCTGCAGTCCGGTAGGTTTCTTTCTCGCGGTAAGTGATGACGGCTTCGTCAATCGCATTGGCTTCCACGCGACTCGTATGCATGAGCACATCGGTGGGCCCGTCGCCGCGGAAGCACAGCCATTCATTTGAATCGTAAGGTGGCTTGAGCAGGTTTTTGTCGAGCAGTCCCAAGTGTTCGCCCATACGCATGAATTCAATAAATCGGCGAAGGAAAATCAACACGCTCGCAGTATCGTGACAGAAGGCATAACCCAAGCGGTGTTTTCCTTCAAAAACTCGGATTGCTCGACCTGTTGTGCCAACCCCAAGAATCATCACTTCCACTTCACTCGAGCGTGGGAGGGTTTCGCACAAGGATTCGTGTTCGGGTTTGTCGATGGCTACAGAAAAGCCGCCGTAACTGATGTCCATCATTGGGAGCACAATCGATTTTTCAATAACGACGTGTCCACAATGGGATTCTTGAGTCAGCGTGTAACGTTGGGAAACCCGGCGTTCAGATAGTTTGGGCGCAGCCATGTGATTCATCTCCCAGAATGCGGGCGAGTCAGCAATTGTTCAAAGTGCTCGCTGCCCCGACGTTCTTCCGAGAGTATCATTCTGTGGTTCGCTGCTCACGGGGAGAGGTGTCAAGAAGCCCCCTCCCCCGTGAGCTTGGTGATGTTTCGTTGTTTAAATCACATGCTTAGTTTTCGGGTTTTTCAACAACCTCGTATTCGCCCGAAATAAGAGTTTGATCTTCCCAAGCGGCATAGCACACCTCGTCGCGCAGTGTTCCGATAAATGCACCCTCGGCTTGTTGAATGCGGCACAGAGATTCAAGCTCACTGTCGAGGACGTCCTGCTGCTGAATCAGTGTCGGATCGCCGGAGGAAGAAGACGCGGACCATGGACGGACGTAGCGTCCGGAGATCGGACGCCAGTCTGGAAAATGGCTTCCTCCCAGTAAATCGAAGCCAATCGAAACACTGTGAGCGCGATTGAATTGGGGCGAGTAATAGGCACAACGACCGTCGTAGTAATTGCCGTAGACCCAGTGCGGTCCATCGGAGAGACGACAAATGCTTAAGGGTGCTCTGCCGACATCAACCGACATCCACCAGCCCCCATTCCAAATCGTCCCGCCGGGCGTAATGAAGGCTGGACCGGGGCCCATCGTATCGGGAGAATATCTGCGCCAGTAAAGATTGTTAGCTTCAGCGGTGGGTGCGAGGCTGACGGCGACACCGGTGCACGCCAGAAAACCCGCAAGCCATCGACTGAACTTTGAAGATTTTTTGTGATTCATGGTGAAATCCTCCGTGAATGAGCACTTGTCTTAAAACAACGTTCGTCCTCTGAACGGATGCAAAGATGCCCGAGGGGAATTTCCGAGACCAGCGATAACTTTTACGTGTTGAGCAATATAGGCTGCGATAAACTCAGAGGGCAGACATTTGCGCAGAGGTCAGACAGCGTCCGAGCGCCAACTGGCAGGTGGTCAAGTCTTCTTCCAAACGGCCTGTTGTCGGAAACTTTCGGAGAGCTTGAAAGCTCTTGATAGAGAGTCCTTGCTGGGTAAAGCAGCGCGCGAGAAATGCACGCGCTGTGCGTCTGTTTCCATCGACAAAGGGGCGAATGGTCATCAGTCGCAGCCAGAGTTTTGCCCCTGCCTTGATGAGTTTTGGTGCCGAGGGGTCGGTATCGAGAATTTTGTAGAACTCACGCAATGCTGACCTTAGCTCGTGATTGACCCGCTCGCCTGCAGGAGTGCGGTAGCACCAGCCCCGGCAGTCGGCGGCCGACACGGCACGCGTGCGAACGGATGGCACACCACGAAGGCCACGAATGCGTCCATTCAAAATACGCAGGTCGTAAATCCAAGCATCTTCTCTGTCGTTGGAGCTGAGTCGGGACACGGAGCGCTCTCTCCCCTTCGGTCGATCTTCGTGAGGGCGGAGGGATGGATCATTTCACTCCCTCCCGCAAGCCAAAATTCAAGCTTTCAGGCCGCGAAAAATTGACCTTAAGTCTTTGGGGGTTATGG
>CAYWSV010000022.1:2407-2887 GCA_964460155.1 uncultured Oligoflexia bacterium | reverse complement strand
TGATATCCCCAGGCAAACCAAACTGTTTGTGCGCCGCACAGTGCACCCGCGCGGGAGTCCCCCTGACTGTCTCCGACCATGAAAACCGTGTCTTGAGGAAGAGCTCCGCCGAGCTTTTGTAAAGCGTAACGCAAAGGAACCGGGCTTGGCTTGGCTTCAGCGCAGGTATCGCCACCCACAACCAGATCAATGAGGGGAAGAATTTTCAAGGACTCCAACAACCGAACAGACAGATGTTCTGGTTTGTTGGTGATAACCGCAATACGGCCCAGAGTTTTTGCATCATGAAGAGCCTCAATGATCTCTGGGTACAGTTGCGTTTCAACGGCAATGAACTCTCCATACTGTTTTTCGTAGAGTCCTTGCACATGAGAGATTTTGTTCTCGATTTCTTCTGCAGATGTTCCTTGTGCGATGAAGTCATCGAAACAATTTAAATACAATTCGCGCATACCTCGGTTGACGTGCGGAACGAGCGTT
>CAYWSV010000022.1:0-2397 GCA_964460155.1 uncultured Oligoflexia bacterium | reverse complement strand
TCAAAAGAACGCACTGGTAATCCAAGATGCTGGCGAACATGCTGGGCTGCAGCGACCATGTCTTTGCGACTGTCTTCAAGAGTCCCGTCGAGGTCAAAAAAGAAAAAATTCATTTCAAATCATCTTTCATTTATTTTTTGCGAGATCTTCTACGCTGCCACGTCCATCGCCGTGTTCCGTGACACTCCGCTCACCCGATACTGAGCCTTTGTAGGCGGTAAAAGGTTTGTCGTTGTGGGTGCGCACCGAATGATGAATTCCACCAGGGATAAAAAGAATATCTCCCGCTTCGATGGTGACTGGGAATTCATCGAAGTGAAACGTCGTCACACCTGAAACGACTCCGCGAATTTCATCGTAGTCATGTGAATGACGTGAGCGTTCGAACCAAGGCGGAATGGTCTGCAGATCATAAACTTTATAACCGTACTTTTGCATTTCGGCCGCAACACTTGCCTCGGTCGGTGTTTCTTTGTGAGGCCATTTTATGACGCGAACGGAGTCAAAAAGATTTTTCATGATTGCCAGCATCCTTGAGCGGGGAGATAAGTTCAGAACTGGTCGCGAAACTTCCGCACATGCGTGAATGTTTCAAGACTGCCCTGTGTGTCAATGGCTTTTTGGAGGCTGGGTTGGTCCCAACGCAAGAATGGATTCGTTGCAATTTCTTCTGCAATTTTGAGTGGTATTGTCATCCATTCGTGTTCGCGGACGGCGGCCTGCGCGACAGCCTGTTCAAGCTCCGACAGACGCTTGTGTTGCTGAGGATTGTTTTCTCCCAAAACAGCAGCGACCCGCAGGTTTTTGAGCGTGTATTCGTGTGCGCACCACAGGCGAGTGTTGGCGGGAAGTTCGCGCAGTCGGCTGAGTGCGGCGAACATTTGCTCGTATGTTCCCTCGAATAATCCACCGCAACCTGCGCCAAACAGAGCATCTCCCACAAAGACATCTAGAGCCCGTCCGGATGTATGATTTTCAAGAAGCATAAAGGCAATGTGGTCGAGGGTGTGTCCGCGCACATCAAGTGCCTGAACGGGTGCACCGAGCACCGGGAGCACCTGAGCGTCCTTGGTGTTGAGGCGTTCAATGCTCAAGGCCGACCATGCGGGTGGGATTTTGAGCCATTCTGAACACACGAGCGTCACGCCCGGATGACGAGCAGCAAGAGTTGCGACCCCTCCGGTGTGATCGCGGTGGTGATGGGTGATGAGAATGTGTGTCAGCTCGAGCTGGCGTTGTTCGATGAGCGCCAGAACAGGCTCGGCATTGCCCGGGTCAATGGCCGCACATTGTTTGAGCGAGGTGTTCTCGAGCAGATAAAAATAGTTGTCTTCAAAACCCGGAATGACGTGGAGTTCGAGATCTTTTCGCAATTTGAAACACGTCAGCGCACGGCGGGACATCAGTGTCCTTGCGCCGTGGACGATGCCCAATATTTACCAAAGAGAGGCCAAAGGGCGCGTTTTGTTTCGGCAGGAATAACTTCCGGAGACGTCATGAGTGCAAATTGTGCTGCGCTAAAAATCGGGTTCTCTGAGGATTCAGGAAGACCTTCGAGCACGTTGCGAACAATGCGTTTAGACGCGTCGACGTTCTTTTTCAAAACAGCCAGAACAGCATCCACCGAGACGGCTTCTTCGTGTTCCTTCCAGCAATCATAATCCGTTACGAAGGCCAGTGTGCAGTATGGAATCTCGGCTTCGCGTGCGAGTGAAGCTTCAGGCATGGCCGTCATCCCGATAATGCCGCAGCCTTCATTGCGAAATGAGTGGCTTTCGGCGCGCGATGAAAATCGTGGGCCTTCGACACACACGTAAGTCGCTTCGTGATAAACACTCACGCCTTCCGCGCGGCACGCTGCGAGCACGGCCTTTTGCATTTGCGGACAGTAGGGATCTGCAAGACTGACGTGGCCTACAACCCCTTTTCCAAAAAATGTTCGCTCGCGCATGTGAGTTGTTTTGTCGAGAATCTGATTTGGGATCACGACGGTTCCGGGTGCGTATTTTTCCTGCAGGCTGCCCACGGCACTGACGCTGAGGATGTGGGTCACTCCCAACGATTTGAGTGCAAAGATGTTTGCACGATAATTCACTTCTGAAGGTGTAAAGCGGTGCCCCTTGCCGTGGCGGGGAAGAAACGCGATCGGTCGGCCATTGAGTGAACCCGTGATGATGGGGTCACTGGGCATGCCAAACGGTGTCGAGATGGCATGTTCTTGAACGCTGGTCAGTCCGGGGAGGTCGTAAAGCCCCGAACCACCGATGACGCCGAGAAAGGTTTTCTTGACCACTTTTTACTACTCCCGAGAGAATTAGAGACGCTTATTATTGAACTTGTTTAGCAAATCTTGCAGCGACGCGGGTCCTGTTGCCTGTGCAGGGGTGTTGCGTCCCT
>CAYWSV010000021.1:0-28678 GCA_964460155.1 uncultured Oligoflexia bacterium | reverse complement strand
TTGTGGTCGAGCACGGTATCATCGACAAGCGTGAGAAGGACCGAGTGATGGAAACCCTTCTTGAAAACAAAGACGTTGCACGTCCGCTGGTCTGTGATGCTGTGCGCACACAAAAGCGCATTTCGTGGCCAATAAAAATCGCTGAAAAAATGCTTTCTCAAGATGAGTACATCAATCTCCTTCTTGAGAGTTTGAACACCGAAAATGTTCTTTTTGATGAGACACTTCATGAGCGCAACATCGAAATACTCCTTGCCCTGAAAGAAATTTCAGACGTGCGCATTGTCGGGCGGACTCAACTGCTTGTCCGGAGCCGCGATGAACAAGTGCGGATTGCCGCTCTGGAGTGTCTCGAGGCGCAGGCGCGCGAGCATAAAGAGGCGCGTGACTGTCTGCTGAGTCTCTAGGCAGAGCCGCTGACCGATGATAACTCACGCTTCATCGGTCTGGTGAAGGCCATTGTCGCCCGTCACAAATGGGAGACCACCAGTCCTCAGTAAGGACGCCCGCAATGCAACGAGCCCACAAGAGTCCGTTTTTGAGGGGGTTGGGACATCTGGCCCTCGTCGTTGATGATATTGAAAAAGCACGATGGTTTTACGCCGATATCTTGGGGGCGGACGTGGAGGTTTGGCGTGGTACGCAGCTCTTAATACACGTTGGTCCCGATTTGCTTGTGGCAAAGTTGTCTTCCGATGCGATTGACCAAGAGCGCCAAAAAGGCCCTTTCGGACGGCAGGTGCTTGATCACTTCGGCTTTATGGCCGACAGCCCGTCGCAGGTCGATGCTTTGGCCGAGAGGGTGAGAGCCGCAGGTCTTGACATTCTTAAGGGTCCCTACGACCGTTCCGATGGACGTAGTGTTTATTTTAGGGATCCGTTTGGAAATCTCATCGAATATCTCTTTTACAAACAACCCGAATGAACCGAGCGTCCGTGTCGAGAATTGAAACTCCCAAGCGCTTTGTTTTTGGATATCCAACATGATGACAACAGAACTTTTGCCCCAAATTCTGATCTTTGCGGTCGTTGCTATTGCCCTTGGTCTTGGTGCATTTGCGCTCGGTCGACGCAGTGCTCAACGCAAAGAGGAGCAATCTTCGCATTTAACTGAGGCTCCGACCGCCGCAAAAACGACACTGGCAGAAAAGCCCGAGGCGGCGCCGGCCGAGCAGACAACGCCTGCTCCCGCAGAGGGATTGGATGCGATCAAAACAGCCTCTGCAACTCAACCGGTTGCTCCAGCGCCTGCGGTGAGTTGGTTGAATCGATTGTCTGCAGGCTTGAGCAAAACTCAAAATCAACTCATTCGCCAAATCGACTCGCTCTTTACAAGCTCCTCCGAGAAAGCCTCGCGCGAAGCTATTCTCGACGCCATGCTCGAAATTCTTGTGCGTGCAGATGTGGGAATCCGTACGGCCGAAATGTTGATTGAGCGCGTGCGCCATGAACTTCCGGGTGCCGAATTGGCTGATCCTGAAGCAGTGAAATCGGTGTTGCGCAAAGAGATTCTGGCTTTGCTCAAAACAGACCCGGGCTGGTCGCTCACAACATCCTCACAAAAGCCTACAGTTGTGCTTATGGTTGGAGTGAACGGTGTGGGCAAAACGACAACAACGGGAAAGCTCGCTTTCAAAGAGCGGCAGGCTGGTCGGTCGGTGATCGTGGGTGCAGCAGACACATTCCGCGCTGCTGCGGTTGATCAACTTGAACAGTGGGCGAAACGCGCAGGCGCTGAATGTGTGCGATTGGCCGAAGGAGCAGATCCGGCATCCGTGGCCTTTGAATGCGTTAAGCGCGCCGCCGCTCAGCAATCGGATCTGTGTCTTGTCGACACGGCAGGCCGTTTGCACAATCGTCAGGACCTCATGCAAGAGCTCGCAAAAATCAAACGTGTGACAAGCAAAGATGTTCAGGGTGCACCGCATGAAGTGCTCTTGGTGCTCGATGCCACCACCGGACAAAATGCGCTTCAGCAGGCAAAAGTTTTCCGAGAAATAGCGGGTGTGACTGGGCTTGTGCTGACTAAATTAGACGGCACTGCGAAGGGTGGAGTTGCACTGGCGCTCGCTCACGAAATGAAGTTGCCCATTCGGTACATTGGAGTTGGAGAAAGCGTCGACGACCTCCAGCCGTTTGTAGCTGATGAATTTGTCGACGCTCTGTTTTCGTCTCACAATTCCCAGATGGCCGACAAAACATCTCGGTCTGCAGCAACGGGCAACGTCACGCTCTGAAGCCATTCAGAGCGGCTGCTATTCCAGCCACTTGTTCTGAGTAAAAATTCAAAGGCGCGCAGCTGGGTCAGAACGCGGCGCACGCCTACATGTGTACCGCGCAGTCCCTCTTTGGCGCTCAAATCACAGTAGTCAGAAATGTGCAGGGGGGCGGCTTGAGTCGAATCGTGTTGAACGAGCAAACTGATCTCGGCGTCTGCCGATTCCGGTTTCACCTCGTTGCACCATTCGCGGAAGCCATTGTGCAGGCGAATGCGCACGCGCTGAGGGTCGATGCTCTCCGAATATTGAACAATGCTGCACGGGACGAGAACGTCGGATTCAAGTTGCGCAGACATCCGCCATGCACCCTGAGCAGGTTTGCTCAGCTCCAATCCGGCAAAGTTCATGGGCTTCCACTGAACAGATGAATTGTGGGTGCAGAGGAGTCGGTACCAGAGGAGGTCGACGGTCGAAACGTAGGGTAACGTTCTCCACCACTGATTTTCAGCCGACTGTGGGGAATCATCAGCAATCGATGCGGGGCGCAGCGCCTCGCCTTCAGAATCAAGGATTTCACACATTGCTGCAGCAGGAGGCAGACCAGCAAGCTGACAGAGTTCCATAACCGCTTCAGTGTGACCCGTTCGCGACAGCAGACCACCATCTTGCGCCCGTACCGGGAAAACATGGCCCGGGCTGAGAAAATCGTGATGGGTGGTCGTTGGCTCAGTGAGGAGTCTAATTGTGTGAGCGCGGTCGCTGGCGGAAATGCCACTTGTAATATTGTTGCGGGCATCTATCGAGAGTGTGAAGCCCGTGTGTGCGACTCCTCCGGGCCACTTGGGTGCAGAGGCGATTCCCAGCCTGTCTGCCAGCTCGTGGGCGACCGAGACACACAACAGACCGCAGGCCTTGCGAATCGCCATGTTGACCAGCTCTGGGGTGGCAAATGAGGCATGGAAAACGAGGTCGGCTTCGTTTTCGCGTCGGCCGTCATCACCAACAAGAATCGCTTGCCCTTGAGCAAATGCCTGAACGGCGCGGCTGACTCGATTTCTCATCGCCCCGAGCTCACGTGAATGACTGTTGGCTGTGGCCCTCATGAACACCCTCACTTTTTTCTTTGCCCCCGAAATGACACGGACTTTTAGGTCGGTCAATTCAAAAGCCTTAAAGCCCCGTGCAAAAATTTCCGAGACACCCCGTCGTGGGTTTTGCCGAGGTTTCGACAGGACTCCCTAACACGTGAATCTGTCATACAAGGGCAGGGGATATTATGGAACGTCAAAAAACGAAATGGCGTTTTCAAAATATCGCGATTCTTTTCATGGGAACGGTTCTGAGCGTTCCCCTCGGAGGGTCGTCGTCTCAGTCTGAACTGCCTCCGGTTCAGGCCGTGCCGGATCCCGAAGCAGAACCTGCTGTAAGCTTGTCCGCTCGCCCAAGTCCAGTGGTCAAAGGTGCACCGGCACTGCCGTCACTGACCGGCAGTCTCAATGATTTCAAATTGCCCGATGAAGCCCGCTTCTGGGAGCTTCATGGCATGCGCATGACGCCCGAACTTAAACGTGCTGTGGATCGTCTTTCGGAGCATTTGATTGGTACGTCGCGTGAGAAGACTGCGGCATTCAAATATTGTGAGCAGCGAAAGAGCAGCTTGTCTTCTGGCCAGACTCTAACTCCCGACGGAATTTCTTGTTTGTACTGGCGTTGGCAAGTGCTTCTGAAAGAGAAGCGAGCCCTCGAAGCACAGACTGCGCGCACCGAATCTGGCGGGAAGTTTGTCAGCGCAAAAAAAGGCAAATCCAAAGGGAAAAAGACGGTCAGCACCGTGGCTTTAAACTCTGCACGCGATATGCAGCGTCTTTCGGGCTTACCTTATGACGTTGTTCTCAAAAAAATAGAGTTTAAATCCGAGCAATCAGCTCTGCGCGGAGCGCTAGTTGCACAAGAAAATCCTAAAGACTGCCGTCTGACTGCGGCACGTGCGGCAGTGTTGCGTGATTTGGAAAATTTTCTTCCGAGTGAAGCTGTTTGGACGGCATTGAATCAGCTTTATGCAGTAACTGCACCGTGTTTAGGTCCCGCCCACGAAGCTTTTGAGATCGTTAATGGCCGCTTGGCGCTGATGCATCTGGATAAAAATTTACTGAATCGAGCTGCAACTTTGCTCGAGGTCACTTTGCAGGCCAAAGCACCGCGCGATGAATACGTTCATTTGTTCTGGCGTGGTTTTCTCGATTCATTGCAGGTTCCTGCTGTACCTCAGGTGGTGGTCACCCCAGGAAACACGGGAGTAGCTGTTAAACCTCGAAACACTTATTGGGATCGTCTGATTGAAAAATATCCGCTCACGTTACATGCTTTAATAGCAGATAAGATGACTGGAAATGATCCCTACGATCGCTATATTCAACGCCCCGAACCAAGAGTCAGCGTTTATGAAGGACAAGAGTGGACACTTGAAAATGTATCGCATTTAATGGCGGCTATTTTTTATATCAGAGGCAAAAAAATCGAACTCGATAGGCTTTCGCGCTTGATGGATGAAAATGTTGGACTGACTTCGTTCGAGTCAGCCATGTTCAGATTGAAAGTTTTCGAGTTTGCTCAGCAACAGCGTTCAATCATCAAGATTATTGCCCAGTCGATAAAGATTTTTGGTTCAAAACACTTGTGTACAGATCTTTTAGCACGGTTGTATCCAGTTAAATTTCGCAACGAGATAGCCCAACAGGCAGCATATATTGACCCAGCGCTCATCTTTTCTCTGATTCGTCAGGAAAGCTCGTTCAATCCCAAGGCTACAAGCCCGGTTGGTGCGCGAGGGTTGATGCAAGTGATGCCGAACACTGCTCGACGTGTCGAACGTAAACGCACCATTGATTTGTACGATCCGGTTACGAATATTCGCATCGGTGCAAAGTATCTTCATATTTTGAGGACACAACACAACGGAGATTATTCGCGGCTGATAGCCTCATACAACGCAGGTCCAAACCACATTAAAAAGTGGGATAAACGTTACAATGGCAAAATTCCAATGCTGTATGCAGATTTGATTCCATTTCCGGAAACAAGACATTACGTGAGCGGTTTAATGCGGCACATGTACTGGTATCGTGAGCTCGTTTCGCATGTAAAAGAGACTTCTGGGAACGTTAAGATTACATGGTCGTGGGCACTCACAGATGTTATTCCCAAGAGTGATCAATTTGGCATAGTCGGTGGTGCGGTGGCGCAAATTAAACTCGAGCCTCTGCCATGGCTGCCGACACAAAGTGGAACTTCGGCTGCAGATTCATCGCCGAAGTGATGGGGGACGTCTCGCCGATAGCGAGTGAAAGCTATTCGACTTGCTTCGATTATGCTCACATTCTCAGCTGCATATTTTTTGTTTAAAACCTCTCTCACATTCTTGGTATTTTCTGTTCCAGAGTGCGCTCAATTGGCAAGCGGGAACTATTCTGCACGACGGGGCACGACAGGGCACGACAGGGCACGACAGGGCACGACGGGGCACGACGGGGCACGATGGCGTAAGACAGCGCACGACACAAGCGCTGACCCGACGCTCGTTTAGGCTAAAAATTTGTGTCATGAATGGATGAATCGTTTCTATTGGAAAGAAAATATCAACCCAGAAAATGGCAAAAATACACAATCCAAAACAATGTCCCTCTATTTCGTGGGCGTGAAGTTGGATGTGTATTTAGCTCTGCCGACGGTTACTGAAATGTTGTCCAAGTTCACGTTTGAAGGGTAGGAATTGTTTGTTCCCCAGTATCCCCAGCCTGAACCCAGATTGATGACCGAAAATGGTGCGGCCTTAATTTCAGATGAAATAAGTCGCTTCAGTTTCCCATCGACAAAGCACAGATATTCTGAGCCCGTGAAGACGAGTGCAAAATGATACCATCTGTTTAATTCCGGTTTTACACCCAGAGTTGTTTGACTCAACGCATCCCAAGTCGGGCTGTGCCATTCTTTTTGTTTGTCGCCACCTGCGGGTCCATTCACACCCATCACGAAGTCTTGACCATTCATACCTATTGCAAATGCGCCGGCATCAAAAGACGACAGGAACATCTGATAAGTTGAGTTTGTTGATTTGAGATAGAACCAACCTTCAACAGTCCATGCTCCGCTGCCGAGTCCACCCGCAAGATTGAGTTTCGCATAGCTGCCGTCTTTAAAGCCGAGTGAAGCCACACCCGCTGCCGCGATTGAGGTGTCACGAATCGCGCCGCCTCCCATGGTTACTGCCGAAGTTGATACCCGATCAACGGGAGAGCCCTGCTCGGCATCAACAAAAACAGTGGCACCCGCCATTGTGGGATCATCAATCTGTTTTACATAGCGTGTAATAGCTCGCACGCGGACGTAGGATGAGGAATCTCCGTCTTCAGCGAGCGTCCCTGACGGCAAATTGGCCGCATGAACATGAGGGCCCCACTTCTGATCAACCAAACTTCCATCGGCATCAGATGCAAGGTTGTAAACCCAACACGCCCCATAGTGTTGGGTCACGTTGGAATAGTACGTTGCGCAGTTGTTGGACCACGAGTCTGCGTCATAATCACTCGCTGCCCAACCTGCAGCAAGTTGATTGTCGAAAACGTTGCGGTTGCCTTCGACATATTCTGGATTGACAACCTTCATGGTTGTGTTGTCGATTCCGGCAATACGCGCAACCATCATAACTCTTTCTTTGCCATCCGCTCCGACGACAGTATCCGTCACCTGCAGTTTTTTGCCTAATGGAACCGTATACAAACTGGGCCTGTAGCACATGCTTCCGTCTGCACAGTCTCCCTTATCAGTGAGCCTTTGAGCGTAAGGAATATTAAAAAACTTTAGAGGATCAAGCTTTTCGGCAACATTATCCCCATAGGTATTTGCAACGCTTCGATAGAGAATGTTTCCGAAGTCTGGATTCGTAGGGATCATCTCTTTGGCTTTTTCAGTGTAAAAAGAGTTTGATACTTCGTCGAGTTTCTTCACGTAACGAGTGATCGCACGTGCTTTTACATATGCGCTTCCATCCATTCGCTCCGGTTTAAATCCAGACGGAGCGTTCGCGGAGTGAATGTGAGGTCCCCAATGTTCATCGATTAAATCGGAATCCGCATCGGATCCTAGATTGTAGACCCAACATGCGCCATAGTGTTGAGTGATGTTTGAATAGTATGTAGCGCAGTTATTGCTCCACGAGTCAGAATCGTAGTCGTTTGCAGCCCATCCTAAAGCAAGCTGATTGTCAAAAATATTTTTGTTTCCGTCGAGAAATTCAGCTCCACGGACTTTCATCGTTGTTGAATCAATACCACCGATTTTTGCCTTGAATAGGACCCGTTCAACACCATCTGAACCAACGATTGTATCTGTGATTAGGAGTTTCTTGCCCAGATTGGATGAGTATAAACTCGGCCGATAACACATTGAACCATCTTTGCAGTCACCTTTGTCTGTAAGTCTTTGTGCGTAAGGAATGTTGAAAAACTTTAACGGATTCTTTCCATCTGGAGCATCGGTGCGGTTGGTGTTTGCAACGCTTCGATAAAGAATTTCGCCGTTTTCGCTGGAGGTCGGAATCTGAGTTGCCGCTAATTCTGTGAAGAAGGAAGGCGACACTTCGTCCAATTCTTTAACATATCTCGAAATCATTCTGACACGCACATAACTGCTTGAATCATTGCGATCTGCAGTGGTGCCGCTGGGTAAATATCCGACATGCATGTGAGGGCCCCAGTTGTCCTCCTGATCTTTTGACGCTAAAACTGAAACTGAGCCATCGTCGGCGTCTGTGCCTAAGTTATAGACCCAACATGCTGAATAATGCTGAGTGATCTGTCCATAGTATTGCGCACAGTTTTGGTTCCATGTGTCGTAATCGGAATCGTAGGAAGCCCAACCTGCCGCCAGTTGTGAGTCGTAAACGCTTCTATTTCCCGAGATGAATTCGGGATCAAGAATTTTCATGTTTACTTTATCAAGGCCACCAATCTTCGCCGAGAAAATAACGCGTTCTACACCATCTCCACCCATTACGGTGTCGGTGACGAGAAGTTTTTTACCCGGTGCGCTTGTGTATACACTGGGTTTATAACAATTTCCCGAATTACAATCACCTTTGTCAGTCAACCGCTCTGAATATGAAATTCGGAAAAACTTTCGTGGGATTTGTTGGTCAGAAGCAACTGAACCGTTTGTATTTGCAACGCTTCGATATGCTACGGTTCCATGTTCGGAATTTGGGTTTACCCACAGTGCAATGTCTTCTGTAAAGAAAGATTGAGTCTTTTCTTCAATAGGTTTTATGTAACGCGTTATTCCCTTGATTCGGACATACGCAGACGTGTCACCGCTGACTGCACTCGCGCCCGATGGCAGATGGTCTTTGTGGATATGCGGTCCCCAGTCAGAATCAGCCAAATCTCCGTCAGCATCTGAGCCCAAATTATACACCCAGCACGCACCGTAGTGCTGAGTGATTCCGGAATAATAAGTTGCACAGTTCTGTGACCAAGTATCCGAATCATAGTCAGTTGAGGCCCAACCCATTGCAAGTTGGTTTTGGTAGATCGATTGGTTTCCCGACTTGTACGTAGGGTTGGTAAATGACATTGTTTCTTTGTTTATTCCACCGACCGTCGCTGTGAATAACACTGATTCGGTTCCGTCAGGATTCGTCATCGTGTCTGTAATGAGTAGTTTTTTACCAGGGTAAGACAAGTAAAGACTCGGGTTGTAGCAGTTTCCAACCTTGCAATCACCTTTATCCTTGAACCGATCATTGTATGAAATTTTGAAAAATTTTCTTGGGTTTTCTTGATCGGTTGCTGCGGTTCCCTTTGCGTTTCCTACACTTCTGAAAAGCATTACCCCATGGTCACCGGAGACAAGATCTCCAGCAATAGAGGATGATGCCTCTATTCCGCTGCGCTGCATGCTGAGTTCAACATTTGTTACGAGATATGAAGTTAAAGTCGAGGTTCCAACAGTTGCTGATTTGCGCAGAAGCAACCAGCCTTTGTTTTTGGCCTTTGGATTGATTTTGCAACCGCCCTCGGGGATTGCGGTGCCCGACACGGAGGAAACAGGGTAGTGAGCTTTTAATCCCTTAAATTCTAGGCCGGTGACGTAATCCGTTTTTGCGGTGGATTTGTAGTCAGCTCCAGATTTTAAGACTTCAGCGAAATTTGTTGGGGAAATTAAAACTCGGGAAGCCGGAACGGCCTTAAACAAGGCATCAGCTGCCGTGAGAGATATCGGGTCATCTTCTGTGCGACACATCACCAGCGCAAGCTGGAGGTCATTCACTTTCATCTGATCGCCGGCAGACGTCGGGCAAGCTGCAGTATTCGTAACTGCTCCCGCACTTCCCAAGCTCACATTGCCAACACAGCGGTACTTGAGATCAAGCTGAAAACCCCCATTTGCCTCGGAAGTTCCTGCACTTCCTCCACTGTACACGGAACCGTAACTTGAAAATCGAAGGCCATTGTTTTTGTGTTCTGGAGCGTCTGAAATTACAGGGATTTCAAAATTTGGAGCTTCAAGTGCTGCAGAACCGAGTGTCTGAGAGTTCCCAACTCCCGAGATCGTCTTGACGCTCGAGTCACCATTGATCATTCTGAATGAGAAATTCAATTTGTTCTTATTGGATGAAGATAAATCGAATTCTAAATCATTGACGACTATGCGCTGGTTGGGGTTCGTTTTGTTGATATAGAACTTTGGGTCATTTGAAGGTTTTGCGTGTGCCGATGCAAAAGCAGTAGAAGGACTTCCAGTTGCAACGACATATTCAATTCCCTGTGCGGAACCAATAGCCTGAAATTTGAGGGCTGAAATTGTGACTTTGCAACCCTTGTCGTTACGAAAAAATTTGATGGTTAAGCTGCCCGAGGACACAAAAGAGTCTGTCGTTTTCGAGAATCCGGACAAACAGTCGCTCACGCTATACTTGACACTGATTTCATCGCCTTCAAGAAGATTCATTCCAATGCTGGATGATCCTGAGCTGCCTTCAGGCTCAACTCGAAGGCCGATTGCAATCTGCTCTTGCATCGACACCATGGCATCTTGATTGCTGCATGATGTCGCAGTGAGGAGAAGAATTCCAAGAGCAACAGGACGACAAGATCTGCCTGCCGTTGAGCGTTTCATATCTCCCTCCTCGTCGGTATCCATTGCGGGTTCGGATTAAAACCCACTCCGCTAAAGGTCATTTGCTGTGGAATAGGAAATTTCTTTATAAGAGGATAATAGGAAAGACTTTTTTGGAATAAATTATAAAAAACACTCATGGCAAAGTCAGGTCATGCCGAGGAAGATACAATCCACCGAGGGCTTTGACATGAGATTTATTCCATCAGCATTCTGCAGCTCGGGTTTGCTTCTCGTGACCGCCTGCGGCGAAACAAATCAAAACACGGCTTTAAATCTCCAAGAAAAATATTTTGAAGTTGCACTTGGTGTCTCGACGGGCAAGGGTGGGCGTGCAGGCGGAGGAGAAGGGCTTGGACTACTGAGCGGCAAAGATATTCAGATCAAATATTCTGTTTCGGGATGTAAATCTGGATTTAAGAAGAACGTCAGCGAATTCGTCACGGTGAGCAATCTGGCATTGCGTTTTTATCGAGGTGATTCTGGTTGTCTGGTGAGGCTTGATGCTATTCGCTTGCAGGCGTCTGGAAAAACCGGATATTCGGATTACGCCATAGCTGCAGGCAGCCCAGAGAGCAGTTTTGCTGTTGCCGGTCCTTCACCAGCCTCACAGTCCAAGATTTACTTGAATTCAGCAAATCAATCACAACTTCTTCTCGTAAACGACATTTCGTTCGATATGCAAAAGACCTCATCGTTGGAGTTCAAATTTCAATCGGTGAGTGGGGATCTTGCGACAAAAGCAATCGCAAATGTTGCAACAACCCAAGCGCTCGGAAGTTCGGCGCTTGAGGCACCAAATTTCGAAATTCCATTTGATCCAAAATCGCCAGACAGTCCGAACATGGGACTCAGTTTATCTTCAATGGGTGCAGTTTACGCTGCTGGAAGTGCTGGAAGTGTCGAGGCCAATGGTGGTTTTCAAATTGATGTTCTGATGCGTTGTGCAAAAAATGTTAGCCTTGGAACAGCCGGAGCTGTGAACACAACTGCAAACTGTCCAACGCCTGCGGGCGATGCGATGAAGGTTCATGATTTGCAGCTTGCAGTTGTGATGTGTCGCAGCAAAGACGATCGCCTAACTTATGCTGAAGCTGCGGCATTGTTTTCTGCAACGCCCTCGTCACGAGTGATGAGTGCGCCTTCGGCTCTGGTTCCCGTGATTAAAAGTGGGGTGAATTTTTCCTCGCAAGCGTCAAGCGATTTTGTCACGGGTCTGCGGTACAAAGGAGTTAAAACTCACTTTCCAGCTGCGGCCATTTCAGGCACGGCAGTTGATAAAGGATGTGCGTTTGACCAATCTTCACAGGCAAAAGGTTGGATGATTTTGCGCAAAACCGAAGGCAGTGGTTCGAGTCAGGTGTCTTCCTATCAAGTAACCAACATTGAACTGAGCGCCTCAACATACGCAGCTTCAATTGCAGCAGCGATGAAAGAAGAGGTGAAGATTTTTGATTACACAGGTTCATTGGAGTCGTTCAAAATTCCTGCGGGTGTCACGTCTGTTGAAATCAAAGCGTGGGGTGGTGGCGGTTGTGTGTTTGATGAAACCCCAAATTATGCAGCATCACACAATGCAGACTTCGGCGGCGCGGGCGGATTTTCTTCTGCAAAAATTTCTGTGAAGCCTGATGAAATTCTTTATATTCAGGTTGCCCAAGGCGGCCAAAAATATGGCTCTGCCTCAGGCGGATATCCCAACGGCGGCGATGGATTCAACGGCGGTTGCGCCGGTGGTGGTTCATCCAACGTTTTTGTAAATGGCTACGGTTCGCAAGACAAACTTCTTCTTGTTGCAGGTGGAGGTGGCGGTGCAGGATGGTACACACCCTCGGGTTCCAGCCGGCAAGGAAATGGTGCAGCCGGAGGGGGACTCATTTCGCAAAGTGGTTCTGCTAACCCCGGTGCAGGAGGGAACCAATCTCAGGGTGGCCAAATTGGTAACGGTAAGGGTTTAGCGCTTAAAGGTGGCTCATCAAGCGGAAATGGCGGCACAGGAGGCCCGGGAGCCGGTGGTGGTGGATATTTTGGTGGCGCGTCGGGAGTTGGAGGCAACAACAACACGAACGGCGGCGGTGGAGGCGGAAGTTGTTATGTAGGCTTAGCGTCCGATGGAAAAGCTTTAGCAAGCAACGCGGGTGAAGGGGATGCGAAAGATTACATCGATGCTGCTGGAACTACGCGCACGGTTGGCGGTCGCACGTACAGTGCGGCTGAGTGCTTGAGTGGTAACGGGAAAAATCCGCCAAAGAAATCTGATGCCGACTACGTTGCAGGCATTGCAATGGGTGGAGAAATTGCGAATGTTGCACAAGTTCCCGGTTGGTCTGTGAATCACAAGATTGCCAAAGGTGGCAATGGTCGTGTTGTACTGCGATACATGGTTCCGGTTACTGCATCGTCGACGGGTTCCACAGCCCAGTCCTCATCGAACAGCGGAAAGTCCGTACCAACCGCGCTTGGCGGTTTCTACTCTGCAACAATCCTCAATGCTTATTCGGGCGCGGGGAACGTTGGAAGTTACGGTGGTTTCACGAGCGGCAATGGTTCGGGTGGTGCGAATGGATTCCGTTTTAGTGCACCAGATGCATCGATTAATTATTATTCAGAATTACGCATTGATAATTCGAATTGGAATAACTCTCACGGTTTTGTTGGGGTCGTTGACGAGACTCATTGGTCGAACTCCCCTCATTGGGGTGGTAGCACCGGTGCGCGCCTGATGTATTACTTGGGAAATAACTTTTCTTATGGAACTCAGACTGGTTCTGTTCAAGATCCCAACATCGATCATAATTCAGGGACTTTTGTTTCAGGCGATATTTTAGGACTCGTTGTGCATCAAAAACAAGGTATCGTGAAGTATTATAAGAATGGAAAACATTTTGCGACAATATCTAATACAAAAGCAGCGAACACCAAATTGTTTATCGCTGTTGAAGATTGGTATTATAAAAAATCTCTAGCAGCGACTATGCTGACGTCTCCTTCTCAATACGCATCGTCTTATACTTACGATGCTCCATTTGTTTCTGCTCAATCTGAAGACTTTTACAAAGACTCTGCCGGACGAATTCTGATTCTTTCCGCAGCGACTGCTGGAAAAGACCCGCGCACTCTGACCAAAACAACGGGTAAAGTTCTACCTGGCACAGATTCATGCATTGACGACGCAAGGTGGCAGAAGTTTATTGAACTCGCAAAGACGCAAAATTACCGCGTGAGTGCAACTCTTGATGGCAGTACGAAACCGGTGACGAAAGCGTCCGATTGGAACTTGAAGAAAATGATAAATGCGAATCAAGTCAAGTTGAAGACGAGTCTTACGGATTGGCATCTGATTCCTTATGCCTACACACTTTACGTTCTTGCATGGGATGAAACCAGTGGAGCAACGGTCACAGGCGGTGACTATTCACTGTGGTCGTGGGGCGGAACTTCGTATTACTATGGTTATTATGGACAATCGTCGAACTCGTTTTTTGATCAAACAACTTATAGCAACCAAACTGCAAACTGGTGGATTCTTCCTCCGGGAGTGCCGGATTTTCCATGACGATTATAAAGAAAAATTGACTCCACCGGTGAGTACGAAAAACTGCGGCGCTACCTCAAACTTTTTCTCAGTGTCGCCACGTTTGAGTGTTCCAGAAGATGTGGAACCTTCAATCTCGAAAAAGCCGTCAAAACCCTCTGCGATTGAAGTTTGCAAGAGGGCGCCCCCTCCAAATCGCATATAAGTTAAATCAGACAACGGCGGTTCGTCGACAGCGCCCATGCGAACGTCGGCTGAATTCGATTTTGCAGCAACCCCCATGACTGCGCATGTAAAACCCAACCCAAAACACCGTGAGAATGAATAGCCAGGTTTTAATACGATCTCAGCCATTTTTAATGAGTATTTGAACGAGGGGGAGCCGCTTCCGAGTTCGATTTCTTTGGAGGCCGAATACATGTGGTATCTGCCACCCAGAAGCACGTTGTTGCCGTTGGCCAGTGGAATAGAGGCCTGAAGTCCGCCGTAGTAAGAAAGCCCGCCAATTGACGTAACTGATTGTTTTTTAGCTTCAGGAATAAATGGGTTGGACGCATCCACCTTTTGAAAAAACATCAGGTAGCCGCCGCCGGCATCGATTCGGTACTGTTTTTGCCGTGGGGCGCTTGCACTCATATTTGAGTCAGGTTTCTCTGTAGCCTTTGGTTTCTTGGGCGTGACCTTTGTATCTGCCGATTTCTCTTCTGAATTTGTTGATGAGTTTTCGGCTGAGGCAGTCTCTGGCGGTTTAACGTTAGGCACTTTTGGCGCCTCTACCTTCTGAGCTGAATTGAGGTTAATTGTAATCGTTTTCCCAATATTTTGTGCACATTTTTTGGTTTTGGGCTGGGCGAGCAGTTGTGCTCGGTTTTGGTTCGCCTTTCGAACAACGGCTTTTGTGTCAACTGCTTCTGGAAGTTTAATTGAATAGGTAAATCCAGCTTTTAGAGGGGTTGGACTGCTGACTAAATACAAACAGTTTTTCTGCTTTAAAATGCTCAGCGCAGTAGATTTTGTCTCTTCCTTGGCAGGGGAAGCGTTGTTCTGGCTTTCACTGGCTTCCTCTTTTTTCGAGTTCTCGCTTTCTTCTGTGCTTTCTTGACTCTCTTGTGCAAAAGAGGCCGCTGGAAGACCCAAAGATGCGATGAATAGCACGATTGTGCTATCAAGCGGTCGGATGTTTTTTCTGAAATTGAATCGCATTTTCTCTTAACCCTCGGTCTGAACCATTCTTCAACAGCACAGATGATGAGCAAACATAAATGTGTATCGACTGCCCAGTATACTTATCTATGGTTCGGTGTGAGTTCTTTATTCATTGAAGTCATGTACTTGACACCCTGTCGGGCATCTTTTTCATCAACCATTTCATTAAACCTCTTTGTCCACCGATACCACCTAACAGTTGAGGTGAGGAATGGATATTTCAAGACGTGCGCTTTGTATTGCTGCGTTTATTTCTGCGCTCTCGTGCGGAAGGGTAAACAGTCCGGTTTCGGAGCAAGATCCCGGAATTCTTTTTGCAGCACTGGAAGGTTTTAAATTAACGATGAACAATGCAGATGACGGCTTGAGTCAGTCGGACGCAGCTTCGGGTGAATTGACCTACTCGCTCTCTGGTTGCGAACAAAGAGCAAATCAACTCTTAACGATTCCTTTTTCAATGTCGGTTGCGATGCCTCCGGTGAAACTTAAAACATCGAGTCGCCTCAAGGACTGCTCAATTCAAATTGATTCTCTTACGATTGGCGGAGTTCAATTCAATGCTGCTCAAAAAGCATTGAGGTCGTATGTTGGTTTAAAATCGTCGGTTGGGTTGTACATTTCTTCAGTCGACCCAACAGTCTCCTATGCAGTTGTACCCTCACGAAAGATTACCTTTGAGAGTGGCGAAAAGCTGGCAAAATTGGAATTCAATCTCGTGAAACAAGTGAATGTTGGAGCGAGAGGCGTTGGAGAGTTACCACCGTTGCTGACGCTTTCAGAAAATGATCCGCTTTTTTTTGAAGGGGTTGATCCAACAACGGGGAATGGATTGTTTCGAGTTCGGTTTGTGTGCTCCGACGTGAGTTCAACCGATGCTCCTCAGCCTGACTTTTCTTCTTCTGGACAATGCGAAATTCCTGATGTTGGGCTTCAGAAAATTGAGGACTTCGAATTTTTGATTTCAAAACGGAACACAGACGGCGAGGGGCTGCTGCCCGATGCTGCAGAAGCGAAGTTTCAAATGGCCGCAAGTCGAATAAAGAAAGCCAAAGTACCGCTGCTGCAGGGAAGTCAATACCTCGAAATCTCGCTCTTGGGTGAGGAGGTCATGAGTGTCACAAATAAACTCTGGCTCCTTGCGAGGTACAAGAATCCGAGCACGGGTGCGAAGTCGTATGCGGCATGGTCTATTGAGGCAGAGAAACTTTAATGTTGGATTTAAAATTTGAGGATTTCTTTAGACAAATTATCAACTGTCTGAAATCTGGCAACTCGATACCTACTGTTAAAGTCAATGTAGCAATATCCGACCATACAAGGGTGGCTGTGTAACAGTTCAACGTGAAAAAGGGAGAAGGAAATGAACAGATTTTTTATTACGAGTTCTGCATTAGTCATTGTCGGAGTGCTTGCGTCGTGTGGCGGCAAAGAGGTTTCGTCAGACGCAGACACAGTTGATGTCGCTGTGTCTGTGCAGCCAGGAACTGTTGCCCAGAATCTGACGGGAGATGATGAGGCACTCGGGCTCATCAATATGGACAACGTCAAATTCAAATATGTGATTAAGGGCTGCAAGTCAGGTTTCAAAAAAGACGCGACAGCAAACTGGGTCACCAAGTCAGACAGCGTGAAGCTCTATAAGAATGATACTGGTTGCCGCGCTGAATTGGCCGCGGTTCAGATGAACGGAACAGAGTTCAACAAGATTTTCAAGAAAGACAACGCAACAGAGGTGACAGTTTCTGTTGAGGGCGATCCCAAGGCTGCATCATCGGTTGCGGCTGGCGGTTCAATCTCGAACTATTACTTCTATAAACCCTCAAGCACCTCAGGGCAGACAGTATCGTTTGTGCTCAAGATTCCAGACAGCGAGGCTTTGGACGCGTCTAAATCTGCGAGCGTAAAGTTTTCGTTTGAATCCATTCGCAGCGATTTGGTCACAAAAAATGTTCAGGGCGTTTCGGTGTCGCAGGGTTTAAGTATCGGTGCACTTGAGTCGCCAAACTTTACACTCACTGAATCCGATCTTACTTTCACGGCAGTAGCGAACCAAAAAACTGTCTCCGGCAAAACGTATTATGGTTTTACGGTTAAGGCTAAATTTACATGTGAAGATGCTGCTACGAGCAAAAAAATCGCTGGCTCTGGGGCGACTGCGACTTGTGCAACACCCGGTGGCGATGCACAAAAATTATCAAGTATGTCAGCCGTTCTTGTTCCGGGAAGAACTGCATCTGATGCTTTGACTTACGATGACGCGAAGTCGAAATTTGCTGCTGCGTCGGCGATTCAGCAGGCCGTGGCTGGTGCTGCTGATGGCACACAGGCAGGCTTTACTGATGTACCGTGGTATCAGGACTCGGCACTCACTGGTGGAGAGTACTTGGGGTGGCTCATAGTTAGAATGCAGGACGCCGATTCTGCCGGTAATAAGTTTGAGTCCTACACGGTTTTTAATGTGAAGGTGACGAACTGAGAAATAAACCAGCTGGAAGCTGAACTCAATTAGGGCGCCCTCTGGCGCCTTTTTTTTCTTTTCAAAGAATATTTCCTGCAAGAATGCGGCACTTTGCCCTGAAGAACCGGGAGTTCTCTGAGTCGACAAAGTTTGGATTTCAATTTTTTCCGCGGCTATTTAAAAAACATGCAAGCCAATAGGTAGGGCTTCTAATATGCCCCAAAGATTTCCGAAAAGTGCTACTCGAAATGGCCTCTTCCAGTTCCAATCGGACATGAGCCAATAGTCAATTTCAACAACGATGGGCAGGGCGACAATCCAAAAAAACACAGCCGTGAAAATTGTCGGCATTTGGTAGTGCATATTGGAATAGGCTTGTCCAGTCAGAATAAAGAGCGAGACTTCGGCCAGCAGATAGAGCAAGATTTTGTAGCTAAATATTCTTAAAAAAAAGAGGCTCAGAAATTCGGAAACCTGTGGTTAAGGTCCTCGAGCCGTTGCACTCCCTCAGTCTTCAGAAGGTAGGTGATGAACTCTTCGCTAGTTAATTTTTGGAGTGAAACGCCTTTTGCTTTTTCGAGTGCAGACTTCACAACCTCAAAAACGGTTGTTGCGGGGACAGGTGTGAATGTTTGTGCACGTTGCGCTGCCGTCCAATAACCACCAATCTGCACGTTATCCATAAAAAGAAGCTCAAGCCCCTGATTGAGCATTGTGTTCAGAAAGAGGTTAAAGGCGTGTCGGGGCAGGGCAGTTTTGTAGCTCGCCAGCGCTGCGTAACCATTTTTAATTGCATTGCTGCTGCGGCGGATCTGCAAATCGAGTGAGTTGTTGAGCCAGTCACCCCTCATATGTGCATTCTCAAAAATCTCTCCTGCGTCGAAGTTTGATTTGAGCGCAGTCACCATATTGCAGAGGCCTTTAAATTCATTCTTTGAGCAATAATCAGCTCCGCGCGAGCGAGAAATAAGTTTTTCTGTTTGCCTCAGCGCAATAAACAAGGCCTGACTGGAGTCTTGAACGCAGCTTGCCCAGGGAGTGACGCTTGAAATTCCGTCGCCTGAACCTGTTCGATACGCCTGAGTCATAAGCGACAATGAATCACTCAAAAGATCGTACGGTGAATAACCCGCTTGCGGAGCTCCAGCGGGCGGATCAACTGGAACAGTCAGCCACGGAGCACGCACGAGCACATCTGAGGTTGCAATCGAGTTACTCCAACCTCGACGAAAGTTGCCCATGTATTCTGTGCGCGAAATTCGTGAGGAAATGACACCATCTGGGCCTTGACCATAGACTTGCTGATACTCGACTTCAAACTGCAATTCATTTGTCAAAGGTTCACGGACGACGTCATAAAAGCCATATGAATAATGACCTGTCACCAGTCCAAGTGGACCAACATCTTTTTTACCCGCAGCATCCGAGATCCAATGAAACAAATGAACAACTAAACCCCTTTCACCTACCTTGAATGGAGAATCCGACTCGGAATGGCTCGATTTTCGGATTGGTGCTTGCTCAGAAAGTGGTGTGGAGGCGGTGCCCTGCAGAATTCTCAGCCGTCTGAAGTTGTTCTCCAATGCATTGAACTTCTGACGGGTGATTGCATTTTTTGACATGTAATCATTTTTTTCTGCGAGATTGTCTTGATACGAAATAAATTTTTGGCCGGCAGCTTTGTTGTCTATGACATCGAATGCACCGGACACCTTCAAGAGCGCGCGTGGTTCAATTGCTTTTGCAACGAAAACATTTTTTCCTGTGGATATGTCTGCATCAAAATCGCCGTGTAGATACCATCCCTGCGCTCCGGCCGGGGATGCGTTTATGTTGTTGAATGTGAAATTAGGACGTGAACCAAAGCTCTCTTCGACCAAAAATTCCGTTTTTTGAGTTGCGCTAAACTGGCCGCCGATAAAGGTATTTGCCTTGTAGACTGCAAATCGTCCATTGCTTTCGCTACGGTTGGTCTTCTCAATCTGAGAAACAAGTGTGACATGCGGACCAGCAATCACCAGTGGCTCTTCAGATAGACTCAGCAGACTTGAAGAAAAACTTGCCCTTTTAATGCGGACATAAATGCGATCGAGGGGTTGATAGTCGCACAATTTTATTGACATGCCATCGTGCGCCATAGCGGAAGAAAATTTGCCAAAACAGCGCGCTGCTGCAAGTGATTCTAACGGCGACACGGCATTCCAACCGTCGAGAACGAGCGGAACGACATTCCCACCTTTTTTTGCCTGTTCCAATTCTTGAGGGTCGAATTTAACGTCAGGTCTGTACTTGTTTGCTGAACCGGTGATTTTCGGCCACGAAATCTTGATGATTTTGCCCTGCAGCGTTTTGTGTGCGTCGGGCGCGCCATGAACTTTGAGGTAAACCGCGCCATCTGTTCGTTGTTCTTTTGCTGGTAGAAGTAACTGACCTGTCCACTCGTTTTGTAGTGCAGCCGATCTAAAACCTGCTGGAAGGTTTATGCTTGATTGTAGAGTTGATTTATTGAATTCGCGAGGCTTACAGCTGCTCAGTAAAATAAGGCTCAACAAGGAAATTCTTGCAGAAAAACGGCATGGAGAAGAATTCATCTTGATGTCTCCCGGTTTTTACTTCTGAACAGATTCACTTTCTTGTTCTCTGTCGGAGGCGGCGGGTGAAAGAGAATCCCACGTTGGCAAAATAAACACCCACTCTGGAGTTGGTTTTTTTGCTTCATCAAGAACGCGTGCAAGGCACACGCGCGGATGGAGTTCGAGATGAACGGATTCATTCATGACGTAGGAAACACCCGATTGACCGAGCACTTGTCCTTCGTACGAAACTTCAAAGCTATTTTGTTTTTCGAGACATTTAACGTATCCGCGATTGCTAGGTGGATAAACAGCTTCGCCATCGTGTCCGGCTAAAAGAAATCGAATTTGCTCGCCCCTGACAAATGTCTCGCGCCCGCCCAGCGGTAGGTTCGATGCACCTGTGGGGTGCAATTCGATGCGGCATAAGCCCGATTGAGCGCTGCCTTTCACGATGAATGTGCGCGCATGTGCCGACCAGCTGCCATCGAGCCAATAGACCTCGCCCGTGGGCGTCGTCAGCTTTCTTGGAGGCAATGATGAACAGGGAAGAAGGTCTTCCCGAACAAGAATCATCGACGCAGCAGCAAGTCGCGCAAGTGGTGGTCGCGTTGATGATTCGTCATTTTGTAAATCAGTTCTGTTTTGAGGAGTGTTGGGTCCACGCGTCGCGAGGGCGCGATAGGAGTCAAGCCGCGCTTTGTGTTCCCGCGAGCACGAAATCACGCACTGAAGCAGTGCCAGTGTCGTGAATGTTGCGCAGAGATGAAGTTTGCGCCGCGTTTTCAAAAAATCCTCCGGTTTTTTCATTTATCGGAAAGAATTTTTGAAATTGAGGGGTGTCAAAGGCCCGTTCGAGCTTGCCAGACTGAGAACAGACTTTCTGATCTGTCTGCAAGTAATGAACGTTTCAGTCCTTTGTCGAGTTTTTTGAGAGGCTTTAATGTCTGTAACTCGGCATAGAATTCTTTTCTTTGAGCGATGTCTTGGTCAGTGAGAGCACTAAACAGGCCCCAGTGGATATTCATGGGGCAATAGCGCGCGGGTTCGGTGTCACGCAGGTGAGCAACAAGACAACCCGTGGCAGTGTCTGCGGGTGGCAACTCAAACGCGGCTGAGCGCGCGAGCTTGTGTCCGACGATATGGCCAATAAGTAAACCTGTTGCCGCACTTTCCACATAGCCCTCGACGCCCGAGATTTGCCCTGCAAGCCAGACCTGAGGGTTGAATTTCATCGACAGGTCTTCACGGTTCACAAGCTTTGGCGCCACAAGATACGTATTGCGGTGCATGCTGCCCATTCTGTGAAACTCGGCGTTTGCCAAGCCTGGCAAGAGTTTAAAGATACGTTTTTGCTCAGGCCATTTCAGACGCGTTTGAAAACCCACCATGTTGAATGAATTGTCGCCGAGTTTTTCGCGGCGGAGCTGCACGGCCGCAAAAGGACGTCGGCCCGTGCGCGGGTCATCTAGCCCCATGGGTTTCATCGGTCCAAAAGCGAGAGTCATAGGACCACTTTCGGCGAGAACCTCGATGGGCTGACAGCCATTGAAAAAGCGCGGCTCTTCGAAATCATGGTAAGGCACTTTCTCGCCCGCCAGTAAGGCTTCGACGAAAGCAAAATATTCGTCTTTGTTGAGGGGGAGGTTGAGGTAATGACCCTGCTCAACCGTTCCTTCGCCATCTTCCGTGTGACCATCCTGCAGATTTTTAAGATGTGCATCACGCGCCGCTGTGCGGGTTTTACGATTGGCAAAAAATGCGATCGAGTGATCGATGCTGTCACCATCAAGAATAGGGGCAATGGCATCATAGAAATAAAGGCTTTCGGAATCGGTCTTGCGGCGCAAGTCGTCTGCTAGCTCCTGTGCTGTCAGCGGCCCTGTGGCAATCACAACAGCATCAACACCATAACCGAAAACTTGATCGACCGATTGAATGCACGCGTCGATCGTTTTTATTTTGGGATGGTTTTGGAGAGCTTTCGTGATGAATCCTGAAAACAATTCGCGGTCGACAGCAAGCGCTTCTCCTGCTGGAACTTCGCTCTGCTCTGCAGCCGCCATGGTCAGGCTACCCATGACCTTCATTTCTGACTTCAACAGGCCAGCAGGGTTGAGGCGGCTTTTACTTTTGAGGCTGTTTGAACACACGAGCTCAGCAAAATGATGTGGTTCCGATTGTGCAGGTGTCGGGGTCTGACGCTTCATTTCAAAAAGAAGGACATCGAGTTGATAGGTGTTGGCCAGCGTCCATGCGGCTTCCGAGCCTGCAAGACCCGCGCCTACAACGGCAACTTTTTTCATAAGCTCCTCCTCTCATGCCTGCATGTTGGGGAATGGCTTCTGGCACAAGCCGTAGAGTTTGTCATTCAAAACAAAAAAAACCGCGCAGAGCGCGGTTTTCTCAACCTGATTGGACGTTATCCTCAAGGACACTCGAGGTTTGACGTCTCGACGTAACACATGAGCTCAGGTGACCAGCGCATAAGAGCCGGGCGATGCATAAAGAAGGGGCCCCAAGCCACACGAATTGTTTCGGGCTTCGAGTAGCAGGCTACCTGTCCGGCCGTAACCAAAGTGAGGTCGTCGTCCACAACCGGCATGCCGTTGTAAACGCGATCGGGGACTTTAAGCCAGCAGTTCTGATTGCTCTTGTTCACCTTGCACGCCACTGTGTCTTTGAACTTGCTACAGTCGCGCTTGGGTCCCGACCCGGTGGAAGCAGCTGGTGTTTTGGCTGCTGCAGGTGTGTTTGAAGCACGCGTTGCAAGGAATTGGCGGCTCATGTAGCCGACCTTGCCTTTGTAGCGCACTTTGGCCCAGTCGGGGCCGGCGTTACTCAGGCTGCAGACTTCATCGCCTTCGTTGGCACCGTCAACGACTGCTCCACTTGTGTTGGGTTGTTCACGCAATTTGAGCCCCGTCGATGTGCCAGTCACGAACATCGGAATGCATTCGCCTCCACCTGAGGCCACGGCATTGTTGAGTTCATTGAAAAGTTCCATTGGCCACGTCGGCTGTACACAGATGCTGGGGTCGCCTTTTTCGTACTTAACCTTGCAAGCCTCAATCAGCGACGGCGCAAAGCCACCCTGAGGTGCACATTTAATTTTCACGTCATCGCATTGAGGCGTCGCCGGTGCGGCTGCTGGGCTTTGCAGCGGAACAGGGGCGACCGGTACGGGTTCATCGGTTTGCTCGAGGGGCTGACACGCAGCAAAGAGCAATCCTGCGAGCAAAGCTGTTGTTCCCGCTGCACCAGTAACGAACATATTTTGATCTCGACGAGCCATGGCTCAGTCCTCCGTGGACAGAGAAGTTCAGTCGGGGTATCGGCGGCGTTGTTTTGAACTTGAGATTGTCAGGGCGGGCGGCAGAGATTTGACTCAAAAAAAAAGTACCACTTCATGACGAGGTGGTACGCAAGGAAGAACAGACCATGTCCGACAACGTAATCTTTCGATCACCTTGCCCTTTGGGCATGCGGAAATCTGTTCTGGCCGCCGCCAAGGGTCAAGCTCCGAAGGCTGGCTCGCTTCAAATTCACAATTGGATGTTTTAATGCAATTGTTGCCGGGTGGCGGTGTGTTACAGTGAAAGAACAGCAAGGAGCAGGTGGTGAAGCAGCGTCCCTACGTGGTTGTGACTGGCGCACATGGATTTATTGGAAATCACATCCTTGAAAGGATGCTCACACTCGACGTCTCGGAGCTCGTGAACGGGCCTGCGGACGCGTCGGCGCCAGCCGAAAGACCACGCACAGCGCAAGTGCGGTTTTCACAGCAGTCGCCCTTGCCACCAGCGTCGTTGGATGTGTGGTCTGTCGACTTACCCGAGAGTATGACTCGTTCCACGGCCCATCGGTTTGCGCAGTCGGGCCGCGTGAAGATTCTTTTTCTCAACGACCTGATGAAAGAATTGCGTGCGGCGTCGCATCCGCCTCTGGCGATCATCCACAATGGAGCATGTTCGTCGACAGTTGAAACCAACCCTCAAGTGTTCGCAGAGCTCAATGTGGGTTCATCTCAGGACCTTTGGAATTACTGTGCCGAGGTGGGAATACCTCTGATTTATGCGTCTAGCGCCGCTGTTTATGGCGATGGGCTTCTCGGCTTTTCAGACGAAAAATCACTTTCTGAAGGCTACAAACCGCTCAATCTGTATGGTCAATCCAAACTGGATTTCGACTGCTGGGCTCTGCGCCAGCAAAAAACTCCACCTTTCTGGTTTGGGCTGCGTTACTTTAACGTCTATGGCCCGTTTGAAGGCCACAAGGGCGGTCAGGCCAGTATGGTTTTTCATGGCTATCAACAGGCCACTCGCAACGGTGTTATCCGCCTCTTTAAAAGTAACACGCCGCGATATGCAGATGGCGATCAGGTGCGCGACTTTGTCTATGTGAAAGACATTGTTCGCGTCACACAGCACCTTTTGACTCTTGCTCTGAGCCGCCGCATTCCCTCGTCGGCTCACACACTTCTTGCGGGCGGCACGGGCGGATGTTTTGTGAACGTCGGAACGGGAGTGACGCGCAGCTGGAACGATCTTGCCGCTGCCGTTTTTGATGCAATCGCAGTACCTAAAAAAATCGAATATATTTCAATTCCGGAAAATATTGCGGGCCAGTATCAGAATTACACGTGCGCCGATCTCTCGACCCTGAGAGCATTGGGATACGAGACCTCCTTCACTCCTTTGGAGTCTGGAGTGCGAGAGTATGTGCAGCGTTATCTGATGCGTGGTCTTTGAGGAGCAGCAAAACATGGAAGTTGGTCAGGAATTAACACGGAAAGTTTATTGGTCGCCCAACGGTGGAGAGCTGGGTGCGCTGTTGCAACAGACGACCTATCTTTGGCTTGCCCTCGCTCTTGCTGTGATGGGCTATGGCGTGTGGAGACGCATTCAAATTTGGCGAATTGGCAAGCCCGAAGCCGCGTTCGACAGGCCTGTTGAACGACTCATGCGCATGCTCAAAGGCACACTTGGGCAAGCTAAGGTTTTGCGCGCGCGTCGCATGCGCGACCCCAAGCCTAAGTCCTACTACGCAGCATGGATGCACGGACTTATCTTCTACGGCTTCATGGCGCTGGTTTTTGCCACGACCATCGTTGCTCTTAAAGAATACGGTATTGTCGACCTCTATCGTGGGTCGTTCTATGCCTTCGTCGTTATTATTTCTGAACTAGGCGGATTGGCCCTTACAGTGGGATTGGGCATGGGCGTATTTCGCCGCTCGACCCGCAAAGATGAATTCAAGCATGCGTGGGATTATTCGGTCCTATATGCGCTTCTTTTCGTTTTGTGCGTGCAGGGTTTTGTGCTCGAAGGTTTTCGACTGGCCATGGACAAAAACGCTGTCGATGCAGGCCTGAGCTTTGTTGGGCAATGGTTTGCGCCCTTGTTTCCGTCGGACATGAATCCAGACACCGCGCAAAACCTTTATTCGGGCATGTGGTATTTTCACATGATTACGACCATGGGATTCATTGCGGTGATTCCCTACACACGTGCCATGCATATCGTGACAGCATCGCTAAATCTCTATACACAGCGACTTGAACCAAACGTCCTTCTCCCAAAAATTGATTTTGAAAACGCTGAGGCGGAGTATTTCGGTCAGCGTTCGGTCATGGACTTCACCTGGAAAGACATGCTGAGTTTCGACAGCTGCACGGAGTGTCGTCGTTGTACGGATATTTGTCCGGCCAATGCTGTGGGCAAAGCGCTCGATCCGCGTCAAGTGATTCTTAAGTTGCGCGACAGCATGTTGGTTGAAGCACAACTGCCCGCCGACAAACGTAACGCCGAAGAAAATTATCTCTACGAATCGGGCCAGATCACCAACGAGGAGATTTGGGCATGCACCAACTGTGGTGGATGTGTGAATGAATGCCCCGTGGGAATCGACCAACTGCGCGGCATTATGCAGTTGCGTCGCTATCAAACGCTGACGCTAGGCGAAATTCCACCCACTGCGGGCAAGGCGATTGAGAACATCAAGCAGCACAAAAATCCGTGGGGTGTATCGCACGCCGATCGCTTTAAGTGGGCCGATGGCCTCGACGTCCCTGTCATTACCGGTGAATCGCCCGAAGTTGAGTATCTCTACTACGTCGGTTGTGCCGGCTCATATGACGCTGGCAACCAAAAGGTTGCACGCAGTGTTGTGAAGATTCTTAAATCCTGCGGTGTCGATTTTGCTGTTCTTGGCAAAGCCGAGCAATGTAACGGTGAACCTGTGAAGCGCTTGGGCGACGAATACAGTTTCTCAGAAATCGCGCGCAGCAACGTTGAGCAATTGAATGCGTTGAAGTTCAAAAAGATTGTCACGCACTGCCCGCACTGCTTCAACACGCTCAAAAACGACTTTAAGGAGTACGGCGGGAATTACGAAGTCATGCACCACAGTCAATTGCTGTCTGCGCTTCATCGCGACGGAAAGCTCAAACTGCCGGGCGAGGTCCGTAAAACCGTAACCTTCCACGATCCGTGTTTCCTTGGTCGTCACAACGGCGAATACGAGGCTCCACGTCAGCTTCTTGAGGGAATTGCGGGCTTGCGTCTGAACGAAATGGAGTACTCCAAAGCTCAATCCAGCTGCTGCGGCATGGGTGGCGGAAACATGTGGTACGAATCTAAAGGCGGCGAAAAACCCGTGGTCATGCAGCGTCTTGAGCACGTCGCTGCGAGCGGTGCCGAAACGCTTGTGACGGGCTGTTCGTTCTGCATGATTAACTTCAAGGGTGCCTTTAAAAATCTTAAAGCCACTGAAAATCTCGAGGTCATGGATATTGCCGAGGCTGTTGCGTTGGCGATGCCGCAGAACTAAATCTTATTGGCACACCTGACCGAGTGATGAGGATCGCACATCTTCGGGTTGTGCTTCGGGCAGCGCGAGGATCGATGCTCCTCCAGATGTCGGTTCGTCGTCGACGCTGTTTAGAACGAGCAGAGGAACGACTCCTGCATAGGTGATCATCGCACCACTGTCGGTCTTGCCAAAAACAGCATCCGCCTTTGAACTATTCACATAAAATCTGAGAGTTCCTTTTGAACTCATTCCTTTTGAGGGAACCTGCACACCTTCGGGTGTCAGGACACTTCCTTTGAGGAGGGAAAATCCTGCAATGGAGGTTTTGCCCGACGCTCCTGTAACAAATGGATTTGCCGCAATGACGTATTCGGGTGGGAGGCTCATCATTTGGTCGTTTTGTGCTCGAATTCTCTGTTTTAAGTCCGTTCTGAACGACTGAAAAACCTCGTGGAATTTGTCGAAGGCTTTTCTGGGCATCAAATTAACAAGCTCAATAGACGATTCGCTCATAAGGTTTTGATTGAGTCCAAAACCCAACTCATCGGCTTTTTGAAAGATGTTTTTCTGTGTTCCGTCTGCATCTGTTTCCACCATGTATTTTTTCGAGATGGTGATAATTTTATCGCGCGCAGCGCACAACGCAGATTCCGGCATGTCGGGTGTGATCATGGCACACATATTTTTGTTCAGAAAATAGGCCCAGGGAGAATAGTTGGTGAGTCTCCACAAGCCTGTCAGACCCTGAATACGATTGCTCCACAGCTGATAAGTCTTGGCCATTTGGCTATCCGAGCGCAGCAAATTTTGCAGCTTTGCTGTGTGAGATTCTAAAGACCTTCGCAAAGCTATGAATCGAGCAGAGTCAACATCCGTGGCTCGGATTTCGAGTTTGCGCACACCTGTGTCGAGTGCCGACCAGCACGTGTGTTGGCTTTTGGGCACGTTGAGTTTGTCCTCAGTGGCTGACAAGCAGATATTGCGCAGGAGTTTTTCACTTTCGCCGTCATTTGCATTTTTTCTCACTTGTTCTTTGTCTTCAAAAAAGTAGGGCAGCTCGATTTGCATAATGTCGCGCAATCGTTCGTTCAGGAACGGTGTGTTGAGTTTTTCGATTTCACTCATAAACTCTGCGCGTCTTTCAAAGAATTCATCTCGGGCAGGAATTTTGGACAGATATCCACCCGTGCGGGCCGAAGACGCAGGAATCCAGATGGACAGCGAGACTTTTTCTTTTTGGATTTTATCCTCACGAAAGCAATGCAGGGCCGAATATGCGTTCACAATAATTGTGTTCTCGTTTGCACTCACGAGCGATAATGTTGTGGTGCATGCACGTGGCCCGATATGAATAAAACCACCCAACGGTGCTGCTTTGAGTTTCGAGTCGATGGCTGACGTATCTTCAATCGCGACCTGCGACGACGAGCAGGGAGCCGTCGTCTTGGGGCTGCAAGAAGATAAGGCCCCTGCCAGTGGCAGAATAAGAAATGTGTACTTCCAACAAAACATGCCGTCTGTTCGGCACAGGTGACCAATTGATTTAGCGAAATCCTGATTTCGCTCGTTTTTTTTAGCGGTGTCCAATCGCCATCCATAAAGAGAGGTCATTTTAATGACTTCCTCAGAGAGGTCCGGTTTTCTGCCGATATTCCTCGCGGAGCCGCTCGGTGTGAGGGAAGCAGGTGAGGCAGGCACAAAG
>CAYWSV010000020.1:13760-29037 GCA_964460155.1 uncultured Oligoflexia bacterium | reverse complement strand
CGGCCTGACTGTCCTTCAATTCTCTCTCAGCTCAGGTCAGGCCCAAGAGCTTCAGATACACCTGCTCACCATCATCGAGGTCATTGGACTTTCCCCACTTTTTCTTTTGATGTTGAGCAAATTCCCCTTAAATACGTCCGAGAAATTAACCCTCGAACAATTCACTCCGCCTTTTGTCATTGGTCTGATGATTTTTCTTAAGATCAGCGAATTAGTGACCCTCTCGACAGGCACTCATATTCCAATGTCCCATAGTTTCACTCTACAGGGCGCTTTGATTCCTGTTTTAATATTGAGTGAATCGTTGCCATCGCTCAGAAAAACTCTTCGTGACTCAATGAAATTCAATTTCTGGCCGGAAAAGATTCTCATTTCTCTCGGACTTCTTTTTACGGTTTTGAATCTTCCCGAAATGCGAAATCAATTTTCGAGAGTTGTTTACTTTATGGCACTGACGTCGACCTGTGCGACGTCAGTGCTTGGACTTGTGCTCTTTTATATCAGCCGATACCGCTCAGAAAATTCAAAATTATTGAGCATCCTTCTTTACTATTGCCTGCAATCTGTGGCGATGAGTTTTGTGATTCCCATATTTGATTCACAACTCAATATCGCAATTTTATTTTTGGGCGTCGTCTTTGCCATCACAATCGACAGTGTCTTTTTGAGACCCGATGCACTCGTTGAAAATGGATTTTCTTTATCTGCCGCAAACAGGAGACTCCGGGATGCCTATGAAAAGAAAATCTCAGACAGCGCAAGTCTGGCAACAGCAACTTTGGACAGCCTTACAGCGCTTATCTCTATTGTAAATGCAGATGGTGTAATTACGGCCGTCAATCGTGCATGGCGGGATTTCGCAATCAAGAACGGAGTGACTGACCCAAGTGCTTCAATTGGACGACCTCACCTCGAAATTTTAGCGACTGGTTTTGGTTCAAGTGTCGCCGAAGAAATAAACTCAGGAATAAACAGGGTTTTAGATGGATCCTTGAATGAGTTTATGTTGACCTACCCCTTTCAGTCTGGGAGCGAGAAAAGTTGGTTTCTTTGCCGGGTCACTCACTTTGAGACCTCGCTTGGTCGCTGTGTTGTTGTTGCGCACGAAGACGTGACTGAACTGAAGGCTGCAGAAGAGGAGTTACGACTCAAGACAGCGGCAATTGAACGCGCCAACGACGGAATTGTTTTGAGTGATCCATCTCAACCAGATCATCCAGTTGTTTACGCAAGTCCTGGCTTTTTAAAACTCACCGGATTTTCGCTCGACGAGGTCCTCGGACGCAATTGTCGATTTTTGCAGGGCCCCGATACCAATCCAAACACAATCCGCGAGATCCATGACGCCATTGCAAATGAAAAGCCGTTTTTTGGAGATATTATAAACTATAAAAAAAATGGTGAACTTTGGGTCAATCGCCTGAAGCTAGAGCCTATCTTCGATGAAAATGGAAAGCTCTTCCGTTACATTGGAGTTCAGTCGAACGTAACTGAACAGAAAAAGCTGGAAGATGAACGGAACCATGCGCTCGAAAAAGAGCGTGAGGCGCGTTTGGAAACCGAGAAACATTTTCAGGAAGCCAAGTCTGCCAACAATCTGAAAGATGAATTTCTTGCAACTTTATCCCACGAACTGAGAACACCCGCGGGAGTCATTGGTGGGTTTGTTGAACTTCTCAAGTATGAGAGGTTATCTGAAGATGAACAACAAGAGGCGCTCGATGCCATTGAGCGGAACTCACGCTCGCTCGTAACCTTGATCGACGACATTCTTGATGTGAGTCGTGTTATCACTGGAAAATTTAAACTCAATCCAAAGCCTGTTGATTTGGCTGCAGTCGTCGAATCTGTCATTTCAGCAGAGATTCTCGCAGCACAAGCCAAGAACATTCGACTTGTCACAGAATTTGAACCCAGTCTTGGACCTGTTTATGGCGATACCACGCGCCTCCAGCAAATTTTTTGGAATTTATTGTCCAACGCAATCAAGTTCACTCCACGAAACGGACGCGTCAAGGTCACTCTAAAGACCGACGGTCCGCGTGCAATTGTGCACGTCGCTGACACCGGAGTTGGCATTGATGCAAAATTTCTTCCTCACGTCTTTGAACGATTTCGCCAACAGGATAGCGGCATGAACCGTGCCTACGGTGGCCTCGGCTTGGGTTTGTCTATCGTCAAACATCTTGTCGAACTCCATGGCGGAGATGTGTGGGCCGAATCCGAGGGGCAAGGTCGGGGCTCAACATTCACCGTCAGCCTGCCCATCTTGACCTCCTCAGGTTGACAAGCGAGGCTGCCATTGCAATTCTCAGGCGATCAGGTGATTTTTAGATCGGAAATGCCATGGCAGAACAACGAAAGAAGCCAATTAAACTGGAATTTACTGGAGGAATTCTTTCTTCGGCCCCCGAGGATGCGGTTGAAGTGCGCATCAAGGGTGCTCCTGTCGAAAAATCTTCCTCGACCCCGAATCACACCTCACCCACTCCTTTGCGCGGAAGCGTTAAACTCCGTCGTGAGGTGAAGGGGCGCGCGGGCAAGCCTGTCTCGGTTCTCTATGGTTTCGACGACCCTGCCGCAAAGAACTTTGAAAACATCCGTGCCCTGCAGAGTCGGCTCAAAGAAATGCTCGCCTGCGGCGGCACGGCCGATGCAGAGACGCTCGAAGTTATTTTGCAGGTCGATGACCTTGCCCGAGTCAGGCAAGCCCTTGTCAAGCTTGGCTTTCACGTCAAAGGCTAGGACGCCAGAAGATAGACACCCCTCAATCCAGTCGGGCTTGGTTTTCGTGTATGCTTTAGACTGCGCTTAACTAAGATCGAAGAATTTGGGGAAAACCGAAAATGCTCGTTAAGAATGAAGGCCAACTAGTTAGCCTCGAGGGCATACTCAATGAGCACGTTGATTTGCAGATTGTTGAATCCGCGATCATTGAAGCATCCAAATCGGCAAAGGGAGGAGCGGTCTCACTCGATTTGTCGAAGGTGAGTCGAGCGAACTCTTCGGGTCTGCTGCAATGGCTGCGCATGACCAAGCGTCTCAAATGTGCCCTGAACTACGTAAGAACACCGGTCTGGCTCGTTGAGCAGTTCAACATGATCGATGAATTTTTTGATGGGCAGATTTCGGTGGAATCTCTTTATGCGCACTTCTATTGCCCCGACACGGACACGAGTGAAACGCATTTACTCAAGCTGGGTGTAGAAGTTCCTGTTCAAGACCAATACAAAACATTCAGACTCAAAGTGACCTCGAGTGATGGCAAGATACTCGAACCCGATTTCGATGAGCGCTCTTACTTTCATTTCATCGCGCGGCATCTTGCCAAATCAACTCCCGCCACCTAAGTCCTTCTGTTAGTTCGTAGCGGCTACACTGCGACTTGAAGCTGGCAAATAATTGAGTGTGTTGATGATCTCGTTCATCGCATCATCAATTGCCCAGCGTCCTGCTTCGACACTCGGAACACTGTCTCCAAGCATTGCAAATACCACCTGCCAACCGGTTTTGCTGTCACCATAGCCCGCAAGTGCCGTCGTTGGATCGGTGGTCAAGGTTCCTGTTTTGGCCGCGATTGTTCCATTAATTCCACCCATGCGACCAGCCAAAGTTCCATCGACACCAGCAACAGGCATCAGAGCACGGAAGGCTTTCATCTTGTCGGACTTTCGAATCACAGACAGAATCTGAACGAGGTCTGATGCAGCAAGGCGGTTGTCGTAACTCAGGCCTGAACCATCAGCTATGCGTAACCCAGTTGACTTCGAAATCCCGAACTCTCCCAGCATGCTGTACGCCGAATTAATTCCGCCACTCCATGACAGCACATTTTCAGCCATTCCGTTGTCTGAATATTTCATCATTTCTCGAATGTAATTGAATTTCTCTGAGCCGATTTGTGAGGCCGAAGAGATCTCTTGAAACGCCGTCCAGCTTGTCAGGATCTTCATCGTCGATGCGGGTTTGACCGAGGTTCCCGAGGCACGCGAATACAACGCAAGTTTTTCGCCCCGTGGGCCATGAGCACGAACTTCGATGCTCCATTTCGTATTCGTGTCGCTTCCGCGATCAAAAATACTGTCGAGCGCTTGGGTAAACCGTGCATTCTTGTAGGGCTCAAAGCCGTCATTCGAAGGACCAGCGGAGGCTATCTCACTTTGATGGGTTTCAAGTTGTCCACCGCATCCCGTGACAACAAGACTCAAAGAGAAGAGAAAAGCTGAGAATATGGACTTAATCATAATCTGTAACTCCTTCTGTCTGACACAGTCTCTGCAAAATGCGGGCCAGCGCAGAGATAAGTTAAGATATTGAATTAAATATATTTTATTGAAATTTATTCGACACTACCACTGTTAAAAAGATAGACAGTGTGAAGTGCAGGTGACAGACACGATTCGATTTGTTTTGAAATTTCTCGCTCAATCCAACCCTCGGGGGGACCTTCGAAGAGCGGAATGGCAACTGAAGAGATTTGCCGATTGCAGATCTCCCCGATGAGGGCTGCAAAAGCCTGACGGGCGAGCTCGGGACGCATTTTTTCTTGCCAATGAAATTTTAAGGGAAGCGCAGCAACGAAACGGGTCCCAAACAACTCTCCCACCTCGTGCCACAGTGGCTCTCCAGGCTGCAATTTTTTGCGGATACACGCTCGCGTGTACTCGCGAAAATAGTCGGGCCAAGCTTTTTTCACTTGTCTCGAGAGAATGTCTTTGCTGACACCCACGCAGTTGACCGGGTGAACAAAGACCTCAGGATAAACAGAAAAAATATCCTCAACGCGGATAAACTCCACCGCAACTCCCTCGTCAAACTTGCAGTGTCAAGACAATCACACAGCTCTGATCAAGCTCAGGCCTTCAGTCTAACATATTTATATGCAAACACACCACCCAGCCGCGGGAGACCTTTCATGCGCTACTCGAGCAGTAAATTCATAGCCCTATTCCCAATATTATCTGTTATTTCGACGGGGCTCACTGGGTGTCTCAAACCGAAATCCGATGCTCAAGTCAGCGACGCTGGTATCAGTATTCCTCCTGCCGCTCAGGACGTGGGTATCAATACCGACTTTCTCATGAAAACCTATTCACGTGAAAACCTCAGCAAGAAAACCAAAGCCGGACAGCTCGTTGTGCTTGCAAAATCCGACTGGCGCGAGTCACTTCCGCTCAAGCACCGCTCGGGTGATGTGCGCAACTTTAAAAATATTGGTGATGCAGCAAGCATCACGGCTGTGGGTGGCGTTGAAATCAACGGCTTGGCAATTGCAAAAGGTCAGCTGAAACTGAATTCCAAAAAAGCTAACGCGCAAAGCCAATACGAAGTCCTTCGTTTTGACCTCCGCGACATCAGCTCCAAAGGAATGACGACGGCAATCAACTCTCTGCACAATTTGAGCTCTGTGATTTTTGCAGAGCCCAACTATGCCTACCAAGCGATTGGTGCACCCAACGATGCAAAGTGGCCGTCTTTGTGGGGCATGCAGAAAATCTCGGCTCCGACCGCGTGGGACAGCTGGCAGGGTGACCCGAACTTCACCGTGGCCATTATCGACACAGGGATCGATTACAACCACGAAGATCTCAAAGACAATATCTGGAAGAACACCAAAGAAATTGCTGGCAACGGTGTCGATGACGACTCCAACGGTTATATTGATGACGTTCAGGGATGGAACTTCTATTGGGTGAACAACAACCCTATGGATGGCAACGGACACGGAACACATTGTGCCGGAACGGTTGCGGGCAAAGGAAACAACTCTGTTGGCGTGGCTGGAGTCAGCTGGAACGCGAAGCTCATGCCCGTTAAGGTTCTTGGTGACGACGGAACAGGATTCAACTTCGATATCTATGACGGTATCATGTATGCCGTGAACAACGGCGCACGCGTCACGAGCAACAGCTATGGTGGTGGCGGAGCAAGCGCGCTGATCTCATCTGCAATTTCCTCAGCCCGCGACAAAGGAGTCCTCTTCATTGCTGCGGCTGGTAACGATACCGCCGCTGCCGCGAACTATCCGGCCTACTACAGCAAAACGTACGACAACGTTCTCGCAATTGCCGCCACAGACTCAACAGACGGGCTTTCGTCTTTCTCGAACTACGGCGATGGCGTGAACATTGCAGCTCCTGGAAGCGACATCCTCAGTACAGTTCCGAACAATGGCTATCAGTCCTACAACGGAACCTCGATGGCGACGCCTCACGTTGCGGGTCTGGCAACGCTCATTTGGAGCAAACAACCGTCGATGACGTATCTGCAAATCAAAGATGCGATTATGACAACGGGTGACGCCATTCCAGCTTTGGTTGGAAAAGTCGATACTGGAACACGCATCAATGCTGCTAAAGCATTGCAGAAAGTGAGCGCTGGACCTACAAATCCGACTCCAACTGTGGCACCAACCGTGGCTCCAACCACAGCTCCAACCACAGCTCCAACCGTAGCACCAACTGTGGCACCAACCGTGGCTCCAACTGCTGCGCCAACCGTGGCACCTACGGCCGCTCCAACGGCTGCGCCGTCGCCATCGCCGACACCCGTTCCAACTGTGGCTCCAACCACAGCACCAACGACGGCCCCGACAACAGCACCAACGCCCACACCTACGCCTGCACCTGCATACAAGCAGGGAATCCGTTACAACCACTACACAACCGTCATCCCTTGGTCAGACGTTCCAGACTTTCCAAAGATGGCTCCCATCAAGGCTGGCCTGTTGCAGAATTTCTCGTTGGTTCCGAAAATTCAGAACCAATACTACGGATTCATGTATGAAGGATTCATCTACATCTCGAGAGCAGGAACATACACCTTCTACACCAACTCCGATGACGGCAGCCGGTTGTGGATTAACGGTACGCTCGTGGTTGAAAATGGTGGTATTCACCTTCTGCGTGAGAGATCTGGAACAATCAATTTGCCCGTGGGCTACCATGCGCTACGTGTGAGCTACTTCCAGAATATCTCCAACCAAAATCTGGTTGTCAGCTACAAAGGACCAAACTTCACCAAGCGAAACATCCCGAATTCTGCTTTGTTCTATAAGTAATTCTCGATTGGGAATGACTTAAAAAAAATCACAAACAGTGCACACAAACAGCCCCGAATCAGAAATGATTCGGGGCGACGTGCATGAGGCCAGAACAAACCAGAAAACGGATCAGTTCTGGATTTGACAATTGCTCAACATCTTCTTGCTCACCAATCCTCTGGCCGTTCTCACATAGTCAGTTCCCGCAATCTCTTCTGTAACAATCGCGATTTCACCTTTGTTGAAAAAGCTGACTTCGTTGTCGAAATTTGCAGGCAACTGCGTGTAAACGATTGCCACCTGTTTAACCGGATCCACTCCACTCACAAGACACTTCTGCTTCTTCGGTGCCGGAGCAGGAGTGACGACAGGAGGCGCAACGGGCGGATTCTGAGCAGGATTGTTGTTAGAGGCATTGGCAACAGGATCTTGTGCCCAGTGACCCACAATGACTTTCATGTCGACACCTGAAAGTGATTGAGTCAAGGTTTTCTGATCTTTGGCTGCCGCTTTTTCCATATCAACCACTTTGCTCTTGAAGCCGGCGAGCTGAGGGAACGTGTCAATCACAAGATGGAAAAGATCTTTAATTTTTGCATTTGGGTTGCGAATACATCCGCCTGAAACGCGGCGTTGCTCAGCGTTTGCCAACTCAAGAATCCATTCAGCAGCGTTGCCGTGAATTCCATATTCACCGTGGAACCAAATCACATACTGGCCCAAAGGATTTTTTGATCCGCAAGGACCAAACAAATCGGGGTTCTCTCTGATGATCTTCATGCGCTCTTGTTCATTGGCAGCAACCTTACCCGTTTTTGGATCCTTGGGTGAACGCGGCAGCCATGTTGGGCACTTCTGCATATCTTCGACAGCGAAAATTCCCGTTGGAGTCGTCTGAGGAATATTATCGTGGAATTCGCCCGTGACATCGGCCGAGGCAATATTCCATTGCCCAATGGCTTTTCCGTCTTTGAACAAGGTCGACCGGTTCGTCTTGAGGTTAATTTGAACAGCAAGTTTGCTGCTGATTGCTTTATTGACCGATGCGTCATCGGTCTTGTTGGTCTGCATCCACATCACCTGAGAATCAGCGTCAGACGCAGCGTTGTCTTGCGACGAGCAACCAACAGAAACAACCGTCAGCAACGAAAGAGCACCAGCAAAAAATGCGTTGCTGCAGTTTTTGATGAACTTGTGAGTCATGGCTGTTCTCCTGAATGAGAATCCCCATTGGGGGATCGGCACGTCTGCCGACAGGAGAGCAACTTGGAGGCCAATTTAAAAATTAATAATTTCAGATATTTAAAAGCTCATCCTCATGACTATAATTTGGACAGTGTCGAAGAATCGTATGACCCTTGAGCACAGACCGCTGTGATGCCGAGCCTCGTTCGTGCTCCAGAAAAATCACTTCAAAATCATCGCGGTCCTCAATGCATTCCCAAAGCGCTCCGGCACACATCGCACAAGGCTCACGCGTGACGATGAGCCGCCCACCGCGAGGCAAAGGTCGACTCTCACGCATCCACCAACTCGACAGAAGATTCATTTCGGCATGCCGAGTCCGATTGCGGCCTGCTGAGTTCGCGGCGGTAGCCAACAATCGCCCCTCACGAGACACCAACCAACATTCGATAGAGCGGTTTTGCTCGGCCCGAAAAGTCCCTGTGTATGGCGGAGGAAGCAAAGCCAAAGACCTGTCTGAACGATGACTTTCAGGCCAAACCTGTATGGCATCGAGTCCTTGAATCATTCGACTTGCGATAATCTGGGGAACCTGCCCAACAAAAGATGCACGCTTGGCACAGATCAACAGCGCACCCCGACACAGTTCGGTTAAGGGTGCATCTGTATATATTCTGCTTCTGAGAATGAAGTGCGCAGAGCCGGGCGCAAGCTGCCAAATGCCATCAATCAACCCACTCAGTGCGGAACGAGGCTCAAACGGCACACGTCTGTGTTCAGCCCAATAAAGAACCCCATTCCACTCTAGCCATGCCAAGCTCATAAATGACTCATCCTGCTTGTCGCAAAGCCTGACTAATCGACATGCGTAGAACCTTGAAAGCGGCCAACAAACTGCCCAATCCGCCAGCTACTACAGTCAGAATTAAGGCCTCCGCAGCCATCGACCATTGCAACTCAATAAACGTTTTAAAGGAGCGTGTGATTCCCGGCCCCGGGGGCATAAAAAAGCCGTCGCTTAAGAGCGTAAGATTCGTCAACCAAACAAAGACCAACCCCAAGCATGCGCCGATGAATGCAGAAATACATCCTTCAAGTGCAATAAGAGACAAAATTTCTTTCTTCGATTCTCCGTTGGCGCGGAGCATTCCAAACTCTTGCGTTCGCTCCAGAATTGAAGACGTCGCTGTATTAAAGATTCCCAGCACGACAACAAACAGAATAATGAGCCTCACAATGAGGTATTGAGCATTCAAGAAATCAACTGAATTTTGATAATAAATTTTGTCCAGAATTTCGAACGGAGTCGCTTCCAATTGTGGCAGCGATTGTTCAATTTGTTTTTCAACACGTGGCCATTCATCATGATTGCGCAAACCCAAAGAAATTTTTTCAACTTTCTCGGTATCCATCAGTCGCTGAGCTTGTGGCAATTGAATTTGAAAAAATCCATCGTCTAGTTCACGCGAACCCGTGTGAAAAATTCCTACAACATTGAAGTCAGAGCCATTCAGGGTGCCATGAATCGTATTGGTCAATAAAGTCACCCGCTGACCCACTTGAACATCGAGTGAGTAGGCCAAACCACGTCCAAGAACGATGCCCTCAGACTCGCCCCGCAGTGGCTGCCCCTGAATAACGTTAATGGTGTAAAAGAAGTCACCTTCTGCCTGACCATCAATTCCAACTCCTCGTGACCCCAAAGATCGGGTTCCATTGGAGACGAGAGCAGCGAATTCGAGACGCGGAAATACCTTCTCAACACCATCGACAGAGAGCAAAGTCTTCAAAACAGATTCAGGATTAGCAATCCAAGCCTCCCAAGGCTTAGGCAAAACTTTATCGCGATATCCGCTTGTGTTGACCTGTCCGTTTCCATAATGTGCATGAACCGCATTCTTGCGGTACTCATTGAGCAAACCCGTGTTGAATCCCCTAAAAATAAATAAAGCAGAAGCACCCACAGCCACCGTAGCCAACGTGACAAGCGTGCGCCTTTTGTTTCTCAGGAGACTTCTGAGTGCGACTTTAAGCAACATCTCATTGTCCCTCCGCAAGACGTCCATCACGCAGACGGACAAGAGTATCAGCCAGCGAAATTGCCTGTGGATCGTGGCTTGCCATGACGACAGAGTGTCCATATTCGCTGCATGCACGTTTCAAAAGCTCTAAAATATTGAGCCCTGTTTTTGAATCCAAATTTGCTGTCGGCTCATCGGCAAGTATCACCTTCGGCTTTTTTGCAAGGGCACGCGCAATTGCAACACGTTGGCGCTGGCCTCCGCTCATCTGTTGCGGACGCTTCGCTCGATGTTCTCCCAAACCAACCCACTCAAGCGCAAGACGCGCAGCTTTCAAACGATCATGCGCTGAGATCCCCTGACGCGCCAAAAAATATTCAACATTTTCCTCTGCAGTCAGAACATCAATCAGATAAAAATTCTGAAAAATAAATCCAATTTCATGTCTGCGGATGTGATTCATCTGTTTTTCAGAGAGTCCAGCAATCGAACGACCAAAATAAAAAAGCTCTCCCGTTTGCATAGGTTCAATCAGACCTAAAAGGTTCAAGAGCGTCGACTTTCCCGAGCCCGAAGGACCCGCAAGACAGGTAAATTTTCCTGATTCAACTCGAAAATCGAGCTCCGAAAGAGCAGCGACGTTCACATCACCCAACTTGTAAAGCAACGAGACTCGTCGTCCTTCAAAAACATGCCCGTTGGTCATAGTCGTACTCCGTCGTAGGAAGCTTATTCTGTGTATTTAGGTACTCTCCGAGAGAATGTGGATCTCGCCACGCCCTGCATCCATGCGAACGCGCATGCCTGTTTTCAGACGACTGACAAGCCCACCCCGCACACCCACAATTGTGGGAAGCCCAAGTTCGCGCGCCACCACTGCCGAGTGCGAGAGTAGACTGCCGCGCTCAATCAGGAGACCGCTACATGCCGGATAGAGTGGAACCCAACCGGGGTCAGTCCGTTCGGTGACCAGAATCTCACCATTCAAACCCTGCGCATCGCTCATGTTGACTACAACGCGCACAATTCCTTCAACAACGCCCGGACAGCAGGCTGTCCCAAGCAATACGTTCGGATCCGAAGACACGGGCTGATCCCGTGCTAACAAGTCTTGTGCGGCAAGCAACTGTGGCCAACTTAAAGACGCACCGACCGCACCACGAGTTGTAAAGCGGTCGGGCGGAGCGGGTGTTTTGCGGTACTCTTCGAATTCAGCTTTACGCATAAGCGCGCACTGCTTGAGAAGAAGGCTGGACGAACGCCCCTCGGTAAATGAAATAATTTCATCGATTGTCAGATAAAAAACGTCATTGGGCTGTTCAATTGCATTCAGCGCCGCAAGATTCCTCCCAAACCCGCGAAACAGATGTCGAACAATTCCAAACGTCTTTGTTCTGTCGAATCGCAGATTCTCTCGATCGCGCACGGCACTGCGCGCATGCTTGAGAATCCAATTGAAGATGGGCTTTTTGATCCAGCCCAAAATTCCAACGAGGCTTTCATTGACTTTCTCTTCAGCCTTTTGCTTTATGACCTTTTCCCGTTCTTCCATAGCCTCAATTGAATAGCTCTTCATGCGCACATAACTGGCAACAGCCTCAATCGCAAAAGAGGGATCATCATGTAAATCGGGCTCTTCGAGCTTAAGCTCATTGACACAACGGAAACCGTAAAGATCAAGAAACTCTTTAAATTTAAGGTACAGTTCAGGAAAAACTCCGTGCTCACGCATGGCAGCCCATGCATCAAAAGAGCTAGTCGACATCAACCAACTTCTTCGATTTTCTGGCCCGTTGTCGATTTCGCCAGCAATACGCATCAACATCCGGGTTGGTTCGGTGCTCTCCAAATCGCCCTGCCCGCAAAGGAGATCGTTTTGCAGGGTTGCAGCATCCTCGCTCTTTCCAATCCACGCGCCAACGAGCGCCTTGAGCAAACCAAAAAAGACCATACAGCGGGTGTCGTTGACGATGGGAGCCTGCCAGTGTTTCAGCACGCGTTCGGTGAGCGAATGATAGTATGCAACCTGTTCCTGAAGAGACATGCTTCTGAAGTTTTTATGCTTTCCCTCAGCAACGATTGCATCCACTCTCTGTTCAAAAGCATCAATCAATGGGCGCACAAAAAACAATCGACTCAACAGAGTTGCAAACAACCGCAGCCGCGCCCAAGCCGAGTATTCGACCGGATTTTTTGTAAAATCAAAGAGAGCAGCAATCTCGGGCTTGAGTCCCTGTTTGACTCCCATCATCGTTTCCATAAAGGATTTGCTTTGTGCTGTGCCCGGAAACAAATACAAAAGACGGTACCAATTGGCTAAATTATAATAAACTCGTCCGCGAATGAGTCCCAGCATATTGCGAAATGTGGATTCATTTTCGGCAATCACTTTATCAGGAACCTGCATCAAACGACAAAACTGATAGTACACTTCCTGATAGCAACGACTCACATGACTAAAGGTCAACGGTGTTGTGACACCGCAAAAACTCTCAATGATGTTTGAATTATCCCAAAGGATATAATCACCACCCGCGCATTTTTCGTCAAAAAGTCCTTCAGGAGGAAGGGTCGTTATAGGACGTGCCTGCAAAAGAAAAAGTTGACCCCCGGCAATCGCCCACTCAATGTCCTGAGCAGAACCGAAACGCTGTTCGACATCGAGACACATTTTAGAAATCGATTTAAGCTCGACAGAACTCAAACTCGCGACCTGAACCTTTTGAGAATCAACCGCAGTTTCGACGAGCCCGCCCGCGGGAGCATGGCGCAAGGCTGTTTTCTTTTCAGCCAGTGTTTGTACACTCTCGAGAGTCTTGCGGTTCACCTTGAATTCATCAGAGGCAAGAAGGCCACTGACAAGACCTTCACCCAATCCCCACACGCTGCTCAACAGAAGGTGATCCCTATCGGTTACATCAACAGGATTGCGTGTAAAAGACACACCCGCAACATCAGCGTTGACCATCCGCTGAATCACAACGCCCACGCGAATACCACTGAGCGATAATCTGCGTTCTTTTCTGTAAGCGAGCGCACGCGCAGACCAACCCGAGGCCCAACACCGCAAGATACTCTTGAAAATGGCATCCGGTCCCTTTTGAAAGAGAAACGATGAAAACTGACCTGCAAATGAGTTGTCTCCGGAATCTTCATCCAAGCCACTCGAACGCACAGCAACAAAACCATCGATGAGTCCTGTTCGCTCCAAATGAAGAACAAGCTCCTCGCGAATTTTGAGGGGAATCGGTTTGTCTAAATAGAGATCAAGCACATTTTTTTCGATATCTTCAGGATGCAACCCTTCTGTCGAGACACTTCCTGTGAGGCCATGATGGTCAAGGAAGAAATCAAGAGCATCCGCACTGAGACAGATCCACTCGGGCACAGGAAATTTTGCATTCGATAATTTGGCAAGGTTGTAGGCCTTACCTCCACCCACACTGCGAATAACAGAGTCAGAAGTTGCTGGAGTCAGAACAAAAGTGGTCGATGATTCGCCCATGAATAAAAACTCCTGCCTTATAACTTAAGAACTACAAAAATTCCCATCCACGCCGACATCAACACCACCAAGGCTGTCAGGCCTTCTGCAAGTTTATGCTTGGTATCACTCCTGATCACGAAGAGAATCAGGAGCGACACCAGAGTCTGTAGGGCTATGAGAACAGTTAATCCAACGAAACCAGAGTTGTGAGCATAGAGAGCAAAGAGAATCGATAAAACCTGAAAAACGAATGCAATTAAACCGGCCTTTTGAAGGCCATAAATGTGTCTGTATGTATTCGCAGCTGGGTGTGCATCGGGCTTAAGTTTTCGGGTAAATTCATAGCTGATTGATGCTGCAACGTTTGTGCCAACGTAAATCCACGCAAGCTGTGTCTCTGCAAATGCAGGAGCAAAAAGTGAAACACCAAACAGATAAAGAGGAATTCCGACAGCCTGATGCGACAAAGCGTACACCAATGGAAAATCGGCTAGCCCTTTGCCGATATAAAACTCTTTATACATCAGCCACAAATACAGACATGATGCGAATAAAAGAATTGCAGGCAAAAGTCCGCCATAAGCAAAGACTCCACCTGTAAAGATCATCAATAAACCAAACACAACAAAGATGGCCTTGTTCATCTCCGACGGCGAAATCAGACCTCGTGGCAGAGGCCGAGTTGGATTGGCGATTTTATCTTTTTCGAGATCCTTCATTTCGTCCATCATGCGCGCGAGAATCATGAAGATGACCGATGCAGAGATCGCCAAGAACGACAATGCGATACTTGGAGATCCTGATAGGCACACAGATCGTGGCAAAGATGCGCATTGACCGTGAACTTGACTTAAAAAGAAACCGCTCACTAGCGGTCCTGCAGACAGCAAAAGAAGAACAACCAGAGGACTACGTTCTTTAAGGTACGTCCACCACCTTTGCATCCTCAGGCTCCTTTCCCATGTCGCCGTCCGATCGATTCGTGACCTATGTCTTCTGTCTCGAGCAATCAGACCATTCCACACAGTGAAATTTTCAGTACCCAAAGAACGAACAACGTCTTGAACGTGTGTCTTTCCATCGTCGGCAATAACCAACCCATGACCGTTATTGTCTCTGTGTAGAAAAGCGCGCGTGTGGCCCAACTTTGCATAGAGTTTCTGCTCAAACAAAAAATCCTCAAAACTCTGAACAGCACGACCTGCAAACCATAAACCATCATCATCTGTTAGAATTCTGTCGCCTGTCCTATGCCAGAGAACATCAGATTCATCGCGCTGCTTGTTTAGTAAATTGTCATGCTGATTCGCCAAATACTCAGAACAGACGTTGGGGCCGGACACCCATAAGACACCCTGCTCATCCCACTTTGTTCTGATCTCATCAATTGGGAATCCAATGTTGAGAGCGTGAGTGTATCCTTTGCGCCGTGACTTCTCGACGCTCACACGCGCGTCACAAATGGCGACAGGCTCAACTTCGGTTCCACCATAGACCTGCTTGATCGACGCACGCGGAAGGGCCTTCATTGTATTTTCAAGA
>CAYWSV010000020.1:0-13750 GCA_964460155.1 uncultured Oligoflexia bacterium | reverse complement strand
ACTCCACCAATGCGCCGCCCACATGAATATGACGAAGACTTTGGGGAAGAGCATTATAGTCGATCAGTCTCTTCAAGAAGGCCGGCCCGCAGGACAATGACTGGGGCCAAAGATCTTTATCGAGTTCTCTCATGCGCTGTAACGAAGATAATGACCAGTTTTGTGGAACAAGCAACGATCCACGACCTGTTCCAATGTGGAACAAGACAAGGTTTGGAAAGATTGTTAGATCAGGACCATTCAGTTGGTCATCTTGTCCATACTTGACAAGGATTTCATGCAACGACCACAAATATTCATGTGTGCGCACAACTCCCTTGGGGGCGCCTGTTGTTCCACTTGTGAAAGAAATGATCGCGGGCTGTTTTGGATCAACAGGCACAACACGCAACTGGTCGAGATTTGGTTCAACTGACGATTTAACAACATTGATACGCGGTAATGCCCGCAACTGCGCAGAGCGCATACCCCAAAGACGACCAAACGAGTCTGAAAAAAATGCCTTTGCACCAATCATTCGGAGCGTGGAAGAAATATGTTGGGCAGGCATCCAAGGTTCAATAAAAACAACAGGACACCCTAATCCCATGAGAGCAACAAGAGATGCGTAGAGCGCAGGCGAAGGCAAAGCCATGACGACGACAGGGTCACCGACACCGAGTCCGTGGTCAGCACATTTGGACTGCACCGACGCAGCCAAATGACCGAGTTGCCGGAACGAAATGAATCCGTGCCGCGCAGACCATAAGGCTAGTTTCTCGGGATGTTGTTCAATCCTGTGCAAGGCACGGACGGTACAATTCCCATGTGGCGCAGACACACCAACCCCCTAACGCACTTGTGCACTGGGTTTTCGGGCAATTTACGGATAACTTTAGATTAAGTTTATTTTGTTTAAAATTAGCTTCAGTTTTCTAAAAAAACGTCCGAAGCCTCGATATCTTTAAGGCAAGTGAGGCATATAGCCATGAGTTTGCCAGAGTTGAATACAATTGCCGAGAATGCAACCAAGCACGCCTACAGCATAGACAAGATTGCGTGGCACAAAGGTGTGAACTCAGAACTGTATTTTTTTCCGGAGTCGCTCACAGCCCTGTATCATTGTCCATCCTACAAAAGTGTTCTCGACGAAGATGACAGGCGAGCTTACAATCAACTCTTTGCGCAGTATGTGAGTGAACAATTCATTTTTCTCGAGGACAGATTTCTTTGTAAAGTTGTCGAAGGGCTCCTTCCCTGGTCAGTTGGAGTTTCTGCTGACCTCAAAAGATGTCTGGAAATCTTTCTCGAAGAAGAAGTGAAACACACGGAGATGTTCCGACGGCTGAATCGGATGTGTAATCCGGACCGATACTCTCAGAGTGACTACTTTTTTCTACGTCTCAAAAAATACGAAGACCGGCTCGTTAAAATGATGGCGGCAATGCCCCGGCATCTAAATTTCTGGATCTGGGTCGCACTTCTTTTTGAAGAGAAAACTATTGACTATTTTTCACACTATCGGACTCAACAGCGCGATGAAGGCATGAAAAAGCTCGACCCTCTTCACTATCAGGTTCATCAATTTCACATGCTAGACGAGGCTCGGCACGTGCAAATCGACGAACACTTGCTGCGCTATATCTTTGAGAAGAGCAACCCTCTCGTGCGCAACCTCAACATCATGCTTCTCCGACAAACAATGAAAAATTACACAACTCCCAAAAGGGCAAATATTTTCATTATCGAGGACCTATGCCAATCTCGGAGACATCTGAGAGCACAGGTAGAACGTCTGTCGAATGAGGTTCGTTCACAAAAAGGTCAGAGTCCCTATCAGCTCGCGCAATATTCTCGACGAAATTTTCCAAAAACCTTTTCATATTTTGATTCATACACCGATGTCTCTGAGGCAATGCAAGAAGTCATTCAGACCTACAGTCCTAAAGACCTCAAGCAATCCGCCTGAATCAGAAGGCAAAGGAGAGTTTCGCCGTGGCGCAGTCCCTGAAGATCATCAGCCGGAGCCAAGCGGCCGACACGGCAACGTTTGAAAACTCTTTTGCAGGTCTCCCAGACCGAGCTCAACTGGCGACCTCACAATCGCCAAAGGCCTCCTCTTCCGAGCTCTGGATGCAACTTATCCGTTATGGTGACAAAAGAAAATGCGAATTTTGGCTAGCTTCCTCGGAACACACCGGAGACGTTTTGGCTCGCATTGGTGCAGACATACCCGAGGCTCGTCCTGCGGAGAGCTCCATCGGATTTTTTGAATGCATTGACTCCGATGATGGGCGCGCGGCCGGCGAGGAATTGATCAGGACAGCACTGCAATGGCTTGCCGACAATCGTGCTCAGGGTGTTGTTGCGCCCATGGATTTTAATAGTTGGTTCAACTACCGTTTCAAAATTAGAAATCCAGAAGACCCAGCGACAATCGACAAGTCGTGGGAACCCAATGCACCTGATACCCACAGACAACTCTTCATGCGTTGCGGCTTTCAGGAATTCATACACTTCGCAAGTCTTTCTTATGAGCTTGGAGCCGTTGAACATTGGAAGGCGTATCTCAAAAAAATTCACGCCGATTATGAGGCCGTTATCACACAAGGATACGTGTTCAGACCCTTTGAAAAGGACCAAAAATTCATCTCAGATCTGAAAGACGTTTTCACACTCTCGAATATTGCATTTGCAGATAACCCGATGTTTGAAAAAATTCCATTTGAACTTTTTGCCGGATCGACAACCGCACTCGCTCGAAAAAGCAAAATGGACGCTTCACGCATCTGTACGTCACCGGACGGACAAATTGCGGGATTTGCCTTTTGCTTTATCGAAAACGACGAACTTATTTATAAGACTGTCGCTGTTCATCCTGACCATCGTTCGAAAGGCATCGCGAATGCGCTCACGTATGAGATATCCAATTACTGTTTTGAGAATAACATTCTTAAAACGACTGGTGCGTTGATTCGCTCTGGAAATAGAAGCGAACGTATAGGTCAATCGCATGGTCAGTTTGCGCAACCCACCCAAACACACAAATACGTTTTGCTCCGGAGGGATATTCCATGAGGACGGTACTCTCCACTTTGATCTGTGCCGTCACGTTTGGCTCGGGTACTGCTCTCTGTCAGGATAAGATTTTTGCCACGCCTGTGCGTGCAGGTTTGTCGTTAGGCGCCTTGCCCAGCGGTGGTGCATCAATTAGTGCCGACACAGGTCCCGTAATCCTTGAAAACATAACTCTCGGCGCAGAGCTTTATGGGACACATGTTTTTTCTGTGCGCGGTCTCATGTGGGAAAAACCACTCTCGCTTTCGGGATTTGTTGGAGGCCCAAAGCTGATTTTTCAGCTTGGGTCTAATGGCTTTGGATTAGAACCCGCTGCTGAGCTTGGATGGACGCACAGATTTAAGAACAATGCCGATGCTGGGCTCGGCGCAGACTTCGTTTTCGGTCAATATTTTGGAGGTAAATTTAAGTTTTTTGTTGGTTATTTACTCTAGATTGGCGGGCTGATTCGATTGGCAGAGAGGACCTCAAATGAGAGTCAAAGGTGCGCCTCAGAGGTTAATGCTTTTCATGATGATTGTCGGCGTAGCTTCGTGCGGCAAAACATCCGTTGACTCATCTGCACAGTCGGCGTCTGAATTCTCTGTCTCGATTGTTATCGTTAAACCCACATTTCTCAAAGCAAACACTTCGCAGTCTGCGCAACTCTCTGCGTCCGAGAAATGCCAACTCAGCGAAGGCACGCGAATCGAACTCCGCCAATCACCCTCTCTGGTGCATTCGATAAACGGCCCTCATTTTAAGATCTTCCTTCAACCTGACGACAACGCTTCACCACATTGCAAACTGACAGAAGGCTTTCTTTTCACAGAGCACGTCTTGCAAGACATCAAGGCGCGTCCCATCCAACCAGAACCAAAAGATGGAGGCGTCACTCCCGTTACCGTTGGAACAAAATCAACAGATTCATCAACAAACGTGAACTTTATTTGGCCAGTGTCTGGGGGAGTCGTAACGTCGGGCTTTGGACCACGCTTCAATACCTTTCACTCAGGAATCGACATTTCCACAGCGAGCGGTACGGATGTTCTGGCCTCGGCCACGGGACACATTTCATTCTCCGGATGGAGTCAAATTGGCTACGGCCACTTGGTTCAAGTGGCACATCACGGCCAATTTGAAACAGTCTATGGGCACAATTCCTCTCTTCTTGGCCTCGCACAAGGAAAGGTTGTCGTTCAAGGAGACGTCATCGCCAAAAGTGGATCAAGCGGCCTTTCTACCGGCCCGCATGTTCATTTCGAAATCCGTCTTAAGGGCAATGCACAGGATCCCCTTCGCTATCTGCCACTCCGAAGGACGAATCCATGAACAAAAAAATAGGGCAGATTGTTGGGGTTCTTGCACTCGCTTTATTGCTGAGCAGTCCAATGCGGAACGTTCACCTCAACGCAATTGACTCAGAAATTGAAACGCCTCAGACGCAAACACAGCATCCTGAGTTTCAAAAAGTAAACCGTCTCAAAAAAGTTGAGCCAGAAGAATTCCTTAGGAAGTTGACACGCAATCCGCCCATGCGATTTGCAGCCTCAGCATCTGCGTTTCAACCACACGAAAGCTGCAAACGCTCCGCAGCCGAGCTCTCGGATTCCTTTCGTGTATCGATGGACGAGGCAAAGCTCAACGTTTCAGAGTTCGTTCCTGAGTCGGGTTTTATTGTCGATTTAAACTTTTATTTTAAATATAGAAGTCATTATTTCCAACTGTCGCTGCAACCTGTGGCACGCGGTGCGCGAAAATATCAATTATCACTCATTCGAAGCCCCGACCCTCGTTTCTCGACAACAGTCGAAAAACTTTCTTCACCATTGAATCAGTCGTTACCCACAATTCTCACGCATGAAGAAGCCATTCGAGGTCTTCGGGATCTCATTCAGGAGTACACAGACCAAGGCGCCCGTTGGGGAAGTCGAAGTGTACTGGTATCCGAGTCTCCGGTGATGTTCGATGAAAAATCAGACTCGACTCCGCAAAAGATTCCAACGCGTGTCGAGTTTCATGACGGACGGGTGCACGGGTTTATGAACCACCAGCAGGAATGTCATCTCGCTGAAAACGAGACACTCGAATGCATGTGCTGGTGAACTTTGCACCCGCGCAACCGCGCGGATTTCATGTGCGGCTATAGACGTGAGATTCGGTCATCCACAATTTCTTCTCAAGAACACCTGAGGCTTTGACGCAAATATCCTGAGAAACGTAATCACCGTTCTTCTCGAATGTAGTAATCGCGTCACAGAGCATCTGAATGTAGAAAGCCAGTCTGTCGGAAATCAAGCGAACAAACTCATCCTGTCCCTTCATTCCTGCAGGAGCATCAGCCAGCTGCGGAACCGCGGCAAGCTTCTGCACAGACGCAATAGGCTCTCCACCTAAAATAGAGACTCGCTCTGCAAGCGAATCCGCAATTTCATTCAGTTCTCCCGCTGTTTCATCAAAGAGTTTATGCAAGCCAGAGAAGCTGTTTCCACGCACGTTCCAATGCGCGTTTCTCACCTGCAAATACAGCTCAATAGCTGCACACTGCACAGGCTGAAGCGCTCTGACGATGTCAGCCCTTTGTCCTTCAGAAAGCGGATTGCGAGTCTTCTGAAGCACGATTGTGGGTTTTTTCTTCACAAGGGCTTTTGCAACTGCTGGCATTATACCCTCCTTTTTATTCCTCGGGAGGACTTGACCGGCACCTACCGACCCCTCCCGTGCCGGCCATTTAAACAAAATGTCCGTTCGGTCGGGACCTTCATTTCGTGAAATTCCGAATGTTTTTCCCCAAGAGAATGAAGCCTTCCGTGCACAGCAAATTTGTGTCAAAAGTCACAGGTCACCGAGGGTGCACTGCCCGACTCTGGAGGATCCTGTGAAAAGACGCCTGCACGATATTCTTATTGTCGATCCGGCCAAAAATGAGCCCGAAACTGTGGCTTATAACCGCATCTCTATGCTGTTTGGAGAACTGGCCGAACATTCCGAATTCTCGCTGCGTTCTATCATTATCAAATGTCCTGCACTGTCGACCGAGGATCCTCTCGCCACAGCATTTGAGGACCACTTATATGCGGGCGTTTTCGGATTGGGCAGCACGGCCAACGTCACTGAAAATCCACCGTGGCTGCCGTCCATGAAGCAACTCCTCATCAAAAATGTGTTCGACGCTCACATTCCTTTTCTAGGCATCTGTTTTTCTCACCAAATGCTGGGCGACTTACACAACGCAAAAGTGGATTTCATCGACAACCGTCACATGCTGCCCCACAGGCGCTATCAGGTCCCACGTGGCAAACAAGTCACATCTCCAAAGATGGCGCTCTTGACAGCAACCCTGAACGACAACGATTACTTCTCGGGAAATAAAAAAGATCTTGGCTTTCGTGAAGCCGTGCAAACAACCATCAACTGGACCGAAAAAGAATGGATGAACCTTTTCAGTGACAAGGCATCCAGCATCGCGCACCACCCCGTTCATACGCGGGTCCGCAAAACAATCGAGAGCCTTTGGCCAAAAGAATTTTGGAGCCACACGTGGCACGAACAAGAGGTCAAAAAGCCTCGCGCAGAATGGGATCTTCATATTGCGATGACGAGTCCAGAATGCGAAGTTGATGCGCTCGTGCATCCGCGAAAACCAATCTACTCTGTGCAATGTCATCCGGAAACGCCTCATCCAACCCGCGATGGCGACAGGCTCATTAAAAACTTTATCTATATGTGCCATGTTCTGAATACTGCGCGTTAGACGCTCTTCGGGGGCGTCTCTTTCGCCCTTTCAAGATTCAGACATTGCCGGCTGAGCGGTCCGGGACTAACTCCAATTTTTGCAGTTGGAGGATGTTATGAGCATAGACACGCGGATCAATCTTGATGTTGTCGTCGGGCACAAACGCGAAATTCTTCACATTGCACCGGTTGTTCATGAACTGCTCAAGCATGACGTATTTAACGTTCGACTCATCACCATTCAGCCCCCTGCGAGCGATATTTCCGAGGCCTTGCGAAGCCTCTCGCTGCAATCTGACATCGACTGGAAGATTCGTGGAACTCAAACTGAATCGGGTGTTTATCTCAGCGAATTTGGAATCCTGCTGGCGGAGCTTTGGGAAAGGAGAAGGCCAGACTGGGTTTTGAACTTCGGCCACGGAGAACATTCTTTCTCAGCCGCAATGACGGCATTCCAGAATCAAATCTCAATTGCGCATATCTGTGACCCCTACCGTTCCTCAATGACTTTGTCGCCCAGTCGTCACACTCAGCAAGCAGTCAAGTCGATATCTATCATCTCTGACCTTCTTTTTGCTCAAACAGTCCACGCTAAAAACATGTTGCTTCATGAAGGTATCAGCGAAAATTCAATTTACGTCGTCGGCAGCACGTTATCCGATGCGCATCAACTTCCTTTTAGAAAGGCTGCCTCCGATATTCTCACACGAACACTCTCTCGAACGCTCAATGAAGAAATCGTGCATCTCATGAACAGCGGGAAGTTCTTTTTGATTCACCTAAATTCCGAGAGCTGTATCAGAAGTCAGGTCGATCTCTTGACTACGATTCGACTGCGAGGCTTTGACATCATGCCTGTTGTGCTTGGCATGACCGAAGATGTTGTGCATCGACTCAACAACGAAATAGGCTCTCTGAACTCTTGTGCTGTGATTTTGCCGCGACTCAATTATCAACAGCGACTTGCCGTCATCTCTCTGGCTTCGTGCGTTCTGACCGACAATGACGACACACTAGAAGAATGCGCAGTTTTTGGAACACGTGGATTACTCGTGGACGAACACTCTGGTCGTTTTGACTTGCTCAGCGGCGGACTCGCCTCGATTGCGCCTCAACATGCAGAGGGTCAAATGCGCCTCATTCGCTCCTGCTTTTACGATCGGAATTTACAGAGGACTCAGCAATCTCAGCCCGCGCGCGCAACAGACTCGGTATCGGCATCTGCTAAAATCGTACAAGCACTCACCAACCGAACAAACGAAAGCGTGCAAAAAGTGAAAACATCACTTCTATCCCGACAAGCAGGATAATCACAATTTCAAGTCGCTGAGCTAAAGCACTGTTTCGAGCTTCAAGAACGATGCGTAAAGTTTCCTTGATGGTGTCTATCTTATATTCAATCGCCTTGAAGCGTTCCTCGAGATCGAAAGCATTACGAAGATCCACATAAATGGATTCCATTTCCGCATCGTTCCAAAGAATGTCGGGTTTGTCTAAGAGGTGAAGGACACCCACCACTTCAGCTTGAGCCATTGATGCATCGGCAATCTGCTTATTCAGCCTTATCGCCGGAGTCACAATGCGCCCACGTCGGCGCACGCTGTCGAGCATCGACAAAACCCGTTTCTTGGCCTGTGTTACGACTAATTCGTAATATTCCATGGCCACACTCTGAGCGAGTGTTTGTGCGACTGCACCGAGTCGCTCCTGATTGATAGAAGGCAAGACAAGGCGGTTGTATTCGACTTGAGCTGTCCGGTTTGCATCAACGAAAATGAGAAACTTTTCGGCCGTGACTCGTGGTTCACGCATTGGAAGTCCCAGAGACTGTCTGAGTAGTTCAACTTCCCGATGACGCTGTTCTTTGGGAACTTCCACAAAGACAATTGCACCAAAACGCCAAGCAAAGGCGATTCCTGAGTCATGGAATAGTTTTGCCCTGACATCATTGGCGTCGAGTGAAGGAAATGCGCCCCAGTCGTCGGGAAGTTTGGCAAGATCAAAATCTTCTTTATATGCTTCTGCATGCAACCCGAGATCAGAAGTCCGCTCGTTGCAGATCTTCTTGAGCCATGCATTCACATCATCCGCAAACACGGCGCGCTGATGAAGGCTCATGTCCGAGGAGTGGATGAACTCCATGATGTCGTCGTTGTCTGTTTTGCTTTTGAAGAGATCGAACATCCCTTACATCCCTTATGTGGATTGTCTCCAAACAGCTTACGCAGAACGACAACAGCTGCAATGGCCACAACGGGAAACACAATCCAATCTAGAAATGTCATGCTCCCTCCTTCGCTTTGGCCTAAATGAAAATCAACGCTGTTCGATAGGTAACAAAAGCAGCCAACCACGCAACAATCAAAAGCACAGAGAAACTCACCAGTGTCCATTTCCACGAACGTGTTTCCCGCTGCATCACAGCGAATGTGGCCAGACATTGGGGTGCAAAGATATACCATGCGAGCAAGGCCAACGCCGTGGGCAATGACCAATCTTCCTTGATGCGCTCTGTCAGGGCAGACGAATCTTCATCGCCTTTTGCTTCAACAGCATAAACAGTGCTCAATGCACTGACCAACACCTCACGCGCAGCAAAGCCAGGAATCATTGCGACGGAAATTTTCCAATTGAAGCCTACGGGCTCGAGAACAGGCGCAATAACCTGACCCAAACGTCCAGCAATGCTGTAGTGAATTGCGGGTTCGCGGGCATCCTGAGGAGGTCGGGGAAACGTTGAAATCGCCCACAACAAAACCATGATAGAGAGAATCAACGTTCCTGCTCTCACCAAAAACGCAACAGCACGTTCATAGAGCCCGCGAATAACGGTGCGCAGCGAGGGAACACGGTAAGTGGGCAATTCAAGAACAAAATGACCACCAGTGCCCATGACGTTGAAAAACTTCAAAGCAGCAGCAAAAGCGAAAGCACTCAGAGTTCCTGCCAAATACAGACCCGCAAGAACCAATCCCTGCAGATTAAACGCACCCAAAATAGTCACCGACGGAATGAACGCTGCAATGAGCAATGTGTACACCGGCAAACGCGCTGAACAGGTCATCAGTGGTGTAATAAGAATTGTTGCGAGTCTTTGAGAGCGGCTTTGAATGCTGCGCGAACCGATGATTGCGGGAACAGCACACGCAAATCCAGATACAAGCGGTAGAACAGATCTGCCCGACAAACCGACGCGCCCCATAAGCCGATCCATCAAAAATGCGGCACGCGCCATGTAGCCAGAATCCTCAAGCAGCAACAGTGCAGCAAAGAGAATGAGAATTTGTGGCAAAAAAACCAGCACGGCACCTACACCAGCAATAATTCCGTCGGTCAACAAATCCGTCAACAGACTTGGAGGCATGTGAGCTCTCGTATATGAGGCAAACGAACCCACAAGCCCATCAATTGCATCAGCTGGAATAGCACCCAGCGAAAAAACTGCTTGAAAAATTCCCAAAATGACCGCGAGCAAAACAATCGGACCAATAAACGGATGGAGCAAAAAGCCATCTATTTTCGCCGTACGCTCGGAGGGATTACCGGGAACAACCACAACACGACGCAGAATATCTTCGACCTTTTTGCGACGCTCAATGATGTCTTCCCTGCTGGCCGGCGACCATCGGATTTCAGGCTCGACATCTCTTGTACGTACAAGGAGATCGTTGACCGTTTGAGCCAGTGGCGTCAAACCTTCCTGCTTGGTGGCAGACACAGGAATAACCGGACATCCCAGAGCCTGCGAAAGTGCATTGACGTCGAATTTCATTCCCGCAGAAGCCGCAAGATCCATCATGTTGAGCGCGCAACATACGGGATATCCAAGCTGCAAAATCTCAAGAACAAAAGTCAGGTGGAGACGCAAATTCGTTGCATCTGCAACGACAATCAAAACATTTGGACGCGCAGACGCCGAGGCCGTTCCCACCAAAACATCGTGAGTGACCCTTTCGTCGTCGCTTTGAGGATTCAAACTGTAAGCGCCGGGGAGATCCAGAATGCGAAATTGAGAGCCAAAGTCTGCTCGCAAAACAGATTCAACGCGTTCAACCGTGACTCCCGGATAATTGGCGACCTTTTGCCTCAGTCCCGTAAGGGCGTTGAAGAGTGCGGTTTTTCCGCAATTCGGCAAACCAACCAGTCCAACCAAAGGTACCGTCTCTGCGCTCATGAACTCATACTTTCATCAACTAAAATGAGTGCAGCTTCGCTGCGCCGAAGGGCGAGTCGTGTTCCGCTGACCTCGAGAACAATCGGGTCGCCCGACACAGGCGCCTCGTGAACAATCGTCACCATCTCGCCCGCGTGAAGACCCAGCTCAAGAAGACGGTTGGACAAAGGATGACCGGAAGTCACATCCAGAATACGGAAGGATTCACCTTTTCTCGCTGATTTGAGTGACTTACTGTCCATACCTAACCTCATCTCTAGACTGCTCATGTAGGCTTATCGGTATTGATAATCATTTTCAACAGGACTTTTTACCCGTTATAGTGATACTGACTTATTAGAGCTTAACCGTCCGTAACGAATAAAATCTTTGGAGAGTCCTTTGATATGAAAATATTCAAATCAAACCCATCGTGCCTCTACTCCTGCATGTTGGCCCTGACAACCTTAGGGTTGGCCATGAACGCTCAGCGGGCGTTTGCAGTGACTCCGGTTCCAGTTCAAACCGCAGAACCGGCAAAAGCATCCAACACGGAAGCAGCGCCAGAGACAGTTGGAACCCTTGAGCTCGGATACTCGGCCGTCATGTCGCACACCATTCAAAACTCAACCACGGGCACAAAATTCAATTACGTCAAAAGCGGCGGGCAAGACATTCTCTTTCCATTTGCACGCGCTGAAGTCACCGTGCGCACAACAGAGAAAGATCGCTTTGTGTTTTTGTATCAGCCTCTAGAACTGAACACTCGCACTGTGGTCCGCGATGAACTTAAAGTTGACGATGTGACTTTTGCCCCAGATACGCCGGTCGATTTTAAGTACTCATTCCCCTTCTATCGGTTCAGCTGGCTGCGTGACACATGGTCCAGCGATACGAGCAAAATCGCTTTGGGTGCCAGTTTGCAATTGCGCAATGCTCGTATTGAATTCACAAGCGTGGATGGCAAACAGCACCGCAGCAACCGCAACGTCGGACCTGTGCCTATTTTTAAATTCCAAAGCCGCACTCAAATGGGCAATGGCGTTTGGTGGGGAACCGACATCGACACCATCTACGTCAACGTCAAATACCTCAACGGTGGAACCTCAGATGTCACGGGTTCGTTTCATGACGTCGCTTTGAAACTCGGGTTCCCAGTTGTCTCATGGCTCGATGCTGCATTCGTCTCGCGTTACATTGGTGGTGGCGGCAAAGGAACCAGCAAAAATGCAATGCGCGGATCGGACGGCTTCACAGACAATCAGATTCACACGCTCAATTTCTCGCTGGCTCTGAATCTGAAAAACTGAACCTGATCACACGCGACAGGAAGAGTCACTTTGATGAACAGGTCAGAGAAGATCACTGCGGCAACCGTTCAGTATGGGTTATCCCTACTGAGCGGTCTCGCCATGTTCGCAGGCCTCAAGGTGCTTCAGCACATCGCCCCGTCGAACGAAGTTTTTTCGCGCCTTTCACTCATCTTACTCTCATTTACGACCTTTCAGATTATCACCGACCTTGGAACGCAAACGGAATTTCTGCGCGCCTATCAACATGCACCAGACACCCGTCGAGGCGCGTTGTGTCGTATTTTGATTCAGACTCGATTGTTTTTAGGCTTAATCGCATTTTGCATGGCGGGTTTGTACGCCGTGGCCTCGAACTTTTCTCAGCAAATGTTCTTCGCATTTCTTCTCTATCATTTCGCATTTGTGCCTTTTGCATTCATCAGCACAACAGATTCAATTTTTCTCGCACGACATGAATTCACGAAGGCTATTTTTTCACGTATCGGCCGGCTTGTTTCACTGGCTATTTTTCTCTCCATTGCAGCAGTGTCTGCCCGTGACGTGGAATTATTCAGTCCGCTCTTTTCCAGTCTTGCATTTACTCTTGTTGCAGTTTTGGTTTGGTTCAAGTTTCTCAAGCCACTCATAAATCAACATTCATTCCCTGAACATGAAAACACCGCGTCGATGCCATCGCTCCTTAGTCGCCACTGGTGGAAATTGAGTGAAGCGGATTCCAAAAAATTTATTCAGGGAAGCGCTTTTGCAGCGCTCATTATGGGACTTCAGACTTTTCACAGCATTTCAGCGCACTCAACACTCGTGCGCACACTGGGAGAAGACAACCTCACCCCACTGAATACAGCCACAGCACTGGCCACGCCTGCAATTTTGGCTTTTCAAACCCTCGTTCAGATGATCAATCCAAACATCCCAGCGTGGATGCAACTCTCTTCACGCGACCTGTTGTCCCGTTATACAACGTTTTTTCTCCGCTCGAGTGCGCTTCTCATTCTTATGTCTGCTGGGCTTTGGAGTGCGAGTTCTTTGGGACTCGTCGCGTGGTTTTTCCCAATGACAACTTATGCCGTCATGCCCATGTGTCAGTTTTTGATTGTTGCCCAATGGGCTCTCAATCTTGCTGTTCCTGCAGTCTATTTGTGCCAATATCAAAGGCAATATGTCAGTCTATCGCTACTGCTCGGTTTCTCTGTCGCGACTGCTCTATTGATGCAGTTCTGGTGGAATCGACTCCTCCTTGAACATGCATACCTGATGGGTTTGTTCATCATGGGTATCATTCCCACCGTTGGGGCTACGATACTGTCCTTACGCGTGCAGCGGTTTTCGAAGGCAAGCTCTTGATCACTTGATGCGCCACCCGTTCACCCAACTCCAGCGCATAATTTGTTCCACGATCCCACGGATAGACGTGTGCCATGCTCGCATGAAAAAGACGGGGAACACCATTCACATGCACCGAAGGAACAAAGCGTGACGCATTCACACCCATTATGGGTTGTGCATAATCCTC
>CAYWSV010000019.1:4837-30490 GCA_964460155.1 uncultured Oligoflexia bacterium | reverse complement strand
TATCGTACCATTTGCTCCTTGTTTGTTTCAGAGTGTCGAGGCTTCGTAGATTTTTGCGATGGCATTGAGATTGGGGCCAAAGTCACCACGCTGCTGCAGCCATAAGAAATCCGGACGCGAATCCTGTAGCCATTCTCCACCACGAATTGCGCCCTGCGCATCAAGTTCCAATCGATATCTGTAGATGCTTGTTCCGACTGCCGGACGTTCGACCAGCTGTCCCAATGCGTTCCACTGTGGTTCGACCTCAACAGTGTAGTTGACTTCGCTTTCGACGATGACCTCCTGACGTGTGCCAAGAGCTGCACCGGGCGAAGGGCCCTGTCGCGACAGCTCGCGTGTTCTAAAGCCGTAGATGGGTTGGTTCCAAACCTCTGCAGCACGTGCGATGTCAGCAATAAAGCCTTCCTTAAATCGGCCGATCATGTTTGTCAGAACAATGTGAAAGGCGCCTGCATTTGCATCCCGACAGGCAGACGTGCTCATGCCGATACTTCCCGCCAAATTACATCTCCCGCCCAAACCTATGGCACCAACTCGATTGTGCACGGCCATAAACCATGTGAGCAGCGCTTTGACGTCCGAAGAACCGAACGCGATTTTGACGTCGTTAGCGCCTTCAAGCGTAACCGGATTGGGCTCTCGGAATTCGAGAGCTGCAGGTGCCCATCCATGACACAGACCTTCCCATGCAGCGGCGCCGGGATTCGTCCGTCTTCGCTCGGATAAGACAGTTGGAAAGTCGAAGCGGCCCATGAAGATGTCGAGTTTTTCGGCCGGCGAGAGTTTTGAAATTTGATCAGCCGACATGGACTGCACCGTGGCACGTGATGGGAGAGGATAGCTAAAGGGTGATGATGTTGGCGAGAGCCAACGGAAAGCAATACCGGCACGCTGGGTCGGCCAATAATAATCCGACCATGGAATTTTGCCGAGTTGTCCTGCACGCGGAAGATTTTCGAATCGGGTCTCGAATTGGCGGCCAAAACGTGAGGGTTGATTGATGACATCCCAAGCTTCAAAAATACGAGATTGCTCTGGAGGTTTTAGTTCGCTTGAGCAACCCGAAATTGCAAGGCCTGAATAAAGAACGAGACAAAGAGACGCTGGAAAAAGTCCTTGTCGGATCTTTCGGAACAAATGTGTTCTTTTCTGCGGAACATTGCGAAGAGTGGTCGAAGGTGAAGACATGGTTCTTTCCCCCCGAAAGGACGCAGGGGTGAAGGGGATTCTTCACCTCCGTCAATGAAGGCTAATCTGAAACGTGCGCTCTTCTGAAGGAATAAGTTTTGTGTTTTGCGCAGTTTGATCTGGAGGAAGGTGCGAAGCAAGTGCTTGTTTGCGCGCTTTGCAAAGACACTCAAAAGCTTCCACCGCACTTCGATGATCAAGGTAGGCGTCGTAAGGTGAATCGTATGGACTAAAGTATTTGTGAACGTCTCCGTCATGAGAATACTTGATGCACATGTAGTAGAAATGGTCGCTAGTTTGCAGCTTGCGCCATTGCTCTGTGATTTCAGGAGAATTGAGTTCAGCGACAATTGATTCGAGTTTCATGACTTTATCGAGCGCTTCTTCTTGTAGAGGGTTACTCAACCATGCCGATAAGTCGCGCTCTGTATCTGCCCAACTGGTAGGGACAGGCACGGCCATCGGACTCCGTGGTTGCAAATTGAGAGCCTCTTCTACGCCAACGAAATGAATGTTTGGATGACTGACGACGCGATGAATCAGATCTTCGAAAAAGTGGAAAATTCCAGAATCAGCCCACTGGTGTTCACCGAATGTTTCGTAGTCCATGAACAATCCGACAAATTCATGCTGCCCATCGAGCAATGACTCAAGCCATTGAACATAGCGTTCGGCAGTCAGAGGCCAGCTCGCCCAATTGCGGTCGGAGAATCGGAATGCCATGTCGTCCGAAAGTTTATAGCTTTTGGGTAAGAGTTTGAGCTGTGGTCGCGAGGGATGGTGAAAAACGTGGTGTGCATTCCAACCCTGAGGCAGCCAAGGATCCCACCCCTCGAGCAGGCAACCCTCAAAGCCAAGGTCCGAAACCATACTCCCGATAGCATCTGAATAAATAAGTTCGGTGTTGCGGAAGACTCGCGGTTTTTTTCCAAACAAACGGTTGAGAGTGTCAAGTTGCTCTGCGACTTGCCGACTGAATTCAGAGTGCGAGCGCAACGCAGCGAGTGAATGGTGCGAGGTTTCGCAGATGATGTGTGCGTTCGGTAATTTTGAAATAAAACGATAGAGTTCCATTAAATCGGGATCATACTCAGCGCATTGACTGAGGAATGTTCCGCTGAAAGAAAAAGAAACTTTAAAGTCGTTCGGATATTTGAGCAAAAGGTGTTCAAGCAGTTTGCCCATGGGCCAGTAGCATTTTTGCGCGACCTTATGAAACACGCTTCTGTTTTTTTCGTCGCTGAACAGCGAAGGTCCTTCTCCGTTTTCATCCAGTCGGACTGCGCGCAATCGGTAGGGCTGATGGACCTGAAAATAAAATGACAGAGCGACCATGGCAGAATCTCCGCTGTTCACAATTGAGTTTTGCCGGAGTGTACCCCCAAATTCCTTCGGGCAATACAGTCCGGCCGTCATCTTGGCGTAAAACTCAGAAAATCGGACGTCTTGACATCACAAAAGTCCACGCCGCCTGTGGGTGTGCAGGGCAACGGAGCGTCAATCAGTTTGCGAATATTGAGAATTCCGGCCCCGTACTGCTTGGTCTCCCATCCCAAGGGCGTGTCCATAGCGTGTGCCCGAGCAACGGCACTGAACACTGCGCTGATGTTTTTTCGACCATAGAGCCGGCGCAGCTTCTCGGGTGAATGATATTGAAGCCACAGAGCTGCTGCGGCGGCTGTGTAGGCCGTTGAGTAACTTGTCCCGCTTGAAGTGAACAGAGACTCAGTGAATGACAGAGATTCCCCTCTGCGACCAGCAACATCAATCACCGGATGTGTCAGTTGTCGCCGCGACGAAGGTGTATTCAGTAATCTTGCTCTAATGTGGCAAATGCCATCCCCCGGTGCGGCCCACGCAATATGTTTTCCTTTAAATCCTTCGTTCCATGGTTTTTTGTCTCGAGAAGATGCCGACACAGCGATCACTCCGTCGAGTCGAGCGGGAAGAGGAATGAGGTTGACTGGAAAGGTTTGTCCTGCTGCAGCGATGAGGATTGCTCCCGACTCGAGAGCCTCGCTTACAGCCTTTTGCAAAAGATGGTCTGTATCAAAGACGGCACCTAGGCTGACTGAAATGACATCTGCTCCAAGTTGAGCTGCGAGACGAATGCCAGCGGCCAGATTTTTAATATCTGCGGTTCCACCTGTAGGCATGTGCCCGACCATGAGAACGCTGTCGGTGACTTTCACTGGAATGAGACGCATCCACGGAGCAATTCCTCTGAATTGGAGTCCATTTATTCCGGTGTTGTCCATCCAGCCCACCATCAGGCTTGCCGTCGAGGTGCCATGACCAAAACTCGGTGCCTTGGGGTCATTGTCCCATGGTTCCGATTGTGGCTGAACGAAATTCAAAACAGCCTGTATAAATTTGTCGGATGGAAATTGAATTCCCGAAGTTCCCGATGAAAGCTGATTCGTTTGAAGAATCGATTTTAGAGGAATCACTCCCGTGTCGAGCTGCACAACTGTGACGTTTTCACCCGGACGCTGTAATCCACGAGTGTGCATTTTTTCCCAAGCAGTTCGGACTTCCATGTGCTGGATTGCCCAGTCGCAGTCGTCGTCGAACGTTGATGGTCTTTCACTGTTTGTGAGTGCATTTTCTGTCTGAGCTGCTGACGTATTTGCTTGTACAAAGAGGACTCCAAAAAACAGGCAACTGAAAAATATTTTATTCATCCGTCACCTCCGATAAATAGTTTTTCTTCAGTCTATTTGCGGGGCGAGAGAGGAGACCGCCGAAAGGGTCTCCTCCTGATCAGGCGGGCGTGCGTGGTGGGACGCTGTTCTGTTTGCGGACCGGCTTTTATGCGCGCGGAGCAAGGTGCCAGAACAACGTGTTCGGTATGACGTTCGCAGATTAACTAAAAATACGAACGTTGAATGCGACTGAATTTCTTATTTTGGTAATGGATTTATTTTAAGGGTGACCGAGCCACGTCTTGAGTGCTCGCTCGGAATCTCGGAATTGCTCTTCGATTGTTGTGTGGCATGATTTCGAAATGTCTGCAGACTCTATTTTTGCTTCTTGTTCCAGAACTGAGCAGTGAGCGGCCATGCGTCTGGCACCCACGTTTGCCGCTGAGCCCTTCAGACGATGCGCGAGTCTACGGACAGCCTCGCGATCATGTGACGACAAAGCGGATTTCAATTGGTCGAGCAACGGCGGTGTTGTACTGCTGAAAATTTGTGTGAGTTCTTCGACCATGTTTCCAGTGTCATCGGAGAGTTCGCTGAGAACAGCAAGATGCTGGACATCGATGATTGGAAGCGTCGATATAGTGTTCTGAGAAGTATCTTTCACTTGTCTTCCGTTCTTTGATCAAAATCGTTTTCGCTGAGTTATTCTCAAAGTGCGCTCAGCATCGGTGTTACGTTTGTTTGGACGTCAAGACTGAGGCCTGCGCCATAAACAGACTGAATTTTTACATTCACAGAAACTCCCTCAAGCGCTCGGCGAAGCTCGAAAAGTTTTCTGTAAAAAGCATTGTCGCTCACGCGCACTGGTCCCCAAGCTTCGCGCTTGAGCGTCTCTTTTGGAACAACTGTACCTTTGGCTTTAATGAGTTGGGCAAGAAGAAGTGTCTCGACAGGAGCAAGGAATTGTCTTCCATTGGGTCCAGTGACCACGCGATGGGCTGTATCAAGACTTACGTCGCCCGCTGACAGAGCGCTCTTAGCCGCTCTGTCTTGGAGATGAGTCAAACGCGTCTGAAACCGTGCTTGAACTTCTCGTGGTTTGATAGGTTTGAGCAGAAAGTCATCAGCACCTTTTCGGAACGCATCAACCAAAAGATCATCTGCTGGGTCGGCAGTAATGACGATAATCGGACTGTAGGGCCAGCGCGTGCGCAGCTGTGGCACGATGTCGAGTCCGGATTGGTCGTTTGCCAGATGGATATCCACAAAAACGGCCAAGGGATCCATGTTTGGAATCCGCTGAGTGAACTCCGTAATTGTCGGAAAGGATACAGACCGGAGTGAAAGCGACTTTTCGATGATTTTAGAGACCATAGGGTCATCATCGAGCGTGATCACATATTGATTGCCGGCAAGATTCTGCATTTTTCCTCCGTTGATATCCGATGTCTTTTTTGTGTTGAGTCCTTGGGAGGGTTTTGTAGCGGGTTGTTTCCAAAACGCCAGAGTTGGCGGCGACGCTTACAGAATTGTAAGACCTCCCGCAACATTGAGTATTAAGACTAGTGATTTTCAGTGCTTATTTGGAAGGAAAAAAGGCTAACGTTCAGTTTTCGTCGGCCGCTCTTTTGAGGAACGATTTTGCTGATGCCAGATTGCGACGATCACGCAGGACAGCGTTAAGAATGTTTCCTCGCCCATCGGTCGAACGGTACATGTATTTCCACTCTCCGTTAACCTTCACGTACGATTCATCAATGTTCATCTGATTCTGCAATGGCTTCTTGTTACGTTTTGGTCTGCGCGAGACAACGTCTCCGAATTTTTGAACCCATTCAAATACAGTTTTGTGAGAGACTTCGACACCGTGTTGCATGAGCTTGTCAGAGACTGCGCGATAGGTCAGCTGGTCGCGCTGATACCATATGACGGCGAGCTCGATGACTTCCCAAGGGTAACGGTGTTGTTTGTCAATTCTTTCAGTCATTTTGAGTGTCCTTTTTTTCCGACAGGCTTCTCGTTCACCCACAGACTTTTCGAAACTTCTGTCCCAAAGTTGAGTTGTTTTTTTTCTTTTCATTTCGGGTGTTTGTATTTATAAAATCCCATAACCGAAATGGTTGAAATTTCGTATCGCATGCAAGCCCGATGGATTGACGCTCTGGGTTGGGCGGTAATGGGGTAGTCTTGAGGCACGTCTGTGAGGAGCCCGAGCTATGATTACCCGAGGTACGCAAAGTCTGTTGTCTATCCTCGTTGTGTCGTTGCTTCCACAGCAGTTGGCGACTGCTTCGTCAACGTCCCGTGCTGCGCCTTCAAATCTGAAATCCCAGCCGGGCGGCGCTCATAAAAACAGTGATTTGCATGCGGCTCAGATGATTCAATCCGCAGCCGAATTGCTTAGAAGCGGCGAATTCGAAAAGTCCGAAAAAAAGTTAATTGAATCTCGCACACTCACAGCAGATCCGATGATAACGTCCGTCTGGAACGCACTGATGTCCGAATTGAAAGAATCTCAAGGACATTGGGCGGAAGCGGGTCTTTTTGCTGCGCGTGCTCTGAAAGAACATATTGCCGGCGTGTCCCCAAATGAATCTCGTGGGAATAATGGTTTTGGGACTGTTGCAGCGCGCGAATTAGTTGTTCGCTCGATGCGCAACTTTCTTTTGGCTGGATTGCCTGCAGAAGCATTTATTCACTTTGACAGGTTCAGGAACGAATTTTATCGTGAGTTCCTGACAAGTTCTGAAAGTCTAATGCTCAAACGACTCGCCGATGAGTTGCGTCGAATTGATCGGTCGGCGGATGCTGCCTCGGTCGAGCGTGCGGTGTTTCGCTTTTATCCGTTTATTTCGAAGCACGTGCTCGAGGCCTTGACGCCGGATACTGTCTGTCGACTCGACGAAGAAATTCAAGCAGTCGCAGATGCTCGTGCGCGCGGAACACAGCTCATTCAGCGCTTTGGGTCGCGGCCAGATATAATGGGTTATGCGCAGTCGCTTGCGGGTGTCGCATCGGCATTAAGATTGTCTCGACAGAACCCAGACAATTTATCCGGAAAAGCACGCAGTGAATTACTCGATACGGTCGAGTGGTTGCAATCGGTGCGCGACTACCAAACTGCCCTCGAGATCACTTCGAATTTGACGACCTCACAAAATTTCGAACCGCCCTTTACCAAAGAGCGGTTGCTTATGGTTCACGCGCGCAACTTAAATGGCGTACATAAGCCCGTGGAGGCGGCTGAATTGTATCGCAACGTCATTCTTCGCTTTCCGCAGACCGAGTTCGCCAATACAGCTCGTCCGCGCTACGTCCTGTCGCTTCATTATGCGGGGCGATACGAAGATGTTGCTCGCGAAGCTTCAAGCCTCGAGGGGCTGGTGCGTCCGCGTGATGTTCTGTGGAGAACTTTCTGGGCTCGTTATTTAAACAAGCAGTTCTCACTTGCTCTCGACACAACCGCCCACGAATCCGGACAAGATCAACGAGCGCGATTCCAATATTGGCGAGGTCGCGCGCATGAGCGCGACGGACGGCCTCGTGAAGCGAAGGAAATCTTCAGCCGCATTGCGAGTATCGATGGCTCGAACCACTACGCTTTGTTTGCATCATGGCGGATGCAGCCAGCGGCTGTTCAGCCCGCGTCGGTTCAGCGTGGCAATGTGGCTTTTGCAGCTCGAAATTTGAGCGTTGTCTTTGATGATAAAAAATTTATTTCGCTGCTTAGAAGTCAGCCAAATTTCGACACCCGCTATGCGCCTTTTGCAGCCCTCAATAACGCAGGATTCTCTGATATTTTCAGATCTCCTTTGCGCAGAAAGTTGCAGTCGTTGTCTGCATCAGGCGGGTCTTTGGCTGAGCTGCTCGTTCATTCAGGAGACGCGCACGCGAGTGTGCAGTTTGGCCTGAATCAAAGAAAAAGTGTGATGAAAATTCCGATGGGAAAAAATTCGGAATGGAAGACTTATCTCGAGAAGAATTCTTCGTCGCTCAGTCTCCTTTATCCGGTTCCTTACCGAGAGAGCATTGCCGATGCGGCTGAGGCATTCAAATTGAGTCCTTGGTTAATTTTATCAATTATGCGCGCAGAATCTCTCTTTCAGCCGCGAGTTGTCAGCAATGTGGGTGCACGCGGACTCATGCAGATTATGCCCTCGACGGGGGAGCGAATTGCAGAGTTTCTTGGGTATCCTGATTTTGAACCGAGTCACTTAGATCAGCCGAAAGTGAGTATTGCCTTTGGTGCGTGGTATTTGGCTCGGTTGATGGACTACTACAGCGGCCAGTTGCCCTTGGCGATTGCGGCCTATAACGCGGGTCCAGAGGCTGTTGATCGTTGGTTAAGACGCAACGGGGCGATGACGCTGGACGAGTTTCTAGAGGACATCCCGTTTGAACAAACCCGAAAATACGTCTCCACGGTTCTAACCAACATGGAGATCTACACGCGCCTGCACTCGAAAGGCATGGCTGGAGTGCAGGTGAACCTCTCGGCCAAATTGCCAACTCCCCGTAACGAAATGGAAATGTTCTGATATAAGATTCGCTGGCGTTTTCATTCATGCTGTTTTATACGACCGAGGCCCCACCTGAGGGCCTTGTTTTTTTTAGATAAAGTAGGAGATTTGGTGTGTTCAGCCTGTACTCCCGCACCGTTTGGCTCTCTCCTGATGCTGGCTCCCAATCACAGCCGGCAACTCAAGATGACGTCATTTTACGTCTAAAAGGCGTTGAGAAGGTGTACCCCAACGGGACCCGCGCCCTCAAAGGCGTGAGTTTTGATGTTCCGCGCGGAAGTTTTCTTGCGGTCATCGGGCTCTCTGGCTCGGGCAAGTCGACTATGCTGCGTTGTATCAACCGCATTCACGAGCCCACGGCAGGCGAAATTCTCTTCAACGGCCAAAACATGACCGACCTCTCTCCACGTGAGTTGAGAAAGGCAAGACAGAACATCGGAATGGTGTTCCAGCATTTTAACCTCATCAAGCGTCGCGATGTGCTGACTAACGTTCTTTCCGGACGTCTTGGGCAGATGTCCGAAATGCCGTTTGGCGGACTCTTTCGCAAATGGCCTAAAGAATGGATTGATGATGCGCACGAAGCACTCAAGCTTGTTGGAATTCCTGACAAAGCGTTTGTGCGTGCCGATGGTCTTTCGGGTGGTCAGCAACAGCGTGTTGCAATTGCGCGCACACTTATGCAGAAGCCTCAGCTTCTTTTGGCTGATGAACCTGTGGCCTCGCTTGACCCGTCAACGAGTAATTCAGTCATGCAGTACCTGAAACTGTTGAATGAAAAACACGGCGTCACCGTGATTTGTAACCTGCACTTCTTGAGCTTGGTGCGTGAGTACGCAACACATGTCGTGGCCTTGCGCGGCGGCGAGAAAGTATTCGAGGGCAAACCGCTCGATATCACCGAGCAGTGGTTTAAAGATATTTACGGCGAGCAGGCCAAGGAAGTGGAGATTCACTGATGCGTATTCCTTCATTTGTGCCGATGATCGAGAGTGAGCGACGCACGCGGGAATGGTCGGGCTTCATTATCGAGGTGCTGGTCTGGGGCTACATCGCTTTGGTGGCTGCGCGGATTATCTGGTGGGACATCCTTCTTCCGTTCATTGAAGACTATGCCATTGATGATTCACCACGCGCGTGGGCAACATCGATTGTTTCTTCGCTCGAATATGACAGCCGATACTCCGAGTTCAGCTGGACCGCCGCGGGCAGCGTATTCGGGGTGGGCGCACTCATCGGAATTCTGATGGGACTGACTGGTCGTGGATTTGGACCATGGGTTGCAAGCTTGTCGAAGCTGCAAGTTAACAATCCTGAAGACAGCATTCGAATTCGCAATCATTGGACTCTGGCTCGCAGGGAAGGTTGGCTGGTTCTTGCGCTGACCATTCTCACCGGATGGGTTCTGACTCGCATCCAATTGGGCAAAATGGTTGAGCTCGTGGGTCTGCAGAGCTTTGGTCGGCTTGTTCTTCAGCTTTCGTGCGGACTTCCCATTATCGGCCAGCCTTTATCTGCAGCGCTCGAGTTTGTGCTCAACGGGCTTGTAGGACTCAGCAACGCAATTTCAGGCATGGTCGGTTCAACGTCAGAGGTTCTTCCGCGCTTCAATCTGGAATGTGTTCCTTCGGATGCCTCGTATTATGGGAACGCAATTTCTAAACTTCTTGAAAGCGTTTACCTTGCATTTATGGCAACGTTCTTCGCTGTACCAGTTGCTTTCGTCTTGGCATTTTTTGGTGCACGCAACTTAACCCGTCATTCATTTGCAACGCGTCTCGCATATACTGTCGTTTGTTTGTACATCAACGTGACACGTTCTATTGAGCCAATTATTTGGGCGATTTTGTTCTCGGTGTGGATTGGCATCGGGCCTTTTGCAGGTGCACTTGCACTCATGGTGCACAGCATTTCAAGTCTCGTTAAACAATACTCAGAAGCTATCGAGGGCGTTGATGATGGTCCAATTGAGGCGCTTGAAGCGACGGGTGCAAGTCATACTGCTGTGGCTTGGTTTGCCGTTGTTCCGCAGGTGATCATGCCTTATTTGGCCTTTACGATTTATCGCTGGGACATCAATGTGCGCATGGCGACGATCATTGGTCTTGTTGGTGGTGGTGGTATTGGTGGTTTGCTGATTCAGGAACAAGGGCTCGCACACTGGACTCAGGTCGGTACTCTTGCGGCACTCATATTCATCGTTGTTTGGACGATGGACTTCTTGTCTGCCAAGGTTCGTGAGGCAATTCAGTAGGACGACTATGGTGCAGATCAGACATCTGGGATTGATGCGTTATTCCGACGCGCTCGCGCAGATGGAAGAGATCCACGACGCGATGGTCTCAGATTCATCTCTTCCGGAATCTTTGTTGATTGTTGAACACCCTCCCGTGGTCACCATGGGGCTGCGCGAACGTTCAAATGACCTCAAGACTCCCGAGGTTGAACTCACACAACTGGGAGTGGATTTCCGTCGGATTGACCGCGGTGGCAGCGTGACCGTGCATGAACCCGGCCAATTAGTTCTTTATCCGCTCGTTCGGGTGGATGCTCGCTCTTTAACTGTGCGTAGGCTCGTGTGGGCTCTTGAAGAGATAATGATCCGCGAGTGCGCGCGTTGGGGGTTGTCGGCCTCGCGTGATGAAATCAATCCGGGGGTTTGGGTAGGTCTGAACAAGATTGGTGCTGTCGGTGTGCGTGTCTCGAATCATGTCAGCAAGCACGGTTTGGCACTGAATGTTAAAAACTCCCTCGACACGTTTGCCCATATTGTTCCCTGCGGAATTCATGGACGCGGAGTCACATCGCTGGGTTGTTCTTCGGCCTCGGCCATAAATGAAAATCTGTCGCTCATCGGCGAACGGATGGCGACAGATTTCAAAAATATTTTGGCGGAGTTCAGAGTGCCGGCGGCTGTGGCTCAGGAGCCTTGTATTCGTAAAGACGCTGCTCGATTCTGATTCCGTCCCATTTATAAAATTCTTTTTCGAATTTCTTTTTGCCGGAATCATCAGCCTTCTTCGAAGGCATTTTTACATTGGCATAGCCCACAATCTTGCCGCTGAAGCCTGCAAAAATATTGTCGACTGTTGCTTGTTTGAGGTCGACAAACTTTGACAGCGAGAGAGTTGCTGTACCCAAAATCTTGAGTGTGTTGTCGGCCAGAGTTATCGCGCCTTCGAAACCAGCTTCGCCAATGTTGGTGGGTGTTGTCATTGCGGATACGTATCCGTCGGCAATCACTTGTGGTTTGAAGTCAAGCGAGATTTGCGGAGCGATGCCCGTGCCTTTGCTCGGGGTCATATCGAGGTCGAGATTCACTCCGCCGCGGATTCCCAGTTTAGCATCAATGCTGCCCGGACCGACCGGTACAGTGATGTTCTTCAGAGGGACATCGAAGGCTGTTTTCCAAATGCGTGCCTCTTGCGCGTCCGAGCGGCCACGGCGAAACACCTGACGGCCGTTGATGTAAACCATTGTTTCTCGGAATTCTTCACCAGATTCGTCTTTTACGATGCGCTGAATGAACTGAGCAATCGCGGGAGACTGAGCGTCGAGAAAGCGTCCTGCAACCTTGTGGGTTGTGATTCTTTCAAAGCCATCTGTGTTTTCGCCCTGAGTCTGGATGACCTGACCCGACGATTTTACACTGGCGAGCTCATGGTTGATTTCGTGACTCCAGTCGGAGTCGGTCGACGAACTTTGCTGATTTGCGGGAACAGAGGATGTCAAACGGGGCTGTGCATAATTCGCACGAGCCACGGTGCCCAGATTGGATTCGGTCGAGCGCAGTGTTGAGCCGTAACCAGCAAGTTCACGCTCCACGGCGTTCAGTTCGCGCAGATATTGCGACGGTTCAACGACTCGTCCGTCATCGAGGACGATACCAGTTCCTGTTGATGGAGCGCCGTTCAGAACGTCGCGCATCGTGAAGGGAACGTAACGCACAGGTTCTGTGCCTTTGAAAGACGCACGGGTAAGAGGGGAGCCTTGATTGTTGCTTCGAAAAAACGGGTTTGCAGAAGCCTGTGTGGCAGTAAACAACGCAAGGGACAAAAATCCGAAGCCGGCTGAGATGAACCTGATGGTCAGCATGAGTGCTCCTCTCCTGCTTAAATTAGCGTAATGATTTTGAAGTCTAACTGCGATTCTGCCCGGAGCTTACTGTTTCATGTGAACTGTGGCAACCTGAGGGGTCCCGTATTTTTCTTTTCTTTAGGAAGGATGAGGGAATTGGAAACACATCGGCGTTCGGATGATCGATCCGACAAACCACATCTGCGGACTCGAATTGCTGGCGCGGGCTTGCCCAAGTTGATTGCTTTGTTGACTGTTTTCGCCGCTCTATTTTTGTTTTTGGTGATTCCTCGTAAACAACTCGATCATTCGCCGCAGGCTGAACGGGGAACAGAAAAAACTGCGGGCGTGTTGAGTTCTGCAGGTCGCACCGACTCGACTCCCGGTCTCTCTGGCTCTGATTCTGGAGCGCAAAGAAATTCAAGAGCCCGAAATAAACCGATAGTTGTTGCTCCAGATCTGCGATTTGATGCGGAGCTCCTTGCTCAGCAGGTTGTGGCTAAAGATGTGGTGTCGCGCAACCGAGCCCTCGATAGATTCAAAAATCAACTGATCGCACGCGAGTCACTCGATCCGCAGCTCGAGTCTCTTGCACTTCTTTTGCGAGAGTTGGACGCGACAAACGAAGCATTTGCACCTCTGGTTGCTGCTGCCGGTGCAATACAATCATCTGCTGTGCAAAACGTTTTCTTGAATCTTCTTGACGAGCGTCCGGGGGATTGGAGAACTTTTTCTGCCATTGTTCCCGTTTTGGGTGGAGTTGTTTCTCCCACGCCGCAAACGTTGGACTATTTGCAAAAGACTGCTCGTGACGGTGGTGGCGATTTTGCACAGACAGCTGCGCTTGCTTTGGGAGGTTGTGTTTACACTTTGTCCCAGACTCAGCCTGCACGAGGCGAGCGTCTTCTTGAGACTTATATTTCTACTTTGAACAACCCTCAGGTCGATGCCGAGGACCTAAAATTGGCTCTTGCGGTTTTAGGCAATGCAGGATTGAGCAGTATTGCGCCCTCTGTTCTTGCTTTGACGCGCCATCTTCGTGCTGATGTGCGCGCAGAAGCTGTCATGGCTCTGCGTTTTTTGGGCACGCCTGAGGTCGAAAAACAGCTTCTGCACATCATGGATAACGACGAGAGTCTCGAGGTTCGAATGCGTGTCACGGATGCGCTGGTTCATCGTCCGTTGAGTGATGACGCACAAGCAGCGGCGCGGAAGATTTTGCTCGATGATTTCAAGAGCCCCAGACCATTGCGGGAGAAGGCTCTCGATTTGCTGATGCATGTTAATTTGTCTGAAACGCAGGCTGCAGAGCAGCGAGACTGGTTGCTGCGGCTCGCTGATAGGGAAAAAGACCTGCCGATGAAAAAAAAGTTACTCTCAGCGGCAGAAAAAATAACCCGCAGATAGGCTAATGGCTGAAAGTTAGTTTTCTGTTTTTTCAAGAATGGGTTTTTGCGCACGCCCATTGAGTGTGCAGTCCTCAAGGCCAATCCAAGTCCCCGAGGTGTCGGCTTTGTTTTTTGTTTCAAATGGCAAAACCCACAGTGGAATGCCATTACGCTGGGCGATTTCGATACAGCGTGGCTGTAAGACTTGAGCTCCGGCGCGGGTGAGCTTGAGAGCTTCCGTAAAGCCAAGGTTTTTATATTTTTGAGCATCGGGATGATTCTTTGGATCTTTATCAAAGATGCCGTCGACGTCTTTAAAAAACTCCACGTGACGTGAGTGCAAGGCTGCCGCCAGAGCGACGGCTGTTGTGTCCGAACCGCCACGGCCCAGAGTGGTGATATCTCCCGTTTTCAGACTCATTCCTTGAAAGCCTGCAACAATAGCGATTTTGCCTTCATCGAGACACTTAACGATTCTTTGTGGTCGCACCTCGAGAATTCGAGCATCTGCATGTGCCTCACTGGTAATGATTCCACTTTGACTTCCAGTGAAGCTCACGGCGCACAGACCGGCGCGGTCGAGAGCCATTGCTAAAAGAGAAATGCTGATGCGCTCTCCCACAGACAGGAGCATGTCGAGTTCACGTTTTGGGGGCTCAGGATGAACCTTATGAGCCAGCGTGATGAGTTCGTCGGTTGTGTCTCCCATTGCGCTCACGACAACGACAAGAGGTGAGCCCGTGGATGCACGATTCTTGATGATGTTTGCGATTTCCGTGAAACGTTCGGGGGAGCTCACTGCAGCTCCCCCGAATTTAAGAACCAGACTTTCTTTTGAATGACTCATGTTCAGCTTCAGCCTGTTCGGTTGAGGAGATCACGCACAGTGCGTTGGATTTCGTCCACATCAAAGGGTTTGGTGATGTATTCATCGCAACCCGCTTCGAAACCACGACGAATGTCTTCTTCTGTTTTATTGCCAGAGATAAATGCCACGGGCAAATCTTTGAGCATGGGCTTCGACTTGAGCAAGCCGCACAGTTCATAGCCGTCGACCCATGGAAGATTGATGTCGAGCAAAATGAGGTCAATGCGAGTGTCTTCGATGATCTTGGTCAGCTCCATCGCGTCTTTGGCTACGAGTACGCGATAATTATCTTTTTCAAAGATTCGCTTGATGGCGTTTCGCATGACCAGTTCGTCGTCCACGACGAGGATGGTCTTGCTTTCCAAGCGGCGTGAGGCTGCACGATAGTCATCGAGGCTGACGACTTTATTTTGCGCAACTGCCCGTTTGTTAAGCTCTGCGACTTGTTTTGATAACGATCGATCGCCGAATTTGCGCCTGTTCATATCTGCAACCCTGTTTATGAGCGTTGGGACCGTCCCCAGTCTACCCGAGCAGAGACTTGCTCCTCGATGGGCAACACAGCCCATGTTGTAAATTTGACTGACAATTCACTGAGAGCGTATAATTCGCGTCGCTTTGGTAAAACTCAACGTAACACAAAGCTCACCTAAGGTTTTCTTTGGTTAGGAGGATCAATGATTGAGGTTAAGGACCTTGTGAAGCTCTATGGAGAGCGGAAGGTTTTGCACGGTCTCAACTTTTCTGTCGGTGTGGGACGCGTGTGCGGTTTCTTGGGGCCCAACGGGGCCGGCAAATCGACCACCATGGATATTTTGGCCGGATTACTTGGGCCAAGCGATGGTAGCGCGAAGATCTGTGGTTTTGATGTCGTCACTCAGACGCGTGAAGTGAAGGAGGTTGTTGGATATCTGCCCGACAATCCGCCGTTGTACCGCGAAATGACTGTTGCTGACTTTGTGACTTTCGTTGCGAAGCTCAGAAAAATTCCTGCAGCACAGCGCAAGAGTGCGGTTGAACGTGTGTTGAATGATTGCGACGTCACTGATGTTGCTAATCGTCTGGTGGGCAATCTCTCGAAGGGATACCGTCAACGTGTCGCGCTTTGTGCGGCGCTCGTTCATCAACCTAAAGTGCTTATTCTCGATGAGCCAACCGAAGGTCTTGACCCGAATCAAATCGTTCTCATCCGTGGCTTGATTCGCAAACTTGCCAAAGATCGTACGGTGCTTCTCAGTGCGCACATTCTCTCTGAAGTGCAGGCAACCTGTGATGACGTTATCATCATCAATCAGGGTCAGATTGCAGCTCAGTCATCGTTAGCTGATGCGGGCAGTAACAAGCCGTCGCTTGTATTCTCGTTTTCCGACAAGCATGAAAATGCATTGTCATGGTTTAAAGAAAAGACGTTCGTCTCGAAGGCTGAACTCTTTGCCGAAAAACCCAACAGTCTTTTGGTGAACTTCAAAGACGATTTCTACGGTGATGCCAAATCCTCCAACATCGCTCAGGTCAACAGCCAGCTGATTCAGCAAGGTTTTGGACTGACGTTTGTTCAGGAACACCGTACGGGACTTGAGTCACTGTTTTTCAATGCCATTAAAAACCAGAATTCATTCGTCGGGGGACAGGCATGAGAGCCGCATTGACCATTGCTCAGCGCGATTTCCGCGGGTTTCTTGGAACTCCCGTAGGTTGGATTGCTGCGTGCATTCTTTTTCTTGTTTCGGGACTTTTGTTCACCATCGTGACCAATCAGCTTCTTCTGCGTGGCGAGGCTGTGGATCCCGTCGCTGATATTATGGGAAGCATCATTGGCTTTCTCAACTACATCAACATTTTCGTGATTCCCATCTTCACGATGCGGGTCATGAGTGAAGAGCTTGCACAAGGCACTTTCCGTTTGCAGGCAGGCGCCCCGATCACCTCCGGCGAAATTGTTGGCGGAAAGTTTTTGGGCATCATGTTCTACTTCGCAGTGATTTGTCTTTTGCTGCTTGTCTACCCCTTGTTTGTAGCGGTTTTTGCCGAACCTGATTTCAAGGTCATGGGCTCAGGCTTTTTGGGACTGATTCTGAACATCGCTGCAATTGTGTCGATTGGATTGTTTATTTCTTCTCTGACTCAAAATGCTGTCATCAGTTATCTGGGCTCAGTGTTCTTCATCATCCTGTTTCTTTTCAGTGCCTACATTAAAGGTGTGCCTGAATGGTATCAGCGTTCGGTGAACATTCTTGATTTGGGTAACGAATTGTCGCGCGGAATCTTGAAGACATCTTCAATCGCTATCTATTTGTCGATTGTTGCGATCTTCTTGTTTCTGAGCCGTTTGGTTGTTGAAACTAAGCGCTGGAGAGTTTGAAATGAAAAAATATCGTCTCGAGATTTCAATCGGTCTTATTTTTGCTCTTCTGTTGGTTGTTTTCCTTTGGACCAATCTTGCGGCCATTTTGCCTCAGTTGCCAATTGGCTTGCTTGCGGCCTGTATTATTGCTTTGATTTCAGTTGTTGCGCCTTGGCCCGAGCGTGATGCTGAGGGTCGACTGGTGACAGGTCCAACCGAGCGCTACGCACCTAAAGAATTTGGAATGGCGGTTGCTTGGAGTGTTGTTGGAATCTCTATTATCGTTGGCCTTGCAGCGCTTCTGAACCGCGAGCGTTTTACGCGGACTTTCGACCTCACGCAGCGCAAGGTGAACTCACTGAGCACCGAGACAGTGAATGTTCTCAAGGAACTCAAGACGGACATTCAAATCGTCTGTATCCCGTCGCAAGATCCGCGCGAGCGTTACTGCGATGAAAATGCTCAGCTGCGACGTCTTTATTCGGAACAAACGACTAAGGTACAGCATACGGCATTGAGCCTTGCTGATCGCGCAGCGCTCCAGCAAGTTCGCCCAACGGGGTTCAGTCGCTTGGTGTTGTTGACCAAAGATGGCAACCGCAATGAAGTGACTGGAAGTGTCACCGAGAGCAAGCTGACAAACGGAATTCTGAGTCTCACCAAATCCAAGCGCACGGTTTACTTCTTGACGGGTAATGGAGAGCACTCCACGACGATGGAAGGTTCGCGCAACTATTATGCCGTTTCCGAGTTCCTGCGTAATCGTGCATACGAAGTTGTTCCGCACAAGTTCACCGAGGAACTTCCTGCAGATGCGCAACTCGTTGTGGCTGGTCCAGCGAAAGGTCCTTACACGACGATTGTTGAAAATATGTTGCGTCGTTTCCTTGCTCGTGGCGGACGTCTGATTTTGATTCTGAATCCATATCGTGAACCGGGCATGCCTAAGCTGTTTGCTGATTTGGGTATCCGCATGGATTCCACATTGTTGATGTCTAATCAGGGAGCCACTGCATTTGGTGTTCAGCTGACTCAAATCGATCCATTGCGTCCGCCAATTGCTGTGGGTGATTTTTCACGGACCTCAGAAATCACAAAGCCCTTTGGTGTAAACGACATTGGACTTGCCGATGGTGCTCGCGCGCTGACGTTTGCAGCTCCTGAAGGAGAGGCGAATGTTCTTAAACTCAAGGGTACGCCCCTTATGAGTGCCTTGCATGCGGCTCCTGTGACACTGACAGAGGAACAAAGAAACAGACTTCCTCTTGAAGGTGATTTGCGGCTTACGCCCAACGCAGGATTTGATCCCAAGAAAACCTATCCTGTAGCGCTGACTGTTGAGATTGAATCTCCAGCGAAACTTGCTGAAGGAATCCCGAGTGCGACCTTGGCTTCGAAAGATGGATCGGGTCAGATTGCTGGTGCCAAAGATGCGAAGGATGCAAGCAAAGACAAAGTGACGTCTGAGGTTGTGGTTTTTGGTTTCGACCCAGTTGCGTTCGAAAGGATGCTGCCGACGACCACGAATCTTATTCCTCTGGCTGTTGCTCATCTTTACAAAGAAAAAGATCTCATCAGCATTCCAACCAAGGACTTTGCTCCGAAGCGTTTCAAGCTCGAGCGTAATCCTGCGAATTATGTGTTGCTGTTTGCGTTCATTCTTCCTCTCATCACAGCTCTTTCGGGCTTGTATATTTACATTCGCCGGAGGTCAGCATGAAGCCATGGCTTAAGCTGACCATTGCCGTCCTTGTGGGCGGCGCTGTTTGGGGTGGTCTCGTTTTGGATCAGCATTTGGCTGAGAAGGAACAGGTTGCCAAGAAGCAGGAATTCAAATTGGTCGACTTCGAAACCAAAGATGTTTTGAAGCTCACCGTGCGCAACAAGGCCGGTAGTTTCATTTTCCAACGCGATGGCGCGAGCTTTGACTGGAAGATGATCGAGCCAACAGGCATTCGCGCAGATCAAGACACGGTCAACAATCTGCTTTCGGCATTGCAGTCGACGACATTTGAGCAGCAGCTGACCGATGCTCAAAAAGTCGCAGACGCTGTAAAAACCGGAAAATTGGCTGAGGCTAAGGATTACGGTTTTGAAACTCCCCGCACACAGATCGAGTTAGACGTGGCTGCCAACAAAGAGGCGGGAACAAAGGCCCGCAATTTGAAAGTCTGGTTGGGCGGTGACGTAAATATCGGTGGCGGCGGAGCTGGGGCAGCGTTCAATGCCATTTCTGTTTATGCCGTCTCGAGCGAGCGCAATGGACTCTTGGTGGTTGGTGCATCGGCTGTTTCATCATTGAATAAAGAGCTGAAAGATTTCCGCTCACGCATCATTGGTGACTACAAGGTGACCGACGTTCGGGAGTTTGAACTCACCAAAAACGATGGGAGTGTCGTGACTCTCGTCAAAACGGACGAAAATGGCCAAAGCAAGTGGGCAATCACCAAGCCCAAGGCTGTGAAGGCTGATAACAATCAGGTTGGGCTCTACCTTGATTCATGGACAAGGCTCAGGTCAGACAAGGTGACCGAGGCTGCCTCTGTAAATGACCAGAACAAGGAAGCGCTGGGACTGGCGCGTCCGAACGCTGTGTTGGTTGTTAAAGGGGAGGGAGGGAAAGTCCTCCAAAAGATTGAAATCGGTCTGACCATGGATGCCCTCTATGCAACAATGAGCGACGGAGCGGTTGGAAGTTTCGAACTGTCCAAGTTTCCGGACCTTGCGCCCCCTCTGAAGTATTTTCGTGACCGCCGAGTGTTTTCTGGGGTTTCCTTTAACGATATTGCTAAGTTAAAGACGGCCTCTGGTAAGGTCTACCAAAAGGAAGACCGGAATTGGTATGCAGTCGATGCGGCACCCGCAGCCGACCCGAAAAAACCCGAGAAAATTGCCAATGAAGATGCTCGAAAGTTCGTGGAAGACTGGGAGTTCGCTACGGCCGAGGACATTTTAGATGCAGGAGAGACAACAACACCAGGTCCTATTGGGTTGGAAAAACCCATTACCCGGTTCACTTTATCTGCTGCTGACGAGCAAAAAAATAAGTTTGAAGTTCTCGTTGGAAATAGGGTTCACAACAACGAAAAAGCCGTATATGTGAAGCGCGCCGACACCCCTGAAGTGTTTGTGATGGAAACAAAATGGCTTGACGTCCTGACCCGTCTTGATCAAGGAGGGCAGAGTCCGCAAGCCAAAAAGTGAGGACTCCGCCCATGTCCGCAAAGACTGAGTTAGTTCTGGTTCCGATTTCGACCCACACAGGCGAACTCCGCGTGCTGGTTCGCCGGGATTCCACGACCGAAAAGCAGGTGCTTCCTCACCTGCTCCTCAAATCCGACCTTCTGCAAAAATCAGCCCTCGAGTGTGTATTGCGCGAACTCCTTGCTCAGTCTGATGCTGAAGAGTTGGCGACATGGATTGGGTCTGCAAAGTGCAAAGACAGAATCGTCGACGTTTACGATCGCGATCTCTTGTTTGAAGGCGCGCAGAGTGTTGCGATCGTTCGCGTCGTGGCTGTTCCAAGCGAGCTCGCGCCCGATGCACGCGGTGTGTGGCTGACTCCCGAGGAACTGTTTGCTGAGAACAGTCACCTTTCGCACGACTGTCGTTTGTTTGTCCGCGATGCACTTGCACTGGTTCCCTATTGGATTCGCCATTCGCCTTTGGCGTTTGAGTTGTTGCCCAAAGTGTTTTCTATTCAGGACCTGCGCGTCCTTGTGGGGCTCCTCTCGGGGCAAGAGATCGACCCGGGCAACTTCCATCGTCGTTTGAAGCGTCTGGATGTTCTTAATCCTCTTGTGGCAGGGCAGCGGGTGCACCGCTGGGAGTTCGCCTGGACCAAAGGCGAGGTTTTGAAGGGTGAAGGGCTTATTCCGTAAGCCCTTTTTTTTTATTCCGTTTGCTTGACCTTCACTTGGCGACACTCTATAGACATCACGCGTTCCCCAGTAGCTCAGTCGGTAGAGCAGCGGACTGTTAATCCGCGTGTCGTCGGTTCAATCCCGGCCTGGGGAGCCACCTTTCCTCGCTAAGCAGCGTCTGCAACAGGCAAGCTTTCAGCCTGGTCATTTACACCAAACGGATGAATTTGAATTTTTACAAGCTCGCTTTCGTCGATTTCGTCCAAATCCGTATTTCTGACTCCAATGTTGCACAAAATGATTTGTGCCCTGTGCGATAGATTCAGCCAGCGTGGCAAGGGGCGGCCTGCATAGCCCAATCCAATCGGGTCGCAATACGAAATTAAGCTGAGTTTTTTTCGACTGCTTAGTTTGAGTATCGGTGCCGGATACCCTGCATTCAGAAAACACAATTTTTGCTGATTCACTTCGATAATGGCTGAAAATAAAGAGGTATGTGTCGTACCGAGCAAAAGGCCCTCGGCGAAATCGTTGCAGCGCTCGTAGAGTTCCCCAACAAAGGCCTCTGTGTCTCTTGAACCGCCACCGCTTTTGATGAGCGTGGAAACGAAATGACGAAGTGAATAGGCTGCCGTGGCGGCAGCAAGTCCTTCACCTGTTGCATCACCTACAACAACAATGATTCTGTTTTCATCCAGTTGTTCGATGAGCCACCACGACCCTTTATAATGAGTCGATGGAGAGACCTCGACAATCGCCTTGGCATCCGCCGTCAGCTTAATCTCACCAATGGTTCCTGTTGCTCCGAGCATTTGGCGACAAAATTCCCATTCGGCGTCGATCAATGGATGACGCTCAGAGGGCGGAGCTCTGTGTCTAAATTTTGAATTCAACAGTGCCGCCAATACGTTTTGTGGATCTGAATCCGATGATTTTGGTGGGTCTTTGAGGCTGAGCCACCAATGTTTGTTTGTATAGCTCCACCACAATGCCATTGCGGAGATAATCATCCACAGGAGTGACAGCAGCCAATCCGCAAAAAGTGAGGGAGTTTCCCTGCGCCCGGTGGACGGTATTTTATCGTTGGGCAAAATTTTGATGAAGCTGGCATCCAGATTTTTCGAGTAACTCCAGCTCAGCCATGAGGTTTTCTTTGAAATTGCAAATTCCTGCGCCGAGAATCCATCATATTTGGATTTGTTATTTTTAAGCAGTTCAATAATTTCGCTTCGCTCGATTTTGAGTTTGGTAAAATTCCCAGACGGAATGGACTTCCCCAGCTGATTGAAAAAAAGAATTGCAGAATGGTTTTCTGTCGTTGTTAGAAGCTCGGGAAGCATCTTTTCAGAGAACGTGTGCACAACCCAATGAGACCAATCCGGCTTTGGGCTTTTTACGCGGTAGAGGATTTGAATCCATTGGTTTTCTTTGTCGAGCGATCTCATCGATTGAATGAACAAGCCTGAGTTTGGTGCTTTCGCTGACGTCATTTGTAACGCTGATGATTGTACCTCGTCGCTCCATTTTACGGGGGAATCTTTATCACGCGGGAACCATCGTCTGACCTGTTTCGAAGTGAGTGTCACTGTCACTGTGGGCTCGAAATTGTCTCGTCGAGAAATCAGATGAGTTGCGAGCCATTCGGGATGTGAATCATAAATTGCTGCCCAAGAATCTTGTTGAATTCTTACGGTGGATGGAGGTTGGTCCGTTGTGAAAGCTACGATCTTTTTAGCTTGAAGTTCCCAAAATTGGTGACGAGCTTCAAATTGAGCGAAAGAGTCAGTTGTTGATTGATTGAAATTTCGAACAATTTCTCGTTCTTCGATTTGAGTCCAACGATGCCTCATGATGCCCACGTAAAACGCAACCCAAAGAACCACGATCAGGGCAAAGCGTCCTTCCCTAATGAGTCCTGTTTTGTTCTTGCGAACAAACGCTTTGAGTTTTTGCGCGATATCCACTCTGGCTCCTCCGAAGTCAGTGTTCGGAGCTGCAGGGGGAACAGTTTACGGGCTGACAATCTTTTGACGAATAAGCCTATGAAGGGCGAGAAATCTGCCGAAACGGGCCGCCTCAGTTAATCTGGAATAAACGTTCAGCTACGGCTACTCAGAGAGGCTCACCATGCATAAAAAAACATATCCGACCCTCCTTTTATCAGGGCTCTTTTCTCTTGTTTTTGTGGCTTCATGTAAACCGAGAACGTACAACTCCAGACCTTTCGAAGCGCCTGGAACTGCAGACAAGCCCGAGCTTTTAGGTTTGCCCGCAACTCTGTCTTGGCCTGCCATCAAAGACATCAAGACAGGAGAACGGAGCCTTCCTTGGACGGACTCATACTGGCCTTTGTATGAGCGCGGCATGGCTGTGCGTTGGGCTGTTTCTGAGCAGGGTTCAGAGGGGCTGACAAAGTTGCCCGAGACTCCTTACCAGCAGGTCACACAGATGCTTGCTGCATGGGAGGCCAACAACGCAACTCAGTTGAATCTGTTGTCGCCTGCAGAAAAATATGAGTTGCTTCGCATGGGATCAAATAAGCCACCGGCAGATGTGCTTGCCGCACTCAAATCGAATGAAGATGCATTCCAGAGCTCTCCCCAGCTCAAGGCCTCGCGTGCGTCGCTTGAGTCGATTGTCAAAATGCAACAGAAGTTTTCATCCGACGCTGAGCTTATGATGCGTGAGATAAATACTTTGATTTCAAAAGTCCGCGATGACAATGCGGCAATTGTGAATATTCGTGCACTGCTTAAGGATCCGCGCTCGCGCGACAGGATCAACGCTCAAGAGGCAAATCAGCGTTTGAATGCTCTTCAAAATTCTGTGCAAATTTCATTGGGTCAGTTGAAGGTCAAGCAAGCTGCGCTGAGCAAGCTCGAAACGGAAGCTGCCGATGCCATCGTGAAAAAGAAAGAGGCTCAGTCGGAGTATGAAAAAGCTCTGAAGGCCTACTACAAGCAAACGCTGAGTGTTTCAGAAAAGATGAAAACGTCGATGAATATGCTTTCGACGGGTTGGGAGAACTTCCTGAACTACAGTTCTTCGTATGATGAAGACTGGACCTGGATGGGGCACTGTCATGGATGGGCCGTGGCAGCACTGAATGAAGCGACACCAAAGCACGGCGTGTTGGCGCGGCGCGCAGGAAAAGAAATTTTTCTAACCGAGGGCGACATTCGCGGGTTGTTGACCAAGATCTACTCTGATCAAGCTCCTGCGGCTAAATTCGCGAGCCAACGTTGCAATTCAGACAAATTAATCAAAGACCGTCTTGGTCGTGTTGCCGATGGCAAGTTGTGCCTGGGCGATGGCAAAACGAGTTGCGAGGGCAGAGATAAAGGAGAGATTGTTTACATTGCAGCAGGACAAAGTCAGCGTGGTCTGACCGTTCTTTCGAGCAAGGTCAACGATGATAATCCCAAGGTCGCTGTTTGGGTTGGTGGTTCTGGACAAGATGCCGTGCAGGTCGTTGTCTATCCCGATTTGGATACGTTCTCGAAGAGTCTGCCGAAGATTCGCGCCCGTGATTACTCCGGCGGTGAAAAAGGTGTTCTGAACATTTCGACGGCTTGCCGTGACACCAACCCGATGACGCTCCATATGGCGCTCAAAGGACTCATCAACGACCAAAAAATTGGTTTTGTGATGGACCGAACGCGCACGGCGCAAGTCTGGAATCAGCCCGTGTACAAATGGGAAATGACTGCTCTGCCCATCAAGAAAAACGACAAAGAAGGGACGATGGTTTCTGCAGGTGAGCCTGTGGCAATTGCCGAGGTCGACGACCTCTTCAAAGATTACCGTGCAAAAGGCACGGCATTTTTGGTTCAGATGAAGGTTAAATTGCACTACGGAGTCGAAAATGGTCCACAGCTTTCTTATCGTCCAGCAGATGAAGCTGTCGATGTAGACACCGTGTTTTACACTCTCGAACTCGACGCCAAGCAAAATATAATCGGTGGTGAATGGGGGCTCATTCCGACGACTGAGAATGCGAAAGACTCATCATTGGCTTCGGGTCGAAGTGGAACAGCACCGGACTTTCTCTGGTTGATTGATGCCAAACAAAAGCCGACACAGGGAAGTTTGGACTTCAAATTGATTGACAAAATTCACAGTTGTTCGTTGAGCACCACAGATGTTCAAAAATACAAGTGGCCTGTTGGTGGGGTAGAGCTCGATTACACGGTGTGCAACCTCGATTGATTGTGCTCGTCTGGCATCTTTGTTGATTTTGTGGCACTATGCGCCTCCAGTGAATCCATCACGGAGGCGTTTATGTTTTCCCACCTGTGGCGTGTGGCAGGTTTAGCTGTCGCATCGGTTTCTGTTTCTGTTTCCGCTCTCGCTTTTGATTTTGGCGCTGCAGACGCACTCTTCGCTCAACGTGAGCAGGGTCCAAACAAGATTGCCGAGGCTCGTGCAGCTTACGCAACAGGTCTGACCAACCTCAACGGCGCCGAAAAAATTTATGCTGTTGAACAGCTTGCGCGCCTTGATTATTACGAAGGACTTATTCTCGGCGAACAGGGCAACAAGGATGCTCGCAAGGCAATTTTCAGCCGTTGCCTTGATACAGTTGAGTCCAATATCTCGCCAGCGAAGGTGGGCCCGACTCCACAATACTACTACTGGAAGGCAAGCTGTCTTGCGCTGTGGGGCAACGCTAATGGCGTGTCCGCATCTCTCGGACGCATTCCAGAGCTTCTGCGTCTTATCAATGATGGTCTCTCAACAGACACTCGTTACGAAGG
>CAYWSV010000019.1:3961-4827 GCA_964460155.1 uncultured Oligoflexia bacterium | reverse complement strand
CGGTACGCGTGCATTGTCTTCGCAGGCGTTTCCAGGCAGTCAGGATCCTGCAACAGCTACGGGTGATTACTTCTTCAATGTTTATGATCACCGTGCACAGGCACTCGCGAAGAAGGGCCGCAAGGCTGAGGCTATTGCTCTTCTGAAGGAAGCTATCGAGCGCGTTGATGGGGGCGATTTGCCTGTTGGTCGTGAACCGGAAACGCGCTTGCACAAGCGCGAACTCGAAGCGACTTTGGCATCGCTGCAATCTCTCTAATCGACTTCTGTCGGGGCTGATCAGTTGATCAGCCTTTTTTTGTGTTTCCTTCGCATTCAAAAAATAAATATTACAGGTGAGTCATGCATCTCAGACTGTCTTCGTTTTTTGTTGTCTCGTCTTTTGCCCTTTCGAATTTTGCCTTGTCGAATTTTGCCTCGGCTGCCGAGGATGCCAAAGTGATGCCCGCGAAAATACGCCGAGTTACAATTCGGTTCGTGGGCACTGACATCAAAGAAAAAACTGATGGAGGATTCAACGCGGTTCCTCTGAGTAAGCCGTTGAACAAAGCTCTAACGTTTAATGACATTCTCAAAGGCGAAAAAGACCCCGTGAAAAATGCTCTGACATCGGGATTCCTCACTGCCGAGGGATTTAACTCAGCAGATGCTGTGGGCCAGTTTGCGGCGGATGTGAAAACACGCGTGCAGGTCACGGCACCTATTTTCACTCTGGGTCTGACTTCAAGCACAACAGTCGCGGTTGCGCTGCCCATCTACAAAATGCAGACTGCGGCTGAGGTGTCTTTTCAAGCCAACGATATGGGCCAAAAATTCATTAATGCCTTGACCTCTGATTTCAACAATCAAACAAGCTCCGCACGAGA
>CAYWSV010000019.1:3053-3951 GCA_964460155.1 uncultured Oligoflexia bacterium | reverse complement strand
TATTCCTCCTCCAAGTTATGCAAACATGGCAACAAAAGATGCACCAAAACCAAATCCTACTAAAACAACTGGAATCTCTTCAATTGGAGGGTTGACTTTATCATCAGGTGCATTAATATAGAAAATGAATGACATGATAAGATACATTACTGAGATACCGAATATTGCAAGAGCAACATTTATAATTGCTGAAAAAGCTCCGCCTCTAAAGCAAATCTATAAAGCTTCGTTATAGCATTTCCGTGCAGCGGCAAAGTTAAACGATGCTGTTTCGCGGCTGAACAACAAGCTTGCAGATAATGGCTATCGAACATTGCAGAATTGGACCGGACAAGGGTTGGGAGACACGCAACTGGTCATAAAGAATCGCACGTACGAGAGTGGTGCATTTGCTATAGCAACGCAGGCGGTTCTGACTGCACCCACGGGGCGGATCGATGATCCAGACAATCTTCTCGATAAAGGTTTTGGCGACGGGCAATGGGATATTGCGATTGGCACGGCAGTTGAAGAATCGTTAGCGGGTGTTGTCGATGGTCTATCGCTGAGTCAGTACGTGCGCTACACCGACCAACTTCCGGGTCAACGGACGTTGAGATTGGTGACCTCTGCAGAAACCATCGAGGTACTCAAAGATCGCGTGACCTTTGATTTGGGTAACCGTTTTGAAACCGGTGCAGCAGCCCTTTTGTCGACCCAAGCAGGCTGGGGCGGAGCTCTGGGCTACAACTATAGCTTTAAGGCGTCCGATCGCTATGAGGCACCGCAAGAAACCCGCATTGTTCTTGAGAAAGATACTCTAGAAACTCAGCATCAGGCCGAGGCGGAGATCGTTTACTCGGGTGTTCCTGCATTCAGACGCGGTTCCATACCTGTGCCGTTTGAAGTCAAGCTGGCA
>CAYWSV010000019.1:0-3043 GCA_964460155.1 uncultured Oligoflexia bacterium | reverse complement strand
GCGTCAGTTGAGCAGTCGCAATATGCCCATTTCGCATCAAGTTCAAATCGACACCAGTGTGTTCTTCTAAAAATATAGGCACAGGGAAAGCAAGAATGATGAATAACTATAACCTTAAATTTACGTCGTTGGGTGTTGCAGGGCTCGCCATTGCAGGTGCGCTGATTTCTGCCTGTTCGGCCGTTACGGCAACCAAGCCAGCTCCAAAAACACTCACAGTTCCAGAACAATCGGCGGGAACCGGATTTGGCCTTTCGGGCGAAACGCCATCGGGTTTGTACCGCGGTGGATTGCTGATTTGGTCGCCTGAAGTGAAGCCTCAGCAAATTGAAACGCTGCTAAAGGCGACGCGTGAAACCAACGAAAAATATGTATCCCTTAATCGTTATTTTACAAGTTTTCAGGAAAAAGAAGTCGAGCCCTTGCGCAAAAATCTGCAAGAGAAACAATCACGTTTCTCACGCATGAAATTGGAATCAGACGCAAGACTTTCGGCTGTGCAGGCGCAAAAAGCCTCTGTCTGGTTTGGACTCGAGATCGCCGAAATCAAGCAGCGTTTCCCGTTGTTCGACGATGTTCGCAATATGGAAATATTCAACACCTATTGCGAAGCTAAAATTTTGGACCTCGCGACTCGGTCGTTTCTTCCGAAAGTGAATTTCAACAGCCGGCCAACTCCATCAGCATTGTGCGAGTCGTACTACAAGGGACGATTCTTTACGGGTGAACTTTGCTCTGATGATTCTCGTGGTCGCAAATATTACGATTGTATCTGGTCTGAAGGTGTCTTGAAGACTCGTTTTGCAAACCGCATAAATATCCGAGTGGCATCGACGGCAGCAGGTACCAAAACAAGTTCACTTGTGAGTCTCGCAGACTTCGCTGCAACTCCGAACATTAAAAACGCGTTGGCGCTGGAGGATGTCCAATTCTGCACAACCTCGTTGCTGCGCGGTAAAATTCTCTCGGGTGTGAAGTTTAGAACACTCGCCAATGGAAATATCATTGCTGGTTTTGGTTGTGGCGAAAATTCTCGCTACGAAATTAGTTATGGTGGAGGTGAGTGGGACAAAGACCTGAATACGACCACTGCCGGATTTATGATCGATGCGATTGAAAACAAACTGGGATCATCCCAATTGCCTGCGAGCTTTCAGTGGATCACTCCTGAAGTTGCTGCGGCATCGCCTGAATTGGCCTCGGCCTTACAGTCTAAAGCCACAAAAATTGCATTGTTCCATGCGGGTGTGAACGGTTGCGGCAGCGATTTCAATTCGCCCAACGATGTGTATTTCAACGATTCGCGTTTGTCGGGAGGAGTCTCGCTTCAGGGGCAGTGTAAAGCAATGCTCCCGCCTGCAGCCGGACTTCCGGGTGTGATTGTGAACGACGAAGAACTTGAAGCCGAGCGCGCCGCTCTCAACTCAATGGAGCGCGACCTTGTGAATCTGAAGGGCAACGCGTGTCCTGTTTCTCCTTCGTGCGAAGGGGTTGCAGCAGGTCATGCACGCTGCGATTTTTTAAATGCTCAAGTACGCAAGGCCGCGGCAGCTGAAGCACGCGGTGTGGCAAGCGTTCTGGTGACCGATTTTGCGTTGTCGTTCGAACGTGTCACTCCATCGGCCTCAACGGTTTTGATTTGGATGAACAATGCACCTGTAGGAGTGGGTTGTTTGGGTGAAGCAAAACTGGGTGCTTGCACAGGCAGTGTACCAAGTCAGTCGCTTGCCTCTGCTGTTCCAGTACAGGCTGAGATCTCAGCAAACAACGAACTCGTTTTGAAAATGAAAATCGACACGCGTCAGTTGTCTGCTGCAGGAGTGCCTGAGAGTGTCGTGAAGCAGTTTATTGCGTTCAATGAAAATATTCTCGAGTTGAACGCAAGTATGAACCGTTTCGACAGCCTTATTCCTTACCTCTCGGGTAAAGCTTTTGTCCGCGCAGACGGCTCGGCAACCAAAGCTCTTGCAGAGGGCAGCGTTTCCTATCTGATTGAAAACTCGTTCGATAGGAAGCTTGGGGAGTTTTGCTCGGCACAATAAAAAAGAGAGCTGGGCTGACTCAGGCCAAGCCCAGCTCTTTTTGAAGCTCACCGCTGCGGAACATTTCCGTTACGATGTCGCACCCGCCGACGAATTCACCATTGATATAAATTTGAGGTGAGGTCGGCCAGTTGTTGAGGGCTGCGAGTGTTTTCCAGAGTTCTGGATCCGAATCCATGTCTTCCGATTTGTATGGAATGTTCAATTCGTTGAACACGCGCACAACCCGTGCCGAAAAGCCGCAGCGCGGCTGGCTAGGAGTTCCGCGCATGTAAACGACAACTTGGTTGTCTTTCGTGTCTTGTTCAATTTTTTGTTTCCATGCTTCGTTCATTTTGATCTCCTTGATTCAGGTGAACATCATTTGTTTTGGTTTTTCTGTTTCCCATTCCGAGCGGGTATGTAGCTTCATTGTCAGTGCGTGGACTTCGCCTGTGGCGATTTCGGCCTGAAAAAGGTCAAGCACAGAGCGGTGACGCGCGAGCAGTTTCTTGCCAGCGAAAGCTTCGGAAACAACAAGCACTGCGTAGTGGTCGTTGCCGCCGCTGAATTCATTGACCACGACATCGGCATCGGGGAATCCCTGCAAAATGCGTGCCTTGACCTCGTCCTTGTTCATACAACCCCCTTAAATGATTCGCACCTAGGAGTAGCAACGCCCACCGCACAAGGCAAGCGGAACCTCGAGACAGTCAAGGCGGAACTGCGTTTTTCCGACATTCTAATCGGAGGACTGCATGCATTTGGTTCGGGGTCCTAGCTGTAGAGTACGTGGGGCGAAACGGCCGGTTGAGGTGGTTTCGCTTGCTGTATTTTTTCTTTATTCTTTTATTTCAGCTGGTTGTAAGCCAATTGAAGAACCAAAAGCACAGCTCTATTCGCGTACATTGCCCGTCTTGCCTGCTGAGCAGGTCAACTTGCTGCAAAACCATCGAGATAAGATCGAAGCTTGGGTCCAAAGGTGCGGAGCCAGTGTTGCAAAAGAGAACTGCGGAGTGGGC
>CAYWSV010000018.1:0-30707 GCA_964460155.1 uncultured Oligoflexia bacterium | reverse complement strand
CGTTTACAGGTCACATGGGACGCATCGAGGGATACCGTTTAGTCTACAAGACAGACGAAAAGGGCAAGGATAAAATCACATATCACGTGGCACGCAATCCACATCTGGATGAAACGACTCTCGGCACCAAGCCTTCAAACACAACTTGGTACCACAAACTTACAGCCAACACACAAATCGAAGACACAGCGATTGAGTTCGGCTTGGGCGTGCAAGGCAAGTGGCTGCAGCTGAGTGATTCTGCCAAGCTGAAGTATGATTCTTTCTATCACTTGGTCGCTGAACACAAAATGGACGACATGAAGATCAAGTTCGGTATCGCCACCGACACCTACGCTGTTACCAAAGAGAGCAATGGCAAAAAAGAAGCCGATGAGAACAACGCGATTACAACTCTTGTGGGTGTAAAGTATGACCTGCTGCCCAAGGAGTTCACTCTCATCAGCGAATTGGGTTACCGTAAGCTCGCTTTGGCGTCCGATGGTTTCACCAACTACTCAGATGCAAACAAGAGCCTGACCAACAGCTCGGCTGAAGTTTCATTTGTTCTCGCAGGACAATATTTCCTCGACGACAAACTGAGCTTCGTTCCGTCCTACAGCTACTATATGTCAACCCGCTCGCAGGCGAATACCTCGAACAATACAGGCAAGGCACTCGCTGATCGCGACGCACTTGAAAAAGGTGCCGATCGCAAACCTGCGAAGAACGATCAGGCACTCGGTCTGCGCATCCGCTACGACTACTGAGTTGAGCTGATGAGTCGCGCTGGACTCAAAAACATCTTGTGTGTGGATTGAGTCTAGCCTTGATATTGTTGATATTTAAAAAAAAGTCGGTTTCAAAACCGGCTTTTTCTTTTTGTTTGGTGTGAACGCTGTTAGGGTCCCATACGAGCCGTGAACTTTGACTTTTTTTTCAAATATTCCCGTCTCACTCCGGAGGCACAGACCATGTTGCGTTCTCTTATTTCCCCAAGCTCGAAGAGTCTCCTCTCGCTTTTTTCTGTCACTTTTCTTCTTTCAGCCTGCGGCAATGACTCAGCCGAAACAGCGGGCAAAGATCCAAATCTCCCGGTCTCGCTTGGAGCGCCGGCAACTAAACCTCTCCAACCTCCACCAAACAACGAAAACTCGCCAGCGAACTCTGGACAGCCCGCACCTTCAACGCCTTCGGCAGACAACGCAGGCCGTGGTCTTGATGGAGGATCTCAACCCTCGACGGGAAATGGCGGCTCAGCAGACAACTCGGGCGCAGGAAACAACGCCCCCACCGATCCACAACAACCGTCTCAGCCCTCTCAGCCTTCTGCCGGTAACCCAGCACCAAAGCTTGCGACGTTGACAATTTCGATTAATGATTTGCGCAACACGAATGGAAACTTTTGTCTTTCTATTTTCGCTTCCGCAGACGGTTTTCCAGACTCAGCAGAAAAAGCTATTCTCGCCGAGTGTTTTGCAATTTCAGCCCGTTCGTTCAACATCACCATCAAAGATGTCCCCGCCGGACGCTATGCGATTGCGGGATGGCACGACGAAAACAAAGATAAAAAGCTCAACTACAATTTGTTCGGCATTCCAAAGGAAGGCCTCGCTTTCTCGGAAAACGGAAAGCCAAGACTCACCCCACCTCCTGGGCCACCGTCGTTCGACTCCATTGCCTTCACGGTAACAGACGCCGATCGTGCGACGCCGATGAAGACGTCTTATCTGCTCGACTTACTCTAAAATTAAATATTTTGAAAAAAATCGCTCATACTGAAACCACAACCGTCTGATACGCGGTAGGCGCTAGGAAGGTTGAGTATGAGAAGATTTGTTCCGGTTATTTTGGCTCTTTGCTCTACCCACATAATCCTCGGGTGCAGTAAGCAAACCGACAGCGGAACTTCTGGCTGGGGACTCGCAGGCACCTCATATGGTGGAAAACTCTAAATATTTGCTATGAAATCAGGCTAACTTGGTGGAACTCTGACGATTTCCCCAACCCTGATCCGGAAAACATACGCGATCGGCTTGAAGGGATGAGCCAGATTGGCAATGGAAAAATATACGGAATTAAAACCTTCGGCCTTCCACAAAGAATACCGTCGGCAGTCAAAGCCGAGCCCACTCTCGCGCTGAATTCGCACGTTTTCAAAAGAATTCAAAGCAAGGAAGGTCTTTCAAACGCAATCTCTCACTTTAAGTCGACCTTTTTGCACGAAATGGGTCACGCGGTTGGCATGCTGCACGAACACGCGCAGGCAAAAACCAAGTGCACGATAACGCCGGAAACGGTGACTTTGCACGAGGAAATATGGGCCGAAGCAGGAGTCAAGAAGAACGACGTCGTCGGAACAAGCTATGACCCATATTCGATCATGAATTATTGTTACATTTTGCAACGCGGTTCTGGATTCGCTGCAGGCTTTTCGAACAAAGACATTCAAACTGTAAATGCGCTGTACCCGTAACCATAAGCTCAATCAATGTTGTAGAGAATATCTGCGCGCAGAGCGACCAAATTAAATGAAGATTGTTTTGGCCCCGTCAGGGTCATGAAAGGCAGCGAGAAGCCCAGATAGTCGGTCGCGAGAGTGAATTTCTGAAATGTCCACAGCTGACCCAAAGCAAAATCAGCCTGAATTGAATCCGTGCGTGAGGGCCTTGGATCAATGCTGCCTTTCGATTTGAACAGAGCAGCAAGAGGCTCTTGAGACGTTGGTCGATCGATACGCGAATAGCTCAAGCCACCCTTCATCCAAAACCGATCACCCAATTCAAATGAAACCCAAAGACCTGCGCCCTGTGATGTAAACGAACTAAATAACCCTTTCGAACGGCCGCGCCAGAAATCGATTCCTGCGCGAAAATCATCATCAAGAAAGATAGAACCCGTCAGCCCCAGCGACGGAACTGAACTCTGCATCGCCGAGAGAAAAACTCCGGCGTAACCTTCGGTGGTAAAACGGTCGTCAATATCGGCAGCGGCATCGGCGTCCAAATCGGCCGTTGAAGTTTCCACGGCACCCTTTTGGCCCCAGTTTTTACCGGAATCAGGTTTGTCTACAGCCAAAACTTGGGAAGGTTCGGCCGCGTCCTGCGCAGCAAATGCCGGTTCAAAACCCAGCGAAAGGCCAACAACCACCGAAGAAGTCAGAAGAAAACGTCCAAACATGAGGGCCTCATCCATATTTCCAAGCGCATCGTCAGACTGGCTAAAAGACATTGACCGTGTATGTTTTCTAACCTAGCACGATTGCCACGATTCGGAGGAACAGCCGACTATGAAAATACTGACACGCGCGTTTGCCCGAGCATTAATGATGATTGTCTGCGCATCCGGAACATCCTTTTCGGTTGCTCATGCGGGATTTAAAAGTCCCCAGTACCGTTCCCAAGCAATTGAAGTGATCGACGTTCACCAGCACGTAGGCGACGCGAGCACAATGGGACCTCTCGGAAAGAACTTTGTGCTTTCCAACCTTCCTCAATGGCTTCCCATGGGTTTCAAGAACTGGAGCTTGGATACTTATGCGAATCTGGTTCTTCAACCCTACACTCCCGTTTTCGGTACACGCCCGAGCTGTATCAGCGCAGGTTTGAGCATGTGCGGCTTGCTGGCTGTCTATGCGCCGCTCACATGGGGAACTTACGACAACGATGCCATCATTAAAATTTTGGATGACGTTCGCAATCGCGGCCCAAATGGCGAATTGTGGTACTTCTTCGGGATGGCGAGTTTGAACATCCACAGATTCCCAGAAGCCGCAGACGAAGAGATTGCAAATTTGCGCAAAGCTCTTCAGCACAAACAGATGAGAGGCATCAAGCTCGCATTTGTGCACAATGAACTTCCGCTCGACGACAAACAATACGAACCTATTTATCAGGTCGCACGCGAATTCAGCGTGCCTGTTTATCATCACATTGGCACATCACCGATTCGTAAAATGAAGGATTTTAAAAACGAAGATGAACGCAAAAACTATTTGCGTTCGGCGGACCCAATCGGACTCGAATGGGCCATTGCGAAATATCCAGATGTTCCATTTGTCATGGGCCACATGGGATTCGACTTCAATAAAGAAGGCGTAGACTTCTCGGAAGACGTATACAAACTAGCCGAAAAATACCCCAACGTTTATCTTGAAATCAGCGCTTTTGGCTTGGCCATGTATGACAAAGATGGAAAATTCATGGACGGAGCTTTGCGCCGACTAAAGAACATGAACCTCATCGACCGTATCGTTTTTGGAACCGATGCTTCGGGCCAACCTGGCGCGACGGGCCAATACGTTCAGCTCACGCTCCGCAGCATGGACCGCGTCGGATATTCGTTTGAAGAAGCACAGGCCGTCATGAGCGGTAATGCGCGCCGCCTTTACAAACTCCAATAAGTCACGGCAACGGCGGCTGCGTTTTAAATACCAAACGCAGCGGAATTCTCTGTCAAAGCTGAGAATTAAGTAGTTCGTGATGTGACTGGAAGTTTCGAACGAAGGATGGTGGACGGTATCGGGATCGAACCGACGACCTCAGCAATGCCATTGCTGCGCTCTCCCAACTGAGCTAACCGCCCCTGCGAGCGATGTGTCTACAATAGCCCCCCAGACTTTTGCAAGTCCACTGGGGGGCTTTTTCATGGCTCTGCTTTCATGCTACGACAAGCAACCTAAAGGAGCGGTTTAAGCATGGCGTCATCCTTCCCTAACAGCATCTTTCACCAGCTGCTGAACGGCCGCTCGGCTCGGCAGGTCGCACCGCTCGCTATTATGGGCGGAGTCAGTGGTTCAACTTTTGCTCCTAACGAAAAACTAAACGACCTTCCGGTTGTCGTGTTCGACTTCGAAACCACGGGGCTGGACGTTAAAACCGCGCGCATCATTGAAATTGGTGCAATTAAATTCAGGAACCAAAAAGAGATTGGCCGCTTCTCGACACTTGTGAACCCAGGACAAAAGCTTCCACCCGAGACATTTGGAATCACAGGTATCGATGACGACATGCTCGCCGACGCGCCGCCTCTACAGAATGTATTTTACGATTTTCATGAATTCATGCGTGGCTGCGTTGGCGTGGCTCACAATGCTGAATTCGACTGCAATGTTATGCTTCACGAAAGTGCAAGACTTGGAATGAGTTGCCACTACCACGTCTTATGTACGCTCAAAATGGCCCGCGCCTTGGTCAATTCCGAACGAAAAAACCTCGACGCACTCGCCGCACACTATAATCTGACGTTTGAGTCGCGCCACCGCTCTATCGGAGATATTCTGGTCACTGCCGCGGTGCTCTGGAATATGCTCAAAGAGCACCCCGAACTGCAGACATTGGCAGACCTGAGCGCATATCAGGAGCCCATGACTCAGCTCTAATCCAAAGGGAGTGTCTGAGCGCATGACTCAAAAATTTAAAATCAAATTGAATCTCAAAACCTTGGTTTGGACGTGTCTTTTTGTTGGAACAACAGCCGGTGCACTGTCGGTCTCAGGACGCGGAGATCTTGCTGCGCTTGGCGCCCTCATGGGTTTGTTACTTTCCGCCGCGTGGCATCTTCTGGTTTTACGTCCAACCGATGTCGAGCACACTTTAGGCAAAGACAGACTTGCTCTCAATCTGGCGACACAGGGACTCAAGCCCGAGCGGATTCGCCAACGTCGATTGATTTTTGCGGCGGGTTTTTTTCTTGTTTGGCTTGCGGCCGTGGTACCGCCTCTTGCCCCTTACGGCCGTCAATTTGTGTCATTCCTCGAGCGTAATTTGCGCAGCGAACAAGTGCTTTTGCGTATCGAATATCCGAGCTATCTGGATACACCCGCTCAAGAAATCCGCCTCAAAGGCAACATGAAAGACGTTCCCGAAGTCGACGCCGACGCATACGTGTCTGTGTCTTTTCGATTCCGCAAAGCGGATTCGCGCTGGTTCATCAGTCTGACGAACGAGACAAGCAAAACACCCATGAACGAGCAGGCTGTCGGTCAAAGCTCTCACTATGGGCACAGTGCGCGAGCCATTCTTGAGCAGCTGTCGCTCGATCCAAAACAAGAGCACTTGGTTCAAATTGCCGTCAAACGCAATTCATCGGTGTACGCAACTCAACAAATTAAAATCACTCCTCAGCCCCGCCCTGTAGTTGAACTCAAAAAATCACCCAGTGGTTCCGATCGGGCTGGAAGTGTTGCACTCGATGTTAAAGCGCGTTCAAAAATTCCGCTCTCTGCAGTTGAATTTCACATTCGCACAGCCTCGGGTTACCGCATGGTTAAGCCTGTTGCGGAATTCGCGAATGCCAATCAACAGTCATTCGACGGCACTAAAATTCCATTCAGTACCGTGGGAATCCCATTCGCACCGAAAGACACACTGTTCGTCAAAGCCATTGCCAAAACCGTTGCTGAAAACCTTTTCGGCCAATCCGAAGAGCTGAAGTTTGAAATAGTCACCAAAGAAAATCTCAGACAAGACCTCATCCAGTCTCTTGAGAAATCGCTGTCGGCTTTACAGAATAAATCAATTTCTCCGGAGGCTTTGAAAAACACCCTCGACACTGAACTCAGCAAAGCGCGCGATGCAGCGCAGCAAATGGGTCAGCAGAGTGCTGCAGCCAAACAAACCGAACAAATTTCGCGGTCAGCAGAAAAAATCAACAAACCTCGCGACGCTGCGGCAATGGAGACCGAGAAAAAAATAAAGAGCCTCATCGAACGACTGAAGCGCGAACAAACTGCAAACCAAGCCGCGAATCTGCTTGCACGCCTGCAAAATCTGAAGCTGTCTGTCCAACGTGCCAGCCCCGAGCAACTGCCCACGTTGAGCAAAGATGCGGCTGAGTTGAGCGCCGCAGCCAAAGGACTGAAAAAGCAATTGTCCGAACTCATCGACAAGCCAAACTCTGGTCTTACTCTTGAGGAACGTCAGGCCGCACTCAACGCCTTGCGCATGGACCAAACTCCCGAAAATCTGAAAGACCTTGAACGCACGCTTGCGGAATCGAAGCAAACAGATTCGATTAATAAATCACAGGCGGCCGCCGAACACGCCCAAAAGCATTTGGGAGGCGTGCTTTCTATGCTTCAGCAAGCGCGTCAACGGGCCATGCGTGAAGCGCGCGAAAAGCTCACCCGTGCAGATAGTCAACTCCAAAATGCGCGCAATAATCCAAACGGTTCCAAGCAACAGTTGAACAACGCGCAACAAGACCTCGATTCACTCCCCGACATTTCGAATGAGTTTCAGGATGCTGCCCGAGACGCGCAAAAGGGCAGCCAAAAAGCACGACAAGGTGCGGAGTCGGGAGACCGTCAACAGGCGGAATCGGGGATTGACGAGGCGCAAGAAGGTATCGTGCGCGCGCTTGCTGCGCTGCAAGACGAAGAGGAATCCGAGCGTCAATCCCAACAGGAACAAGACGGTCACAATTTCAGAAGCCAACAGGAAGCACTGGCTGCACAGAGTCAGCTCGACATGGGCTGGCGCCGGCAGATTCTCGATGAGATTGCCCGTCTGCGTGCTGCTGGAGAGCCCTCTGACTCACCATCCATTCAATATCTTGAATCACGTTTAAGGTAACGGGTCTTCACCATGGTCGGCAGGCTTTTTTCACGACAACGCATACGAGGAGTTTCGTTCAGACACGGACGTTCCTCAACTGCGTCGCGAAGACCTGCAAGATCTCAGGGTGATTTTGGTTCGTCATTCAAATCGGGCCCCTTGTCTTTCACAGATAAGCTCTGGAGCGGACCCTCTGCCGAGAGTATTCGCAACAGCGCGCCTCGCCCGTTCAAAAAGACGGACGTGCATCGTTTGCTTGCCGACTATGGGCGCAATGAGCTGCACACACTTGTGTCCGAGGCCGTTGAACAACTAGCACAATTAAGACAACTCAGTCAGTCGTTCCAAAGGTTCGTGCCGGACGTCGCACCCGATCGCAAATTTCTTGAGCCCGAGGTCGGCGAAGAGACTGCGGCGCATCCACTTCAAGAAACCGGAATCGAAATTATGAGGGTTCAGAGGCTCTGGAAACATCGCCTTGAAATGTTGGAAATGATCGCTATGGCGCAGGATTCACTTCGGAACTTTGGCGTAAAATCTTCAAAAACGCGTCCGCAGCAGGCGGGAGCGTTCGCTCCTCGGCAGAAATAAGAACAAGTCTGCGCACCATGGTTAATCCTGCAACCTGAAGAGACTGAACCTGCTCGCCAGATTTCATAGACAGCCGACTCACCACACTCAATCCGATATTTTTTTCGACCATGCGCAACATGCTTTGAGTTGAGCGCAGAGTCATAACGATGCGCGGATGAACATAATGTCTGCGGAATTCGGCATCGATGATCATGCGCACAGCAGACCCTTCGTCGAAGAGAATCATATGCTGTTTATTAAGGTGCATGGGCAGCAGAGTTTTGCCGCCCTTTTCGAGCATGCGCCCCATTGTAACAAGAGGATGTTGCGGGCTTGCAATGACTTCGAGCGTGTCGTTGATTTCACCATGAATGCGCAGGCCGGCGAGTTCATCATCATCGCCACCATTGAGTTCGGGAGAACGGGTTACAATGCCAATGTCGATGACTCCATTGCGCACAGCATCGAGCACACCTTTGGAATCCTGCTCGTGCAGGGTGAACTGAATATTCGGATGGGATTCACGGAAGGCCGCAATTGCATCTGGAAAAACGCCCATCACAGCGGTTGCACCGCCGCCCAAGTGAATCCAACCGTCGCGCAATTCAAGGTGATTTTTAACAACCAACGACAAGTGATTCATGCGGTTCAGAATGTCGACAGCGTTTTTGTAGACGAGATGCCCCATGGGTGTTGGGCGCACGCCTCGACCTGTGCGTTCGAGGAGCTGGCATCCCAGTCCCTCTTCGAGCAGCTTTAAACGCGCCGACAAGGCAGGCTGAGTAATGTGCAGCCGTTTGACTGCAGCTGAAAGGCTGCCCTCTTCAACCGCCGCCACAAAGGCTTGTAATCTATAGATATCCTGTAAATCCGGCACCCGAACACTCTCCGAACTCGTCCTTGGCCTACATATACGAGAGGCCGACGATAAACCAGCGAAGTCTTTGAGAATGTCAATTTTTAAACGAGCGTAAGTGCAGTGAATTATTCTCTTCGTCTTGAATTCATTTCATTTCTTCCGATCTCTCCCCGCAGAGGAACCTGAGGATTCGAGGGGGAAAATTGAAGTCCCTGAGCGCAGCACTCATTCTTTGCTTGAGTACTTTTGCCTGCTCTCCCCAAAGGGAACAGCAGGGAAAGTCTATTCCGCTCAAAATTGCAGTTGAATTTGCTGAATCCACTGCCCGCAAGGTTGAACAAAGTGGGCGTTCGAAGGAGACAGCGACCCAATCGGCCCTTTTTGCAACAGGCGCGACAGAGACCTCGGCCACACCGGAATCCGGAACGGCGACGCCAGCGCAAGAGACAACCTCCACCGACAGCACAAGTCCAACTCAAGACTCTGCAGGCAGCACCAACTCAAATGTTGAGCGCTACACAGTTGCGCCCGAAAAACTGATCGCAAATGGACTTGAGCTGTTCAAATATAAACGCGCTTTTCGCTGGCTCTCGTTCAAGGTTCAAAGAGGTTCAGAGGTCCTCAAAGCGGGAGCGACCGAACTCAGAGATCCCCAACTTTTGGAGGTCTCTCCAATTGAACTTGATGTTCTCCGCGGTGAAACACTGACGATTTCTATTTCATTGTTTCAGGCCGATTTCATGACAGCAGCAGATGCAGACTCGCTCTGCCGCAACGGCGCACCCGGATTCATCCGCACTTGGTCTGGCACCACACAGCATACAGTCAATGAAGAAGGACTCGTGAGTGTTAAACTCGAAAACGCTGGCGACACCACGGTGCACATGGCTGCAAGCGTCTTTCCCGAGGGCGACCTTGGGGGAATGAAGGCAAGCGAAGCTCGTCATGTTCTTTATGATCAACTGACAGGACAACAATTCAATGGCGAACTGTGTCCTGTGAGTGAACTTCCGGCAGATGGTCTACCATCGGGGCTGCGTTATTTGAAGTTGATGTCTTTTTCCACTCCATTGAAGACACATTCACTGGGAATTCTTTCACCTTCTTTCAAAACACGCTTAATTCCTGCAGGGTCGTCGACTTTTTCGAACGATTTAAGTGATACGCGGGCTGTGTCGGAACTTGGAATTTCACTCGCAACAAAAGCCAAAGCACTGGCTGATGGCTCACGAGAATTTTTCCGCATGACACCCACAGAAATTTTGGGAACCTCGTGGCAGGCTATTCGTCCGGAGGTCGGCATTGGAACGCCAAATGCATTGATCGTGCGCTCGGGAGGGCGTATCGAATTTCCCGTGAGATTGAGCACCGGCACAAAATTTTCAGCCGATTCCTCGAAAATTAAATTGCTTCCTTCGGGTCCAACCTGTGTGGTTAATTTCGCGCGCACTTCAGACGAAGGACAAATCTTGGTTGTTCTGGAGTCGTGTCAAGGCAACGGAACTGTGAAGTTTAAACTTGCTGAAGGATTTGCCACAAGCGATGCTGGCGTTCCGTCTGCAGAAGTCGAGTCGACGGTTATCAAGGTCGACAACACTCCGCCAAACCTGTCGATCATGTCTCCACTCAATGATTCCTTCGTCGGTGCATCGTTGCAGATCCATGGACAATGCGAGCTCGGTGGATCTACCGTCGAATTGCGCTCTTCGGGCCTCCCAACACTTCAAGCCAATTGTACGGAATATATTCCCGGCGACTACCGTTTTATGTTGATGCAGTCTGCATCGGGATTGAACGGACAACGTGAATACAAGATTGTTCAATCAGACGTCGTCGGCAATCAGACATCTTTAGCTCTTAGTGTGAGACACGATACCAGTGCACCGACTGTGAACGTGAACACACTGCTCACCGCTTTGAAAGAATCACCCACAGAGTCTGCAGTGTTTACAGTCACTGCAGTCGACCCGCCTGAAAGCTCTGGTGGTCTGAGCATCGACTTCGATTTAATCACCCTCGCCTACACAGGCACTGTGACGGGTTGTGCAAAGACGATTGATAGCGCGAATCAGCAAATCAAACTCAAAAATTGCGCTGGCAATGGAACAGTAAAACTGAGTCTTCCAGCAGGAGTTGCACGGGATGCTGTGGGGAACACGTCGGCTGCCGCTGAGCTGGGCTCGGCCATTGTCGACAACATGGGGCCAGCCCTTTCGATCACTTCGCCGCTCAGCACCCAGTGGGTCAATGGTTCGTTCACCCTCACGGGAACATGTGAACATGGTGGAACTGCCGTCAACCTCGTGGGCAGCGCTTATGTGTCGGTGAGCGACACGTCCGTGACCTGCGGACCATCGGGAACTTTCAGCACAGGCGTGAGCTTTGGGGGCGGCGCTCTCGACGGCACGTCTCATTCCGTGACCTTGAGTCAGAACGATGCGCTTGGAAATTCAACATCATTCACGCGTTCGCTCAGCCTCGACAGAACCATACCAACCCTGAGCATGACTCCGAGCGGAACCATTTCAATCAACAATACCGCACGAGTTTTTACGTTTGCAGAAAGCGACTCTGGAGGTTCGGGAATTTCATCGTTCAATGTTGGAAGCATTAACATCAGCAACGGTGCCGGTGTGAGTGGGTGCAGCAAGACTTTTGATTCGGTGGCGAAGACCGTGACAGTGACCGGTTGTTCTGGCGATGGCACAGCTACGCTGACTGTTCCTGCCGGCGCTGTGCGCGATGCTGCGGGCAATGATTCCGTCAGTTATCCTTTCTCATTGAATGTCGACAACACTGCGCCTGCACTCACAATGAACACTCTGGGAACAACCACCGTTTCTTCGACAACCGTAACGCAAACGCTTTATGGAAGTTGCTCTGCAACCGATGGGAACGTTCAGTTGACGGGTGATGTGACCTCGGGTCAATCGGCAACGTGTTCATCGGGAACTTATTCTTTTGCAAGTTTCACGATCACGTCTGGTGTTGGTTCCAAAACTGTCGGCGTCCGCCAGACAGATGCAGCGGGTAACGTCACGAATCAGTCGCAAACATTAACTCTCATTTCTCTCACGGCACCCTCCATCACCTCAACACTCGACTTCACAAGCATGGGTTTGCGTCCTTACTTTACCGGCACATGCGACAGCACAACAGGCAATACGACAACATTCACAAGCACTCTGGGGCGACAAGCTTACGTCAACTGTAGCTCAGGAACCCTTTACGGGGTTTTATCGTTGCCATTCAGCAGCGACACGAGCGGAACCATTACGCTGACAACCACTGGTCCCGGAGGGCTTACAACCTCTTCAACTTTTACATTCACCAAAGCGACACCCGGCTGCCCAACAGGATTTGCTCCCATCCCCGGGTTGACAACAAGCCTAACCGGCCTTGGAAATGCAAACGCGCAACATGGACACCTGCGTTCGTGGCTCGACAGCGGTCAGGATTTTTGTGTGATGAAATTTCAAGCCAAAGACAACTCTGGTGCTGTGGGCGTGAGTTTGTGGTCTTCTGCAGCGTGGACCGGCATTAGCCGCGATACAGCGATGAACAAATGTCAGGCATTGTGCACAGGCGCTGGATGTTCAAACACAGCTGTTACAATTCAAGGCACCGCAGGAAGTGTGCTTCCAAATGAATTGCGCGGATACCGACTGATCTCGAACACACAGTGGCAGGTTATCGCGCGGAATGTTCTTCAAGTGACTTCGAATTGGACCTTAGGAGCAGTTGGATCAGGAGTTCTCTACCGCGGACATTCGGAAGGTGGCCCAAACAATCCTGTCCAAAACGGAGCAGACAATGCAACTGAACCCACGCTGGCAGGAAATGGCTACCACGGTATTGGTGAAGGTTCAGGACCACAACGCCGCGCACTGACTTTGAGTAACGGCCAGCTGATTTGGGACTTTGCCGGCAATGCATGGCAGTGGGTGAGCGACCAACTCTCGGGAGGCTCGGGAAGCTTGGGAGTTGGTCTTACATCGAGCGTTTCTCTGGGGACTTGGTCTGAACTGACGTCTTATTCTACGGGCAATTTTAGCGATCTATTTGGTTCAGGAACGACCTACACATCTGCGAAAGGCATGGGACGGTTGAACACGCCTTCGACACTTGATTCGACACGTGGCATTGTTCGAGGCGGAAATCACGGCTTTAGCACGTCAGACGGCATTAATTCTGGGGTCTTTTCTTCAGACTTTACGCGCGACGCTTCAACCGCTCACCCCGATGTCAGTTTCCGCTGCGTTTATATTCCATAAAAAAAACCTGCAGCCGAAAGGCCGCAGGCGCATGAAGGGAAGTATAAATGCGTAACGGGAATTACTTGCAACGGACTTTCATCGAGCCCAAAAGTTCTTCCGCTTTAAGCGACGGAGCGTAGCAAATAAGGCCGTGCTTTTCTTGAGTCGACAAGCGGATGTCGGATGTAATCTCAACCGAAAATCCAACAGGATTACCTTCCGAATCGTAAATAAACTGAGTTCCTGTCAGGCCTTTTTTAGCGGGTGACAGAGTCACCATGTCGGTACATTCATCCTGCAAACATGCAGGCAATCCCTTTGCACGAAGCTCAGCATTCTGTCTGCGGCATTCTTTAGAGAGCTCAAGTGTCAGTTGGTCCAAAGGTGACTTTGAACCTTTGCAAGACAGAGTCACAGCGCGTTCTCTTTCGAGGTCCTGTTGAATCGAGGCTGTTGAACTACCAGACGTCTGCGTTCCGCAGGCCGTGGTCGCAACGATAGACGCAAGCGAAGCAACAGAAATTGAAGCCGAAAGAAGATTACGAATCATATGTGACCTCCTGCATTAGTTTACGTTCTGCAGGGGCTTGAGCACTCCTTGTGCCAAGTGTAACATCCCAAAAACACATAACTTAAGTTTATTTAAAAGTGTTTAAAGACTGAACAGTCACTGTCAGCTTTTCACTTTCGGGCATTTCCGGAATCACCAAACCGTCAGTCCGATGCCAGATTCACCCCCAAGAGTGTTTCAGAGCTCCAATTGTCGGAGTAATCTTTTCGCAGGCTTCACTCACCAAAGCACTCGGCCGGAGGACACCGTCCATGCAGGGACTGCGAGACTTGCTATGCGCGTATGGCTGACCTTTCTGTTCATTTTTATTGTCGCTTTTGCGGCACATCGCAAAGAGAGCTTTGCCTCCGACGTAAGCATTCGGCTGAGCAACGACGACCCCAATACAGCTCTTAATTCTTTTTCCTATGCTCACCTTCCAGCTCATCTTAAAATCGACAATCTCACTCCAGATTCTCTCAAGAACCTTCGTTTCCAAAACGCCAGCAATGAACTCCCAAACTATGGCTACAACCGTGGTCAACTCATCGCGCGTTTCGACATAAACAATCAGAGCCAGACCCGAAGTTGGATTCTTAGACTCGGCAATCCACACCTCAGAAAAATCATTTTATATGAATTCACAAATGGCCAGCTGGAGGAGAAGCTCAGAACAGGGACAGATGAACCCTTCATCAGTCGCCCTATTCCGTTCCGCGATTTTTGGCTTCCCTTAGAGATCGAATCGCAAACGCAAAAAACATTTTTCGTCGTCGCTCAATCGGGACAATGGCTCAGTCTCGTTCCCTCTCTCAGTACGCCTCCTGCTGCGCAAGACATTCAAAACAGAGAGTGGGCCTTGCAGCTTCTTGGATTCGGCGGAATCGTTTTTATTCTTCTGTATAACCTCTTTGTTTATTTCGTAACCAAAGAAAGAGTTTACATATTTTATGTCTTAGCAAGCGTTGCGGTCAATGTGTTAGCGATTCCGGGAAGCTCCGGGCTTCTGGTGTATATTTTCCCCTATACACCTGTGTTTGTTCAAGACCTTTGGTACTCGAGCGCAATTGGCTGGATTGCCTTGACCTCGCTGTTTGCAAAGTCTTTTCTTCTTAAAAATACGGATGCAAAATTTGAAAAACGTATCCTCGATATTTCTGTGTGGATCTCTGCTCCATTGGCAGCACTGCCTTTTTTTACAGGGCCGAATGAGCTGCTCGCCCTCTTGTTCAATCTCTTGGCAGGAGTTTTTCAGTTTATAATTTTTGCTATTGCATGGCGTGCTGCGTTCATTCGTAAATATCCGCCCGCTTATATTTTTCTCTGCGCTTGGGGCGTTCCTATTATTGCAGCAGTTGTTTTCTTTGCAGGAACTCAGGGATTTTATCCCGTCACAGACAATATTTTATACGCTCTGATGGCATCTTCGGTTTGGGAAGTTGTCTGCATGGCTACCGCACTCGGCTACCGTATCGTCGTTTTACAAAAGGAAAAGGAACGCACACAAGCCCAGCTCATGGAAAAGGCCAAGCTCGAGGGCGAGCTTCAGGGCGAACTTCAAGCAGCACGTGCTGTGCAGGAACAGCTACTTCCATTACCGCAACAGATCCCTGGCCTCGAGTTTTCAGCGTTTTTTCAACCTGCTGATTCGGCCGGAGGCGACTGGTACGGATACATTCACCAACCCGAATACCATCGAATAACTTTTTACATTGGCGACATTACCGGTCACGGAATTACCTCAGCTGTGCTCACAGGTGTCGTATGTGGTGCAGTTTATTCAGCTGAAACCCGCTCACGTCAGTTGGCTCATACAGCACCACCACGCATTCAGTTGCAGATGGCCGCAGAAGCCTTGGACACGATTCTTCTTCACACAGCGGGCCGCACCGGACGTCTGATGAGCATGTGTTTTCTATCCATCGACTTAAGATCTGGTGAAGCCTGTGCTCTGAATGCAGGGCACACATGGCCAATTCTGGCCCGCAGAGACGAAGAAAAAATTCTATGTGAAAAAATCCCCGGCGGAGGTTCGCTGCTGGGTTCCGGAAATCACAATTACGGAGTCCACGAATTTAAGCTCACCGCGGGAGACACTCTTTTACTTTACACCGATGGATTGGTGGAAAATGAAAGCGAAAAAGGTGAGGTTCTGAACTTCAGAAAAATCCGCCAACTCATGAGCAAACCCATGCCACTCACAGAACAAATGCAAGATTTAGAAAACACCGTTCGAACGCTGTGGTCAGGATGCAAACTTTCAGACGATGTGACGTTTCTTGGCATCCGTTTTAACGGAGTCTAATCGTACACGGCTGCTCGGAGCGCAGGTCGAAGTATCATCTGTGACCTGCGCATCACAGGCTTACAGGAAAGACAAGGCAGATTTGGAAATCGCGCTTTGAGGAACAACAGGCTCTGTTGTTGCGCGACCATCAAGAGACTCGAGATGCTGACTGAGGTCGAGACCCATCTCTTCTTCTTTTTCGGACACACGCATCGGCGAAAGCAAGTCGGTCAACTTATAAAGAAGATATGAACCACAGAAAGAGAATGTGCCCACCAAAACCATTGCAATGAGGTGTTTGTAAAAGGTGGAAGTTGGACCAGCAACAAGACCCACTTCTTTAGCAAATACACCCGTAAGAATCATGCCCATAATTCCACCGACACCATGACAAGGAAACACATCCAAGGTGTCATCGATTGCTGTCTTGGTTTTAAGCTCAACAACAATTCTTGAAACAACGGCCGAGAGCGCTCCAATCACAACACTCGCACCCACCGTTACGAATCCTGCAGCGGGGGTGATGGCAACAAGCCCCACCACGGCACCAATACAGAATCCAACCGCGGTAGGCTTACGTCCACGCGCCATATCATAGAAAATCCATGCAATTGCTGCAGCAGCCGATGCTGTATTGGTTGTTGCAAATGCAAGGGCCGCAACATCATTTGCTGCCAAAGAAGATCCCGCGTTGAATCCGAACCAACCAAACCAAAGCATTCCCGTTCCCAACAGGATGTATGGAATTTTTGCGGGAGTGTGAGCTTCCGCGCTGTGATCTTTCCGGCGGCCAAGGAACAAAGCTCCGGCTAAGGCTGCAAACCCTGCGGACATATGAACAACTGTACCACCAGCGAAATCAAGAACGCCCCACTTGCGCAAAAATCCATCGGGATGCCACGTCCAATGTGCAAGCGGAGTGTAAATAAAGAGCATGAAGAGCGTGATAAAAATAAGATAGCTTTTAAATTTAATTCGTTCTGCAAACGCTCCCGTGATGAGTGCTGGTGTAATCACAGCAAACTTCAATTGGAAAAGAGCGAAGAGGAGAAAGGGTATTGTTGGAGCCAACCGCGATTCAGTTGCTGTGGTGACACCCTTGAACATAAAATAAGTCGAAGGGTTGCCAATAAGACCACCCAGACTGTCGCCAAACGACAAACTAAAACCCACCAAGACCCACAGCAGACTGATGAGACCCATGCAGACGTAGCTTTGAAGCATTGTCGAAATGACGTTGCGTGTCTGAACCATGCCACCATAAAAGAACGAAAGACCCGGTGTCATGAACAAGACGAGCGCCGATGCAGCAAGCATCCATGCCGTATCCCCGGCATTCAGAGCTTGTCCTGTATTTTGAGCCGTACCTACAGGAGCAACAAGCGCCACACCACAAATGACAACGAGCAATAGCAATGGAACTGGATTCTTTTTCACAGCCGTCACTCTCCTTATTTGAATTTTATGAATTGGCTACTGGTCGCTGAAATGCAATTCAACATCAACACCCGCAAACAACCCACAAATAAGAAGAAATTATCTTCAATTCTGAACAACTATTTAACTGTAAAATATCTATTAAAAAAAATCAGTCGGATGGCTTCGTCTGAAAAACAATTAGAGCCATCCGACCACAAAAGGAGTGAGTATTAACGACCCGTGCTGTTGGGCAATGCAGCGCGCGTTGAGATCATGTTCTGAATGACCAAATCTCCAGTCACGACACCGTCGGCAAGAACGTAATGAAGATCGGGCTGACTCGCATCGCCTTCAAGCGCAAGATTAACGACGATACGTCCCTTTGCGCCCGGTTCAATTTGAGTCACTGGACGCCATTCACGCCCGGCAGAGAGAATTTTTTCTCCTTTACGGAGGCTCTTTGCCATGACCCAACCTGCGGGTGTCATAAAGGGATGAGTGTCAGTGACACGCACCATGGAATCACCCACGGTCACATGAATCAGCGGCTTGTTCTCTGGGCCAATCGTGAGTTTCACAATTTTCGCAGGCCGGCCGGTGACGGGATTAAAGACAAACTCTCCCTGACGCAGGCGTGTAATCAGTCGGTCGCTACCATCAGCCATGCGGATCTTGGTCAGTTCATCGAAACATCCATCGTTGTTGCGGCAGACCCAATTGTTCTGATCACGCGTAATAAAATCAATCTTACAGCCCTTGGGCGACATGGGGTCATGATATCTGAAATATGCACAGGTGCTTGATGTATGCGAGCGCTCTGTTCGGGGCGCATCTTCAAGAGTGTAAATAGTGAACACACGGGTCTTGGCATTCACTTCCGCAGCAGTACAGGTCGCACCGGCACACACATCCGAGGTGTGTCGCACGGTGAACTTATTCACTGCTGCCTGACCGGGCTGATTAAATTTTGTTCCCAAATTGTTGTACGCAATTTTGAGCTGTTTGTAGGCTTCGCTCTTGGCCTTCTTGTCTTGGGCCCATGAGCCTGTTCCATTCAGGAAGTCGTCGTCAGCCTCAAGAGCAGACATAGCCATTTCGGCTGTGACTTCGCCAGAAAAATCAGCCTCGTCATTTCCGCCTGCGCGCTGCAAACCATCATTAAATCTGTTTGCACGGCGAACGACGCCCTCAACCGTCGTAGCCCAATCCGGATGACACGACGTCATGATTGAACGGTCTGAAACAACAACCGTACGCGCCTGACCTGCTGGAACAGGCTCTAGCTTTTGAGTTGTGGCAACACAGCGCTTGTTGAATTGCGCGGTGTATCCATAGAAGGGAAGTTCGACCTTGGTGCAGAACTTCGGCTTGCCACCCGCTTTCCCTGTCGTCGTTGCACAACCCAGTTCGTAACCTTTTTCCTGACGATGATCGAATTTGTTGAAATTCTGCGCGTGGACAAGCTTTCCGTTTTCATTGCTTGCCCATAAAAAATATTTGAACTGAGGACCATTGGGAATTCGAGGCATCACGCCAATGAATCCCTGACTCTTAACATCGGGAACCTGACTCTTCGAAAGAACGCTCGACTTGTAAGGAATGTATGCAACGTTCCAATTTGTGGTTGCAGGTCTTGAACCTCTCAGACCACTTGCAAACAAAGGGAAAAGCTTTTCGCGTCTAAAGCCATCGAGAACTGCGTAGTCGCTTTCCATCGTCTGCGGATAACTCAGGTCCACTTTGTGCTGAAATTCATCAGCATTTGGGCCATCGGGACGCGGTTCGAGTTCCTGCCAGACGTATTCACCGGAAGCCTTGCGCGCTTTGAATGCGAGGTTGTATCCTCCGCCGCGGACCTGAGCCTGCGTTGAGGGTCGCATGTAAAAGCATGTATCAGCAGCTCCATGTTTTCCGACAAGACCCGTATTTCCAGTCACAAGACCCAACGAAATTTTTCCGTTCAGGGCACTGAACTTTTCGTTACGGGCATTACGTCCCTGAGGTTGTGACTTAACTAAGGCATAATTCCTCTCGAAACCTTCATTATCTTTGTTAATTTCATAGGAATTAAAAGAGACTCTGACAGGTCGAAGCTCGCTCGCCTCTTGTCCTGCCGAGCGCTGGCCATAACGCACGCAAACATCGACCGTTGCGACCTTTGCCCCTTCATTCCACGAATACAGCCAGTGGGCCGACGAAGCATCGCCTTTGCAATTGATGCTCGCTCTCGTGTTTGTCACCTGACCACAACCGCTAAATTGATATTCGGCGCTTGGCTGCGAGGGTTCCACACGACCGCAGGACTTGTTGAAATGAAGCAGACCGTTGCTCGTGAGCTGTGCCACCGTCTGTAGCGCCGTTTCATTCAAACGTCGTTCCGCAGTGATATTGTCTGCTTGATCGCGGCTTTTACGTAGATTTTTATTGAGTGTTGTAATCGTCGCTGTTGTCAGCACAACACCGGCGGTGAGCATTAGGCTTGTAGTTAATGCCGAGCCCTGTTGATTCGACAAAAGGTTCGCGAGCGTCTTTTTCATAACTTATCCCCTCACAGAGGATAAGATCGGCATTTGTTAGGCAAAAAATGACTAAAATATAATAAATATCTAGAAATATTAGGAATATTTCTTTCGTCTAAGCTTCTCAATGAAGACGAAGAAGTTTGGAACAACGAACAACGTGAGCAAGGTTGAGCTAATCACTCCGCCAATTGTCGCAATACCCAACGGCATGCGGGCCGCACCACCCGCGCCCCAACCTGTGGCCACGGGCAACATCCCAACAATCATCGCCACCGAAGTCATCAAAATCGGCCTCAGCCGTAACGGTGCTGAGTTCACTATTGCATTGGAAATATCTTCACCAGCACGGATTCTCTGAATGGCAAAGTCAATCAGAAGAATGCTGTTCTTTGCGCAAATTCCAGCAAGTAGAATCACCCCAATGCCACCATACAAATCGAGCGGAAAATCAGTGGCCAACAGTGCAATGACCGCCCCTGTGGCTGCCAGAGGAATCGCCAGCATGACGGTAAATGGTTGCAAGAATGATTCAAAAAGTGACGCAAGCACCATGTAGACAAATACGAGTCCGAGAAGAAGCGCGAAGATCAAATTGCGGAACAATTCATCCATCTGTTGGTTTTGGCCTTTGACGGTCAACGATTGCCCATCGACCAATGGAACATCCTTCAAACGCGTGTTTAAATCGGCGACGACAGAGCCCAAGGCAGCACCGGGAAGAATATTCGCTCCGACGCGCAAAACACGCTGGCGATTCTCGCGTATGATTGTTGCAGCACCAGCACCGGTTTCAATGTTCATCATGTTGCCCAACGGAACAACCAACGACGAGTTGTTTGTCCGCACAACGACTCCCTGATTCGCGATTTTATAAGGTGTTGAAAAGCGTGCATCTTTGAGTCTTACGCGAATGGGGATTTTTTCGTCACCCTTGGACAAATCATTGGTCGCATCTCCCTGAACCCAAACTGCCAACTGAGACAAAAGAACATCATTGGTCACCCCATACTGGGCCGTCAGTTGAGGATTGGGTCTAAAAATGACTTCAGGCAAACCGTCTTCCTGAAGCGGCTGAACATCGCTGATTCCCTTGGTCTGCTGAAGTATACCGCGCACACGCTTTGCAAGTTCCATAAGCTCGGCCTGATTATCGCCCGCCACAACAACGGCCACGGGCTGGTAACGAGCCCCCCCGCTCGACAACGGGTCAGCAGGCTCGTTGATTCGGACATTGTATCCAGCGAACCCCGACAACGCCTGACGCACATCGCGTCGCGCGCGAGCGAGCATTTTTTGCGATTTGGTGAAACGCTTTGCTACCCGCACGTTGATGGACACATTTGCAGAACCAAAATTGTTTGTTCCTGCGCTGATTGTCCACAGATCCACAGACTCAATATTTTTAAGACGTTCATGCACGGCATCTCCCAGCGGAACGACCGATTCTGGACGCACTGAAGGAGGACCATCGAGCTGAGCGGTAAAGGTTTCTCCCAATTGAGTGGGAAGAAAACTTTTTTCAACGAAGCGAAATCCTGCTGCAGCTACTGCAATTGCTACACCAGCAATCGAGGTTGCGATCCAAGGCCGACTCAGCAGAACAACAAGGATATTTCCATAGCGACGCGCAAGACGATCGAAACTATGTTCGAAAGCTTCAAGCCACGCATTGATCTTTAGACCCAGCCAACCGAATTTTTTCCACTCCTGCACGGGATGCGGAATATTAGCAAAATAAGCCGACAACATTGGCCCCATGGTGACAGCATCCCAAAGCGAAATCAGCATGGCGAAAACAACAGTCAGGGCAAAGGGCTTGAAAAATTGTCCGGTCACGCCGCTCATAAAACCAACAGGCAAGAACACAGCAACAACAACAAGTGTTGTGGCCAAAACCGCGAGCACAACTTCGTTGGTCCCCTCAAGAGCAGCCTTGCGGGGTTCGGCATTGGGCATTTGCAAATGCCGGTAAATATTTTCACGCACAACAATCGCGTCATCGACAAGCAGACCAATGGACAAAGACAAAGCAAGAAGAGTCATGACGTTCATCGAAAAACCAGCCCACGCCATCATGGCAAACGTGGTGATCACACTGCTCGGCAGTGCGAGACCCGTGGTGATGGTGCTCCGTGGACTCCTCATGAACAAGAGCACAACCACTACGGTCAGCAGACACGCGATAATCAAACTCTCCTGAACATCAGCCACGTTTGAACGGATAAGAGTTGAATTGTCACGAATGACATGCAGCTTCACATCATTGGGCAGCAAGCCGTCGAGCTCACCCATCAACCCTCTGACTTTATCGACAACAGCAACGGTGTTTTCACCCGATTGCTTGACGATTTCGAGAATCACCGACGGCTCGAACGACTCCTTAGTGCCCAGTCGACTCACATTGTCACGTTCGGCGTAGCCTTCGGTGACTTCGGCAACATCACGCAGCTGCAAGGGAAGTCCACTTGCAGCGCGCCCAATGGGCGTATTGCGCAAATCTTCAATCGTTCGAGCTGCTCCAACCGAACGTAAAACCCACGTGCGTTGATCACCTTGCAATCTACCGACCGGTTCATTGCGGTTAGAACGCGCAATTGCCTGCACCACATCAGTTGCATTCAAGCGCCAGACCTGAAGAGCAACTGGATTTAATTCGACCTGAATTTCTTCTTTTTGCGCCCCCCGCAGATTCACATCTCCCACGCCCTCTATTTGGCGGATGCGTCGGGCAACAATATCTTCAGCAAGCTTGGACAACTCCGAAGATGGCCGTTTGCCTGTCATGGCGATTTCGATGATGGGCGTGTCATCGGGATCTTGTCTGTTGACGACGGGCTCCGATGCAGATTCAGGCAGCCGCCTGCGAATATTGCCAACCTTGGCGCGTACCTGCATTTCCTGAAACTTTATGTCGGCACCCTGATTGAATTCCAAAATAACAAATGACGTTCCCTCACGACTCACAGAACGTATCGAGGCAACATCGGCAACCGTGCTGACGGCATCTTCAATGGGACGCGAGACCAACTGCTCAATTTCTTCGGGCGCTGCCCCCTTGAGTTCGGTGCGCACCGCCAAAACCGGGTATGTAAGGCTCGGGTACAAATCGAGCGAAAGCTTACTGAAGCCCAGCAAGCCCAACACCAAGAGAAACACAGTCACCATGGTGATGAAAATAGGACGCTGAATCGAGATGCGCGGTAAGTTCATTCTTTTCTTGCCCCGTCGGGTAACTTGACCTCAGCACCATCAAACAGTTGATGCGCGCCTATACTCACCACCTGTTCATTTTCGTTCAACCCTGAAAGAATTTCGACCTGATCATTGTTGAAGAGTGAATAGTTAACCTTCGTTCTTTTTGCCTTACCATCTTCAACTTTAAAGACCGCAGCACCCTGATCAGAAATCCGAAGCGCAGACGCAGGCAAAAGCAATCTCTCACGCGTATCTAATTCGAGCATCGCCAGTGCAACAACGCCTGACTTAAATGCGTTGTCATCGTTGTTAACTTCAACCGTCAAGCCTCCACGCCCACTCCCCGCCTCGGCTGCACGCGCAATCGTCAGCACGCGCGCCGGACGGCTGAGTTCGTTGACTCGAATGCTGACTTTTGAATTCAATCGCACCTGCACCCATTCCTGCACAGGCAAATAAATATTCGCAATCAGCTTTCGATCGTCGACAACCAGAACAACAGGCTCTTGAGTTGAAACCTGAGTTCCCTCTGTAACATTCCAGCGTCCGACCCAACCCGAAATTGGGCTTGTCACGGGCACCGACAAATACGATTCACCGGGCTCACTGCGGTCGACCCGAAAAAGCGTTTGTCCTGCTTTCACGGGCTCGCCCTCAGCAATTAATTGCTTGGTCACGCGCCCACTCACCTTGGAATAAACGTTGGTCTGACGCTGACCCACCAAAGCAACAGCCGATTCGGAAATGCGGGCAACTGTCTTCTTTTGCGCTTTGACAATTTGAACGATTGCGGGTCCACGCTCGCCGCGGGCTCCACGTTTGTTCTGCGCAGAGGCCAGAGGAGCCACAGGGATTACGGCTGCGGTCAGCCAATTCAGGTTGGTCAGCTGTCGTTTAAAAAATCTTTTCAAGAGATTTTCCCCCAAGCGCTTCTGCCGTATCGATGGCGGATGAAAAAAGATTAGACTGCAATCGGGTCAGCTCGAGTCTGTTGGCCAGCAACTCATCTTCCGTGTTGCTCAACTCAAGCAAAGAGGCGCGGCCAGCGAAGTAACGCGCACGCACGAGTTTTTGAAATTCAAGCAACAAGTCGATCTGAGATTTCTGTTGCTCGATTTGGCCAAGAATCCCTTCCATGCGCAAACGGCTTTGCAGACGTTTGTCGCTGCGTGATTTGATTTCATCTTCAAGGCTCAAAAGATTTTCCCGAACACGTGCAAGAAGGGAGATTTTTTTCTGCTCGCGAACCTGCCCCAAAGGCAAAGAGTACTGCAGTCCAACTTGAGCCGAGAGATCCGGCTTGAGCGGAAAAAGTGTCCCGCTGCCCTGTACCCCTGCACTTCCAGTGATCAACGGAGAGTCTTCGGCTCTCAGAGCGTCAAGCTCAGATTCAAGAGCAATTTTGTTCGCTCGCAAGCGCAATAAGGAAGCCGTTTCAGGAACAGAAGCACCTGTTTCAGAAATAAAGGTTCGCCAGTGATTTGGTTGCTGACTTGGCAAGGGTTTGAGTCTGAGGGTGCCGGGATCTGCGAGCTGTTGCTGATTGTCGGTCAACGTCAATAGAAGCTGCGATTTTAACCACAGCACCTCATCTTGTGAACGTTTGAAAAACAGTTGGGCCTTTCCTAACTCGACTTTCAGCCTCACAACATCCGATTGAGGTCGCTCACCCCGCTTGTAGCCCACCATGACGGTATTCAATTTTTGCTCGGCATTGCGGACTTGTTCACGCGCAACTTCGAGAATCTCTTCAGCACTGCAGACAGCAACATAAAAGCGTGCCGTGCGAATTTTGAGGGCCTCTTCACTTTCAGACATCTGAGCATCAGCGAGTAACAACTGTGCGCCGGCCCGCAGTTCAGCTGCTGTTTGCCGACCAAAATCCCACAGCGTTGTGCTTACAGACAGGGCATGTTGTTGCTTAAAACCCGTCGTCACCTGTGCGGACAATGAATTGGACAATTGCAGCGTCGGCGCTCGCTGTGCGGCCACCGAAGATTCACTTGCCTGTGCAGATTCGCGGAGTTCAGAGGAACGTTTGAGCGCGAGAGATGAGGATTTCACTTTGAGAAACACAGTTTGAAAATCAAGGGCAGCGGGCTGTGCAGGGGCACTCGAGACGGGTGAGTGCGTCGAGGCACTCAATTCGGGCGTTTTCGCTGGCAAAACTGATGGGCGCACCTGAGCCGATGCCTCGCCCGTTCTCAGTCCAGCCGTTAGGAAAACGACCGTGCAGACCCATGGGATGCGCCACTCGCGTCGCAAGCTGAATGTGTTTCCATGCCATTCCATCGGCGCGGGAACCTCTCTTATTTTTAGGAAAAATATGGGCAAACGAAAGGTACTGTGGACTTGTCGGCGAGTCAAAAAATGATAGGGTCACCGCTCACACGCAGACTGACCTAGACACGGACTGAGCCTATGCACAATCAACCCAGCGTCCCAAAGTTTTTTCAAGACCTCGCTCCAACATGGGCACGTTTGGGACTTTGGCAAAAGAAACTCTCAGCAGTCTCCGATCGTCTGCGCAACTCAACGGTTCAAAAGATTTCGGCCTCTGATGAGGGGTATCTGATTCTTAACCTGTACAAGCCCGCTGCTCCGCGCGACCCTGCGCTCATCAGCATTCGACGCACAGGTTCAGGAATGAGTCTGGCCTCGGCACGGCCTGTCACTCAACCAAAACCTAACTCTCTCGTTCAAATTGCCCGTAAATATCTTCAAGGCCGAAGAATTTCTCAGGTCCTTTTAAGCTTGGAACCTGTTGCTGTCGTCATCGAATTTGCACCGCCACCCGCAGGAACTGTGGAGAACATCTCAGAGCTCGCCGATGCACCTGATTGCTTGATTCTCGATCTCGACTCCCGACCCGCTCGTGTGTGTGTTGCTCGCAAGCACTCGAGCGTTCCTGAACGCTATGCCGACCAATGTTCGGGATTTGAGTTGGGCGGCGATTTTTTCGAAAGCCACTGCGAATGGTCGCTTGAAAACACAAAAACGAAACGCCGAGCTACATTTACGCAGCCATTGGTGTTGTCTTGCTTTCTCGGCACGGGACTGCCACCTGCAGAGGTCGTTGCCGAAGCACCTGCTGTTCTGGAGACACCCAAGGTACCAACGGAAGTCACAACACTTCAATCGGCGCTCAATCTTCTTCCCACACATGTGCGACGCGCTGCGCGCACACGCCTGCAGTTTCTTGAACGTCGGTTGCAGCGACAAAGAGCGGATCTTCCACCTGTGCACGAGCTGGACAGACTCCGCCAACGCGCAGAGGGCTTGCGTGCAAACATTTACCTGTGGCCCAAAGGATTCTCGCAATGGCACGTACCGCCCGAGATTATCGAAACCGCCGGTCTTCCAGCCATTCTAACACTCAAAGCAGGACAATCTCCGGGAGATGTTGTTACTTCGGCATTCGATGAACTCGATAAACTTTTGCGCAGACGAGGTGAACTTGAAAAGCGCGTCGAAGAAAGCCGACTCGCACTTGAACGCTTCGAGGAGCTTGTTCAACAGGTGGGTGGCGACCTTGGAGCACTGCCAGAAGATGTTCTTGCATCGCAAATTCTATTGGCTCAAGAGGTTCGTCATCTTGTGAGTGTTCAGCGGCTTCTCACCCAGCTTGAACTCACGTGGTCACCCACTGCCGAACGTACGGCTGCACTCGAGGCCGAGCGCGAGCGCAGACTCCCCTACCGTTCCTACAGAGCCAGTTCGGGCGAATTTATTCGCGTATCCAAATCAGCGGCTGATGCCGACGCAATGCTTAAACTGATGCCTGCTCATCACACTTGGGTTCACGTTATGACGGGCGAAGGAAGTCATGTTTGGCTTGAAAAACCAAAGGGAGCAAAGCCCTCGGATGCTGCCTTGCGTGAAGCTGCCATGCTTGCAATTCACCATTCGAAACAAACGCGGGCTCAAGAGGCGGATGTGTATATTGCTTTGCGCGGAGATCTCGACAAACGAAAAGATTTGCCTGCAGGAAAAGTTATTGTGCGCCGCAGCGACCATCGGTTTGTGCGTTATTCGCAAATTGACCTTCAATCTTTTTTAGACACACAAAACGGATAGTCGTGAGTGTTACGGCCTTAACAAAGCATTCACTTACAGCTTTCAGGATCCTCATCCAGCGACTTGATGAAGTTGAGCATCTTGGTCTTCACCGGATCCTGAAGGGCGCCCGTCTGTGGCATTTTGCCTTCTTCAACTTGTTCATACAGTTTTGCGCGGCAATAGATGTCTTTGTTGTTCCAGTCCTCAAGCTTCTCTAGTGGCTTACTCGCCATACTTTTTTCCGCAGCATGACAACTCGTGCACAAGGCCGAAGCTTCAGCCACCGAGAGGGCTTCAGTGATTGGAGTTGTCGATCCACCGGATGATCCGCTGTTGGCGCCACCGCTCGCAATCAACTTATCAAGATAAGCAATCATCTTTTTCTTGTTTTCCGCACTCAGCGGGTTTGGCGGCATACTCCCATTTTCAACTGTGGCTTTTGCTTGGACAGCAACCGCTTTCCAATCCGCCTCGGTTCCAGTGGCCGTAGACCACTTCTTGGTTCCACTCCCCTGTGAACCATGACAGCTGGCGCAATAGCGTTTTGCTTCGGTCAGAGTGAATGGGGTCACCTGTGTGGCTACAGGGGGTTTTGAGGTTTGGTTTTGATTCTTCGAAGTCTCTGAGTTGTTGTCCTGACTCGAGGGTTGATTCTTGGACAACTCAACACGGTTCACCGTGCCCTGCTGTGCACCCGTGCAGCTCGAGACCAAACTTCCAATCACCGCAAAGACGAGGAATGAGGAGTACGTCATCCAGCACCTTCATTTTGGGTTAAGATATTTCGCTCTAATAGATCGGCGAGGGCTTGCGATTCTTGAGTCTGCGTAGGACTATTCTCTCGTCTATAGATATTTCTGGAGTCATATAAATGAGTTCCGCCAAACAGCTCGCCGACCGCTGCCGATCGATGAAAGTCGCTGTGATTCACGACTGGATTTTTGTTCGGCGGGGGGGAGAACGGGTTCTTGAGCAGATTTTAAACCTCTTTCCTCAAGCCGACCTCTATTGCCTCACGGGCCAGCCGGAAAAGGTACTCAAAACCACGTACACTCATAAAATATACAAGTCATTTTTGAATGTTTTCCCTGGAATCGAGCGGTTCTACAAAGCGTTGCTCCCGCTCCTCCCCACGGCCGCCGAAAGCTTCAATCTAACAGGCTATGACCTTGTCATCAGCAGCAGCAGTTGCGTCGCTAAGGGAATTATTCCGCCCCCAACCGCACTTCACGCGTGTTATATTCACAGCCCTATGCGCTACGCATGGGATCAAGAACATCTTTATTTTCCGAAGCCACCCTCGTTCTCAAGACCCATCGAACTCATTCGGCGACTGTTTTTAAAGGGGCTCAGAATCTGGGACGTCACCTCGTCCTCACGCGTAGATCTCTTCATTGCGAATAGCCATTTTGTCGCCCGCCGCTGCGAGCTTTATTACCGCCGCTCAGCTGTGGTCGTGCATCCGTCGGTGGACCTCAGTCGGTTCGCACTCGCCGAAGGTCGTCCAACGCGCGATAAGAGAGTCCTCATTTTTGGGGCTTGGGTGCCTTACAAACGCATGCTGCATGCTCTCGACGTGTGCGTCTCGATGGGTGTTCCCGTGACCGCCGCTGGACAAGGGTCAGAATTGCTCGATGCTGCATCAAAATATCACGATCATCCCCTTGTTCGTGTCGAACTGAATCCCTCGGAAACTCAGGTCGCCCAGCTTTATGCCAGTCACAAAGTCCTCCTCTTCCCTGCTTTAGAAGATTTTGGCATTGTCCCGCTCGAAGCCATGGCATCGGGATGTTGGGTTGTTGCACCAAAGCAGGGCGGCACTCGTGAAACCGTGGCCGACGGCAAAACTGGAACGCTGTTTGAACTAGGCAATGACGAGTCGATGAAAAAGGCGCTTGAAACTGCTCTCGGCCTGTCGGTGAATGAAGATGATTTGCGCACTCATGCCGAAACATTCTCACATCACCATTTTGCCGAAAACATGGCTGACCATTTGCTGACGATGCTTGAGAAAAGGTAATCATGCGCATTCACCGTCACGCACAAATACTCAACCTCTTCCGCGGAGTCGTCGATCTTCTCGGCGTGACACTCTGCTGGATTGCGGCTTATGTGATTCGCTTTAAAACCGATCTCATCGAGCTGACCAAAGGCACTGACACGTTTTTCAATTACGCGCGTCTTTTGCCCGCGTTATTTTTCTCTTATGCGTTTGTTTTTATCGCTCTTGGCGTCTACCGACGCAGTCTCGACCGCAGGCGGGTGTGGGAAGAAACATTCGACCTCAGTCGTGCTCACCTTATGTCGTTCGTTGTTTTCGTTACGTCGGTTTATTTCATTTTTGATCATCGCTTCAGCCGTGTGACCCTCGGCCTATTTTTTATGATGGCGCCCTTTGCGCTTGCCTTTGGCCGCAGTCTAGTGCGCAAGGCAAACCGTTGGTATCTGCGCCAGACACACAGCAGAGGTCGCGCTCTGGTTGTGGGTTCAGGAAGCGTTGCCGAACGTGTTGCACGTTTAGTTGCCGAACGCTCCGACTGGGCTTTGAGTCTGGATTCAAAACTCGGCATCGAAGAACTGCCCGAGGTCAGACGCCGACTCGCAACAGGCGATATTGACGTTGTTTTTCTTGCACCAGCAGCGCATGAAACCGAGAAGCTTCATGTGATTTATGAAGCTCTTGGCAACACTCTTGCAGACGTCTTTGTAATTCCCGACTACGAGGCTCCCGATTTTCTTGCACCGCGTGTCATGCAGCTCGACTCGCTCCCGGCAATTGTTCTCAACAGTTCAGCGCTCGACAGCTACGGCCGAATTCTCAAACGCTCGTTCGACATCGCGTTTTCCTTGAGTGCCCTGATTCTTTTAAGTCCTGTGTACCTCATCTGTGCACTTGCAGTTCGATTCTCAAGCCCGGGCCCCATTCTCTACAAACAAGAGCGCATGGGGCTCGATGGGAAAACCTTTTATTGTCTCAAATTCCGTGGCATGCGCGTAGATGCAGAAACCCAATCTGGGCCCGTCTGGGCAAGCAAAGACGACAACCGCGTCACCCGTATCGGTGCATTTCTCCGCAAGAGCAGTCTCGACGAAATTCCTCAATTTTGGAATGTGCTCAAAGGCGAAATGAGTGTTGTTGGGCCTCGTCCAGAACGGCCTTATTTTGTGGATCAGTTCCGTCATAATCTGCCGGGATACATGCTCCGTCATAAGGTGAAGGCTGGTATTACAGGCTGGGCACAAATCAATGGCTGGCGTGGCAACACGTCACTCGAAAAACGTATCGAATGTGACCTCTGGTACATTCAAAACTGGAGCTTGTGGCTAGACCTCAAAATCTGCGCACTCACTCCCCTCAAGGGCCTGATTCATCCGAATGCTTACTGATTCGCGATAATTTGGCAGACCCAAACGAAACACGCTATGATAGAATATCTTGCAGTCAGATTGAG
>CAYWSV010000017.1:28127-31465 GCA_964460155.1 uncultured Oligoflexia bacterium | reverse complement strand
TCAAACAAGGGCAAATCACTTGGGCGGAGTCGCTGCCAATGACACGGTTGAGTCGCCGATGGTCGTTCAGCAGTCCGAGCCTCTTCAAATTGAACGGCCTGTTGCTGTTCCCGACCCTTTTGCTAACGAACCCATCAGATTCGATCCAGAACCGTTCAATCCGCCTCCGATACAACCTGAACCGGCACCCCGTGAACAAGACACACATGTGTCTTTTGAGACGAAGCCCTTTGAGGTTGAAGCTTTTAAGCCTCCTGCGGTTGAAGTCCCTCTGGTTGAACAACCTCAAGAGAGTCGTGTTTCGTTTGACATCGCTCCCTTTGAACCTGTTCCAATCGACCCACCTTCTGTCGAGAGTGTCTCGTTTGAGATTGACTTGAGTCAGGCTGCTGAACTTCCTGCTGAAGGCAAAGAGCTTACAGCTCCAGATGTTGTTCCCTCTGAATTGAAATTGTCGATGATCGACCGGCAGGAAGAGGTCAACCTCTTTACGGAATTTCTGAAGCGTTGTGATTTCGATTCCGATTGGCTGAAATTTTCCACAGGATTTACAAACAACCTTGCAGGTCTTGTTGCATTTGTGAATCTGCTGCTCACGATGCGTGTGGTCGATGAACGAGATCGTTCGAAGGTGACAATCACCCTATACAGGATGATTAAAGAGTCAGACAACCATACGGACGCCGAGGCCTTGTTCGAGAGACTCTTCATGCAACGCTCCGCGCGCGGAGACGATTAAAAATGGCAATGTTCTGGAGAATCATCAGACGTTTGATATTTTTATTCGTCACGCTGTTTATTTCGGCGAATACGATTGCCTATCTCATTCTAAACAATGCTTTTGTTCACGATTGGTTTCGCGAACAAGCAAACAAATATCTTGCTCAATATAGTATCGAGCTCTCGATTGGTCCAATGTCGCTTAATTTTCTTGAAAGTCAGCTCAAAATATCAAAAGTGAGCGTCCGGAGTTTAACCGAAAACAAGAACGAATTGGCGCAGACCGAGGGAATAATCATCGGGTATGATCCCTGGAAACTCGATGAAAACTGGCTCCCCTCTCTTCGATTTATTACGGTCGAGGGTTGGAAAGTCGACACAGCGCTCGCGAAGAAATTTTCTGCGGGAAAGGATTCGAGAGCGACGCCTGAATTAAAAATAAATCAACTTTTGGACTTTGCGAAGAAGTTTTTGGGTCGACAGGTTGAACTCAAAAACGGTCAGTTGACCGACGAACTAGCGGGCCGTCGGCGCATGGACGTTACGATTAAAAGCTTGTTTGTCAAAATTGGAACCGATGAATCGCGGAGCGGATTGACCGTTCTTTCGGATATTGGTCAGTCGATGGTTTGTCTCTCTGATGATGAACCCTGTTCAAAAGTGCTCCTGTTAACATCAGCCGAACTGAATGCGGAAATGTCGGTCGACGGCACTGCACGCATTGAGAGACTTGGATTTAGGGGTGGATATGGAGACTGGCAGACCAGCGGTCAGGTGAGATTCGGCCCGAATTTTAAGGTTCTCAATTACAATCTAAAACTCGATGGAAGTGCTGAAGCCACGCCTTGGTTGCATCTTGCAGGAATGCAGGGACAAGGAAATTTCAAAGCAGGTGTGTACCTTAATCCTTCCTCTGGTGCGTCGAGCGATCAGCAGGCGTCGGTAGACTTGACCCCCGAAATTCATGGACGAATTTCATGGTCATCAGTCAACTTATCGGGATATGATCTTTATACCGGCAGTGCAGATATTCAATATGGTAATTCAAAAATAGCGTATAAAAACGCACAGATTAATACACCCGCAGGCGCAGAAATAGATTCTCGGGGAGAATTCAGTCTGACGGGAACGATGCCCTACATGAATACGGCACGTATCAGACGCTTTCCTTTTACAGAGTTGATGGGTGGCATAGATGTCCCAACGGACGTCATCCAATATCAGATGGAGACTCAAGAACTCCTTGTCAGCGGCGAAATACAAGCTGGAGAGGAAAAAGGATTCACGCTCGTCATCGCCGGTCAGGTTGCTGTATCCGACATGAAAGTACCTTCCTTTGAGCCTAATCAGGTTAAGCTTCCAAATTGTGACGTTAAGTTACGAATAGACAGCGATGCTCATCAGATGTCGTTCGCTGGCTCTGCGGCCACCTGTGCCAATGGGGCAGATCTTCCTGAGACGGTCATCAATTTGAGTCGTGGACACATCGATTACACGACCTCAACAAATGATTTCCGATTTTTTGTGCAAAATGCTCAAGCATCTTTGATCTCTTATTTTATCAATGAAGACGTTGATGGTGAGGTCAATCTGCGTGGCTCAATTTTTGCGACAGCTCAAACCCCTGTTGTTTTCAAAGCTGATGCTCAGTTGAACAACGGGAGTGTTTTTGGCCTTGATGTTCCGAGAGTGGGTGCACAAATTTCATTAGACGCTCAGGGAATAACAGTTCGCAATGCCGAGGCTTGGCTTGCAAGCGATGAGCAGCGACCCAGTCTTGACCTGCGTTATTTGTCGTTGGGTTTTGGGAGTCGAAAGATTGATGTCGATGCAAGATTCGATGGAAATTTAAGCGACGCATTGCGAGCGTTTGGCGACAGTGGTCGAGAGTTGGCAAGGACGATGCGCGGAAATTTGAACGTGTCTCAGCTGCGCATTAAAGGGAATTTGAACGATATTCTCAAGTCGGACTTGGACATCAAGCTAAGACTCCGTAATCTTGCCGATCCGCGCATATCTTCATCCGATGTGCGAGCAGCGCTCGTGTGTCAACAGGGATGGTGTTCTGGCAGTCGTTTATATCTTCAGAATGTTTCACTCGGCGATGATGCGCTTGCATTGGCAGGAAATGGACGCGCATCCTCGGGTGGTTTGGCTTTATCAAAGGCAATATTTGAAATTGAAAGCGTCTCAGCAAAGTCTCTTTCGGCGCGTCTGGATATTCAATCGGTGCCCATGAGGTTTCGCAGCGAGGGGCGTGATGTCCTGTCAGGTGTTTTCGACCTCAGGGGATCTCTTCAGGGAGGTCTACGCGACTGGGAAGTGTCAGCTTCGGGGCGCCTAGATCAGCTTCGTGTGTTCGGGAATTCGATTGGTGCTTTGTCTGTAAGTGCAGCATCGCACGGTGGTGGGCCACTGAATATTATTCTCTCAGGGCTGTACGATCAGGTGCAATCAAGATTGATTGTTGATCATTCTCTGGAAAAGACAACTCAGCTTTTTGCGAGTTTCAGATCCTTTGAAGTGTTCAAATATCTGCCTCAATTAAATACGGGCGGAATGAAGTTTTCTGGAGAGGTGAATTCAAATTTCAGCGTTGAGGGACCCGGTCTGCTCAA
>CAYWSV010000017.1:2593-28117 GCA_964460155.1 uncultured Oligoflexia bacterium | reverse complement strand
GAGAACCCAATGGGACTCTTCACTGGACGCGGTCAATTGTCGAAATTGCGGGTGCAAATTGGAAAAGAAGCATTCAACCTGAGTTCACCGGTTGAGCTTAAATACGAAAAATCAATGCTGTCGGTGGCTGCGTTGAATTTGGTGGGATCATCTGGGCGCATACGAACTCAGTTAGACTATTTCCCACTCACTGGGTTTTTTAATGGTCTCGTTGATTCGACCCTCGATGCCGGAATCATTTCCCAACTCACCGACGTTGTTAGTCAGTCGTCAGGTGCCATTTACGCTAAAGCTGAATTCGATCGTAATGAAGATGGGACCAATTTCAGCGGTGAAGCGCGGATTGAAAATGTATCACTTTCTGGAAAATATCTTTCGCCTCCGGTCACTGCGGTGAACGGTCGGCTTGTCTTTCAGGATACGCGCATCGAAATTCCATCACTCACGGGATCAAAAGGAAATGGTCAAATTGATCTTGTTGGCACCATCGATTTAGTACCTGATACAGAAACCGAAAAGTTAACTCCAAAACTCGCTCTCCGTGCAAATTTAAGATCGGCCCAGTTCAGATGGCCACAGGAATTTTTTGAGACGGTGGAAACGACAATCGATGGTCAAGTCGAGATGTCGGGTCAGAAACGACCATATGCTCTCAATGGTGACGCGCGCATCATCAAAGGGCGAGCTTATCGGGATGCGACATGTCAGGAAATGATTCGCACAGGTGGCGGTGGCTCTGAATCGTCAATTGCCAAGCCTGTTCAGCCTCTTTTTCAACTGGGTTTAGCGATCGAAGCGGACAATAGCTTCACTCTGCAGAGCACATGTATTCGTGGCCGGGTATCGACAGCCCTTCGGGTTTCGGGAACAGATGTTGAACCCATTTTGTCTGGACAAGTGCGTTTGGATAATGGTGTTCTCAACTTGCTGAAGACCCGCTTCGAGGTGACTCGAGCCGATGCAGTTTTCGATAACATCATCAAGATTGAGCCACGAATCGATGCTCAAATGGTTGCAAAAATAGAGAAGTACAGTGTTTTCGTGGGTGCTGAGGGCCCACTGTCCAAACCAAGACTTAATATTTGGAGTGACCCCTCAACGGGCCCCGATGGCAATCCGCTGTCTCGTCCTGCTTTGATTCGAATGATCTCGACGGGTCGTGGACCATCGGAGACGACGCAGACGGCCGTGACGCAGGCGCTCTTCAATCAAGTTGTTGGGATGTTCGACGACCCGCTCAGTCAGGCCGTCTCAAAAATTACACGCGGATTTGTCGATCGATTTGAGTTGCAGCCTATCATCGACGGAGGGCAAAGCAGCTTTCGTGCGCGGGCGAGTCGTGACCTTGGAGAGAAATTCAATCTTGGCCTCGATTATGAACCAAACAGACAATCATTAACGGGAACAATTTTCATTAACGAAAGTGTTAATGTTCTCGGCGGATTTGATAGACGATCGTCGCAGTTGGGTTCTTATTCAGAATTGTCGGGCGGTTTCAGATTCCAATTTGGAGGAAAATGAAGTTGCGCCTGACCAGTATTTTTCATTTGCAGGAAATTAAAGATCATCTGCACATTATCTTTTTAATGTTTCTGCTTTTGCTTTCAACACCTCAAACGTTAGCTGCAGAAGCAATTCTTTTAGATGAAAATAAATCTCTGCAAAGAATGAATTTCGTGGTCGATGGACAGCTCTGGGATCCTCCCTCTGATTTGGTCCAAATCTTGAAGCAGTCACCCTCTGCCGATTTGTCGAACACACTGGTCAAAGTTTTATTCGAACGTGCAGGTTTGCAAAATATTGTTGTTGCGCGTGGTGTTGATGCGAAGGGAATGTTTCTGGAAATTACAGCCGATCGTTTGCCAAAAGTTGGAGAAGTTGCCTTTCTGGGTTTGACTCCAACACAGATTCAGCAGATTCGCGCATCGATGAAGACGAGGGTTGGCCTCCCGTTCATTCGCGAAGAAGCCGAACGAGACCGCGAAAACATTACCCGGAAATTAGCCGAACGCGGCTACCGGTCGGCGGTCGTAGGTGCGCCAGAATCGGCTGCGGGTCTGAATGGTGAACTCCGAATCATTTTTCCAGTCGTATTGCAAACACCCTGTCGTATTGCAGAGATCAAGACCGAACCCTTTGAAGGATTATTTGATTATTTTTCCACACCCATTGAGTTGGGTTCATTGTGCGATCGTGCGGCGATCGAGGAAATTCTCGAGAGGCAGCGCGCAAGGCTTCTAGCTGAAGGATATTTCGCTAGTGAATTAAGTCTGATTTCCATGGATGTAGCGTCCGATCAACAAAGAGCATCTGTTCGCATCAGATTTATTCGGGGTCCAAGAACCCGTCTCGAGGTTGTCAATCGACAAACGGGCGTTGTCTCGGAAGTCCTGTCCGAATTTCGGGAAAAGATCTCGGCGTATGATGTTTTATCGTTATCGGACGATGAACTGCGTGCAGACGTTCGTCGTATTTTTGTGAACAGAGGATTTGCAACGGCAGTTGTCACAGGCCCGACTCGGTTGACAGATCCGAACGGTGATTCAGTTGTTCGATTCTTCGTTCAGACGGGACCGCTGGTCGTTGTTGGAGATATTCAATTTATTGGTGAGTTGCCTATTCCTCGACAAGAAGTTCTGGATAAACTTGAGCTGACGCCGGGAATTTTTGAAGGGGCAGTGCCCTTTGTTGAAGAGTCACTCAATCGCTACCGTGATAGACTTTTAAATATTTATTTGGATGAGGGCTTCTCTGAGGCACGTGTCTCAGATCCCGTTGCAAATTTTTCTGAGGATGGCCGTTCTGTTAGATTGGTCTTTGAATCCAAACCAGGTCTTCGTTCAGTCTTGCGGGATGTCACTATTCTCGGACGGCCTTTTGATTTTAGTCTGACTAAAAACTTTCAGGAGAGAATTCTTCAACCCGGTCAGCCCGTCAACGCACAGAAGTTAAAGAATCTGGAGGATGAGGTTCGGCTTGAACTCATGAATGCGGGCTATGCTTATGCGCGCATTCAGGTCATCACAAAGACTTTACCGCCGTCTGGTGAGATTAGACCTATTCAAGTCACGGTCGATCTCAATCCCGGTCCGCTTGTGCGGATAGGCAAGATATATGCTTCCGGAGACAGTTTTGGAAAGCAGGAGCGTATTCTGGCCGAGAGTGGAATTCGTTCAGGGGACCTTTTCACTCCAGCTGCACTTGAGCAAGGTCGCTCGCGAATTCTGAAGCACGATCTTTTTGATTCTGTTTTGGTTGAACCCATTTCGGCCGAGGCCGTTGAGCGCAAGGATTCCGTTCTTGATTTGGTCATCCGTCTGACGGCCAAAAAGAGCTATGCGTTGGGTTTGAGTCCTGGCTATGGAACGCGCAGTGGCTATCGATTCAATGTTGACTTTGCGAAAAATAATCTTTCCTCAGATGGTCTTCGGTTTACCTCGACGATTCTTTTGAGTCAGGAAAAACTGCAGAATTCATCTCTATCAAATCAGCGTATTCTTGGTCGAAAAATTACATTTGGATTGATGGAGCCTCTTATTCGAATTGGTGATTTTGTTTCACCTTTCGACTGGAGTGCAGTGACTGGTGCCGAGGTTTCAGCGCAGTCCCTTTCGGATCGATATTTTGAAACATTTGAGACAGGCTTATCCTGGCGTCCTGTGATGTCGAAGGGACTCTGGACGGTGCAAACACGTTTTCTTCATGAGTGGTCGAAAGCCATTGGTCAGGATCTTAAGCCGCTTGAAGCGCTCGAGCGTCCGACTGTGAAAATTCGTGAAATGGTTCTGGCGGCTTCTGTGGACACGCGCGATAGCCTTGAGTGGCCGACATCGGGATTGTTTGTTGATTTGCTTTCGAATCATGCGCGTTTCGGATTTTTCTCTGACGTGCGCTACGACCGCTATAGCGTTGATACGAGTTTTTTCTTTCCGCTCGCAGGTCGTGTTTCAGGTGCTGTCAATTTGGGCGGGCTCAAGATTTCGGATGTTGTGAACGCTCAGGCGGAAGCAGTGACTGCACCGAGTTCGCGCCGCGCGACGTTGGCGGGTCGAGCTCTTGTGCGCGGCTTTCCCGAGGCGAGCAGCGCAATTACTCCTGGCCCACTGTTGTGGCTCAATTTCGCTCCTCCACAGGCGAATCAATCGCTTGTGTGTCAGCCGACCTTGAAACCGATTGGCGCAACAAACGTTCTGTATGCCAAAAGTGAGCTGCGACTTCGGTCGCGTTGGTTGGGTGACAGTCTCGGATTTGTCGGATTTTTAGATTCCGGTGCGGCATTCTTTACGGGTTCCGAGCAACAGACGCTGCAGGACAGACTGCGCGGAGGTCCCAATGGACTTGACTCAGGCTCGGAGGATCAGTGTGCCTTGAAGTCGGCGCAGGTGGTCGGAGATCAGTCGATTGACTCGATAAATACCGAATTTTTCAAGAAATATTATCTTAACAGCTACTCGTCAACAGGGATTGGCCTACGGTACATCATTCCCAATTTCGCCTCCGTAAATATCGACGTGGGATTTCCTTTGCGCGAACCGCAGGATGCGACCCGGAACGTCACCTGCGTCAGCCCGGCCGACGTTGGGGGCACTCAAGAAGCCCCTGTCTGCGTGAAAAGGCGTTCCACTTCCAAGCTCTTTGGTTTATTCCCCGTGCCTGGGGCATATCACCTCGGAATTGGCGCAAACTTTTAAAGTGGACGAAATCATGAACGCAAGCGCAGGGACTCCTCTCACTGAGGTGGGTCATCAGGAGTGTCCTCATATCAACCTTCCGCGCACGCGGCTTGCCAAGCTTGGGGTTGAATTTCCGTTCCTCGTTGCGCCGATGGTTGGTTTGACCAATGTCGCCTTTCGTCAGTTGATCCGTTCCTACACACCGCATGGTCTGAAAGCTTTAACATTCACTGAAATGCTTTCAACGCGCCGACTTCCTGATGAAAAATTGTCGACAACAAATGAATTGAAAACTGCTGAGGGTGAGGATTTTTTCATTCCACAGCTGTTGGGGAACGAGGAAGAATACATTGCTCCAAGTGTCCGTAAGTTGTTGAGTGTGAATCCTTGGGGGTTCGACATCAACATGGGGTGTCCGGTCTCACACACTTTGCGACACAATTGGGGTGTGCGACTTATGGGCGATAAAAGCTATGCTGCACGTGTTGTTGAATGGACAAAAAAACACTCCGAACGGCCCGTCAGTGTGAAGTTGCGTGGCGGACAAGGCGATACTGAGTCAGTGGATTATCTGCTGGAATTTACCGAAACCCTTGAGGCGGCCGGAGCGGATTGGATAACGATTCATCCGCGCCCGCGTGCACAGCAACACAAGGGAACAGCAAACTGGGATCTGGTCCGCGAGGTTTCGCGCGTGCGACGGATTCCGGTTGTGGGCAATGGCGATCTTCAAACGGCCGACGATGCTATTGGTTTATTGCGCGATTATTCTGCAGATGGAGCGATGATCGCACGAGCTGCAACCGCTCGTCCGTGGATTATGTGGCAGATCGCCCAGAAACTTGGGTATCAGTTTTCGCCCCAAGGACGCGAAGCTGAGCAGTGTCCGTGGACGCCAGAGGAAGAAGGTCGTGAATATATCCGTGCGTGTCTGACCCTTCTCAGATTTATGAAGGAATATTTTCCGCAGGATGATTATTGTCTCGAAAAATTCAGATTCTTCGCGGCGACTGGAGCGCGTTGGTATCAGTTTGGTCATGCGTTTTGGAAGATGACAACCAAGGCCAAGACAACTGTTGAGCTTGCCGAATCTATCGAGGATTTTGGCAGTCGATTTGAAAATCCCTCCTACGCAAGGGTCAAATTTCTCTAAGAAAAGTGACATTCCGAGCGGTCAAATTCATCTGGAGCTGGGAAACTTCTGCTCCATCCCATTCTGTCGGTTCGTGCCAAACTCCTGCAGGGGCATTGCGCCAACTGATTTGCGCGGGATGGTACAGACATGGGCCTGTCGGCAAAAAATAGATTAAGAAATCGAATCGGTCGTGATGCATTTTGGAAATGCTCCATATCGATGGCCCTATTGGGTGGCTTTGGCTCTGTGAAAGCCGCGGAACTCTCGATTGAAGGGAGCGTCGACAATACGCCGTCGGAGCTCCGCAAGTTGTCGGAAAAAGCTTCGGTGCTCGAGGCCAAAATCCGCGAATTAGAGCTTCGAATTGCAGAAAATCAGAAGACAGTGTTGGGCACTTCTGGGCAGGACTCTATCGATTATCGATTGGAACTCCAGCCCCAAGCCGATGACCAACAAAAGCGCGACATTGTCGTGAGCCACGTGCGAATGTCCATTGATGGCCGCCCATTTGTCTATACCCAGAGTGCAATGATTGTGAGTGCAACTCGGCCTTTGCCCCTCTTCATGGGCCGCATTCCAGCCGGATCGCATCAAATTCGACTTCAGTTTCAGGCCGCTCCTCTGACACCTGAGGTTTTTTCAGCAGGTCGATCCGCATGGCGAACTGTGGACCGTGTCATTCAGCTCGAGCTGTCGGCGGCTGCTGGAAAGCAGCAGACTCATGTTATTCAGGTAGGAGACATTGCTCTGGCCGAACAAAGCGTTCTGAGCAAAGAAGAAAAGAGCGCAAATTCAGAAGATCTCCTTCCACTCGTTCTTGATAAGCTCAAGGAGGTGAAGTGAAGACTTCTCCTCGGTTCAACTTTGGTTTGTTTTCTTTGGCCGTAATTGTCTTGTGCGTGCTGCCATTTGGTCACGTTTGGGCAGACGAGAGCAGACAGTTCGAGTTGAATCGATTTTATTGGAGCAACGGACGCGGTTTATTGCAGCACTATCATGCAATAAAATCGGGTCCGTGGATGTGGACTGCAAATCTGAGTGAGGCGAGAGTTGAAGTGCCTCAGGCCTTTGAAAACTGTCATGGTGTTGCAAAAGCAACGGATGAGGTTTTCGATCAGTGTTCAACTTTGGCCGTTGGAGAGATGGCACGGCTCGTTGCAAATCAACAGAACGTTTCACCTGAAGCGATTGAGAGAATGAAAATTTTCTCGGCCGTTTTCGAAAACCAGAACCAAACATACAAATGGCAATCTTGGTTGCGGCTCGCGTCGGCAAGCATTCTGGCGGGCGAATATAAGTTTGCAAATCAATTACTCAACAATGCTAAAAAGAGTGCCGACTTGGAGAAGAGTCAGGGCACTTGGGTGAGTCACAGGCTTGCTATTTTTGAGCAAGGTCTGAAGGTTCTTTTAAATGAAAAACGATTGGAAAAAGAAAGCGAAAAAATCCGAGAACTCACTTCGAATGCCGACAGCGGGAGTCTGTTTCTTGCAAAAGAAGTCGGGCGTCTGAGCCAAGGAAAGACACACTCAAATCTGCATTCAAAGTCCGATCGTAATCCTGACACATGGCTAAACGAACTTGCACGTCAACGCTGGATTCTTCGTCAAGACCGCGACGAGCTTGTCACACTTCGATCCCTGCTGTCGGAATCTGGGCTCGGGATTGAGTTTTTGCGGCGCATGAATTCTTTGCTCAGTCAGCATCAATTCCAGAGCAGAGAATGGCAAGCGATTGTGTCTGTTCTTGCCGGTATTGCTTCAAAAGTCGAATACCTCGAGAGGAATCAGGGACTCTCGCTTGCTCTTGAAGAATGGCTTGGAAACAGCGAGCCACAGCAGTCCTTTTTGAGTTACGACGACGACAGCTTTCTCGTGCGACAGCATCACATCCAGAAGGAACTTACGAGGACAATCGCTGCAGTGGTTGAGCAGATGTCTATTGAGCTCTCTCTGCCTGTTGAAAAGAAGCAGGCTGAGTTGATTCTCGAGCGTCTTCGCGGAATGTCTTCGACGGCCGGAGTAGCGCTGAGTCGACTTCCTGTCTCCGAGGTTCAGCAACAAACTGAGCTCCTGAAATCAAAAATTCGCCAGTTGGATGAATCCCTGCGTCGTCTGCAGGCAATGGTGGCTGCCATTGATTTCGTGCGTCTGCCTGAACAAGACTCGCTCTCGGCGATAGGCGGATATTTGTCAGAAATTGGCACGCTGCGTGCTGATCGGCTGAAGTTGTTCTCTGAATATGTATCGCAGACCGTGAGCCTTATTCCACACACAATAACGAGCATTGCGCTCTTGAATGAGAAAACAGATCACCTTCGAAGGACTCTGAATGACATCAGAACTCTTGTCGCTGGTCAAGAAAGACGGTCACTTGAGGGCACACAAGCAGGATTCTTCTTCTCAGAGGCAAACCAGCTCCTCGACCGAATTTCTATTGAATCACGTCAGCACGTCGCCCGTAAGGCAAGCGAAGCGGGGCGAATTGCATCTGGATTCAAAACTGTCGATGCAGGGGTTGCGGCGTTGCGGGGAGATCTTGGCAAGATGATGGCTGAGAGTTCTTCACAATTGAGGCTACCTTTGACCAAGATTTTGTCGGCACTTGAACTCGAACTTCACAAACGCGAGCGTTCTCTGGAACTCGAGGAGCAATTGGCACACGCAGAGAACAAGAGAAGAATTTCCGCCGACAAAGCAAAGCTTGAATGGCAGCGCGATAGAATCGGCGACTCGCGTCGAATCCGGAGCGAAAACCTTGAGTGGAGGTCCGGACGATGATGTTCCATCTCATGAGCAGTCCTCTGCGCTTCGTTGTCTTGCTTGCTGTTCTCATCGGGCAAACGCAATTTGGGTTTGCCGAGGTTCATTCCAAGAGTCTTGACAGCGCGGGTGCTGCTGATTTGTCGCTCTCACTTTTTCGCGACAATTATGACATCTGGGCTGGCGAGATGATGGAAAAAATTCTCGTCGAGACAACCCAGAAAATCGTTCCTCTGCAGGAACAAATTGAAGCTGCTGGGGCTTCTGAGAAGCTTCTTGATGAAAAAATTAGAGTTCGACTCAGCGAACTTTTCAAGAGCAGTGTTGTTGATGAAACAAGCGTTCATGCAGCACTTTTACTTGCAAAAATCTCAAACAGCGCGGAACGAGGCGAATATCTGCGTCGAGCGGTGCGTATGGCGCAGTTGTTGTCTGCTGGTTCGGTTGAAACACTCCGAGTTAGCTTGGTTTATTTAGTGCATCTTTTAAGCACAAGGTCTTTTTCGGATGCTGAAAAATTTTCGGAAAAAATTTTAGAGTTCAGTGAACAGACTTCGCTACGGCAGCAGCCCGAGACATGCTTGGCTTTTATTCTTGCAGGCGATGTGAATTTTCAAAACTCGAACTTTAGCTCGGCTGACACTCAATACAAAAAGGCAGAAGAGTGCACACGGAAAAATGGGTTGCTTCAGGACCAGAGTCTTGCCAGCCTTCTTGAGCTTCGACTTGCATGGTCGTCCTTTCGTTTAATGAAATATCCAGACACGCTCTCGCGACTCGAGAGGCTTCTTTCGGCTGCAGACTGGCGAAAAGCACAGTTCTCGAATGCGTTAAAGACAGACCTTGCAGTGACCTTGGGAGTGTCGCTGAGTGAAGTTGCTCCTCAGACGCCTCCGACGATTTGGGTGAGGTCTATTGACCGAGAGAGTTGGGTCGCCGATGGGCTCATTAGAGCGATCAAATATTTTGTTCAAAAAGAGCAATTTCGTACCGCTGTGAAATGGTCTGAAACGCTTGAGCCTTATTTGTCGCTTCATCCACTTGCTCTGGATTATTTTTTGAATGCCATGAGTGCGTTTGAGAGCGATGGTGCATTGGAGTCTCTCTTTGAATTCAGAAGTCGCGCGGTTGCGTCTTTACATCCTCATGGCCCCTTGGCTCGGGCGTTGTCGCTAGACCCCTCTACGGATGGACGCCGTCGACGTGTTTCTTCCGATTGGGCTCGGGCCGTTATTGCATACAGACGCCAGCAGGACCCAACAACACTGGGCGTGCATCGATTGAATAATCTTTATCGAGTTGCCGAGTCGTTATTCGAGGACAAGGTTGAAGCCTGTTCTGATTCTGGCTCATTTATCGACGCGCATCATGTTTTCGCGAGTGCGCGCCAAGACGCGATTGCAGAGCGTGTGTATGGCTGGTTCAAAGACTGCAAAAACGTAAAGTCACGGCGCTCTGAAGTTGAACTTGTGCGTTTAGAGATGTTTCGCTCTGCAGCACTTCGAGCAGTCAAAGATGACGAGTCGTGGAAGACACTTATTGAAAATGTTCTCGTGGTATTAACCGAATTTAATGCCGAACCTGAGATTCGAAGGCTAGCTCTTGACACGTTAAATGATGGTCTCGAACGATCAAAATACGCGGATTCGGAAAGAATTTTTTTGCTTTATTTACTGACTGCTGAACATTCGGGAGAGAACGCTCAATTTGAGCGCGATGTCATTGTCTCTGCAGCTGTGCGTCTGATGAGTTTGCGGACCGTTAGTCCTCAGCTCGAGGCCGCTGCATGGTCACTTTTAAGGACGGTATCGCGCAAGGCAACGGTATCGGACCTGAACAGGAAGAAACTTGAAAATGCCCTAGGTTTCTATGCGTCGAGGCTGTCTTTAGAGCAAAGAAATTTTGGAAAGTTTTCGGATGCGTTTTCGGTTCTTCTCAGCAGCGCTGAGAAATTCCCAATCGACTCGGAAACAGGTCAAGATCTTCTTTTTCGCGCGACCGAATTAGCGTGCGTGTTTGCGCTTGAACGTGAGTGTCTGGGAACAAGCGAGAGAATTATTGCTGCAGGTGTTTTCCCTGCACACGACTTGGCCCAAATTCATCATTTGCGAGGCCACTCTCTTCAGCGTAATGGAATGTTTCTATCTGCGGCTGAGAGTTGGTTGAGCGGAGTGCGACACGCCATGCAGTCGTCGCGTGCTGAACTCATTTCGATGGCAAAGAAAGATGTCATCCGTGCGGGTGAGATTTTTGCCGAAATGAAACTGTGGGATGAAACTCTCGAAGCCCGGGCGGCTCTGACGAGTCTTGCAAGTGTTGATGGCAAGTCTGCAGTTGTACACAGAGTCTTGTTGAAGTGGACTCTGCAGGCTGCCGATGCACGCGCTTTCGATAAAAGTGCGGCGTTGGCTGCCGATCTTCAAAAATGGCTTGCTGAGGGTGTTGGTGGTCGGGCGGCTTTGCAGAAGCGTTCAGATGCTTTGCCTCTCGTTGTTTTGCTTTCCGAAATTGTTCCTCAGGCACTGTCGAGTGGGCAACCAGCCTCTGCCTATGAAACCACCCTACTCGAGGTGCTGAACCGTGCGAATGCTCAAAAGGGACTTCTCATTCGCGATGATTACAAATTGAATCTCCTCGCGCGCAAGTTGGTGTCGACTGCAATGCTGCGTTGGCATGCTGAGTCCTTGAGGAGCGCAGAGATTGCGTCTCTGCAGCCTGAGTTTTCACAACTTGCGTCCAGCCTACCAACACTGAAGAAGTCGTTCGACAATTTGGTCCTCGGCTGCAAGATGTACGATGCGTCCGTTGGTCTTGCGTTTATAGGTCGTGGGTCGTGTTTATCTGATGTGTCGCGTGTATTTAAGGGAGTCACCGAACGCACACGGGAAGCTGCTCTGAGGCAGCGTGGTATCGATGTCGCGCGTTTACGTCAATTTGATTCCGCATGGACCGTGTTGCGTTCAAGGGTTCTTGCGACAGGAGGACCCGCAATATCGTCTGAGCGTCGATCTGCAGTGTTTGGTAACGTCTTGGCCGAACGGAATCTGAATTTCTGGAGTCGCGCCGAAGGTATTTCCGCTAAAGAGGGGAGCGCCCGATGATGTTTCGTGGTTGTTTGCGCGTTGTCCTCATTTCATTTTGTTTAATTTGGTCTGCGTTGGGATGCGTTTCTACTGCGAAGAACAATCCGACGTTGTCTTCCGATTCATCAGCCTCAGCTGTGTCTGGTTCGCAGAAATCAACCTCGCGACAAGTTCTTAAGTCATATGAGCAGCGCAGTTCTGTGGTCGATCGTTTGCAAGAGATGGCCCCGGCTTCGAAAATCAAAGGAAATGAGACTCAAAAGACACAGATCGATTCTGTAAACGTTGGTCAGTCAAGCTCCGAAAATTCCGCTTTGCTCTCGAAGCGATTTGAAGGAACGACGCTGTTGATTCGCTCGGAACGCTGGAGTGAGGTGCTCAAAGAAACTCAATTGGGTTGGAGTCGTTGTCTGGGTCAGAGTGAAATGGCAGCCGAAGGCTGTCGTCTTCTGGGACGTGCTCGAGCAACAGCGTTCGCCCGTTTGGGACATTTGCGCGATGCCATGGGAATTTACGACAAACTTGCGTCTGAGTCGGTTTCGTCGACTGATGCACTGTTGTTTGCAGGACTTTTAGCCGATGCGGGAAGTCACAAATTGTGTTGGCAGTTGGCTGGCACCGGACTGCAGTGGGAGCCCGCGGATGCTCGATTGGATCTGTTTGCTTTGCAGGCTCGTTGTCTCCGTCTTGATGGATTGGCAGACAATGCGCGTGAGGCGCTGTCTCGCGGTCTGAGAGAGTATCCAGAGCATCCGTTGATTCTTTTGGAATCAGCACACCTCTACCTGAGTGAAAAAAAATTGACACAGGGTTGCGCACTTCTGGAGCGTTTATATCTGCAGGAATTTAAGGACGTTGCTGTATTCTATAACTGGGGTCATTGTCTCGTGGGACGACAAGATGCAGCAGCTGCTCGGCAGGTTCTGAATCATGCTCGACGTCAGTTTCCGTCGGAGCGTCTTTGGATTTTGCTTTCGGGCGAAGTGTCGTATCTTGAAGGGAATTTGAACGGAGCTCGTCGCGATGGTCTCGATTATCTGGCTGTGTCTGCGGCCGGAGACGCCTTTCGAGCAAAGGCAGAAGGATTGATTCGCAGCGCCCAAGGGGAGTGATGATGTTTAAACAGCAACGGCAAATGGATCCCGGACCACGGGGGAGCGGGTTTCAATCGATTCCGCCAATGAGCCGTCCTCCAACCAAAGTTTATGATCGAGACAGCAACGTTCTTGTTGTTGATGAGTCCGACGAAGTTCTGCGTTTTGTAAAAATTCACCTCAACCGGTACTTCTCGCATGTACACGCAGCCCGCAGCGTTGCTGATGCATTGGCTCACCTGAAACATAAAACGATTCAGGTCATCATTGCCGACGCGGCTCCTGCTAAGAAGAGCAATGCGGACTTCCTTAAAAAGATTGCTGCGAACTGGCGACAGGTCCCAGTGGTACTCACCGAAGCTGAAGACCACGGTGATGTGCAAGCGGGACAGTTTCCTCATGTTGTTGTTGTCGATGTTGTGCGCAAGCCATTTGAGCTTGATGCTTTTCACATCGCCATTCGTCGTTCGATTGCGATATCGAAGAGCCTGCGTCAATTATCTGACACCCTACCCGCAAAAGCTCCTATTGGAGAAACGGTGCGCAACGCTCCTGAGGGTGAATTGGCCGAGGCAGTCAAGTCGCTTGTCGTGGACATCCGCAAGAAACTCACCGAGGAAATTGTCGATTAATTTGTAAGATTGTTCTTCAATCCTGCCGTCATCATACCAATTTTTCGCATACATCAAGAGCCGACTGTGAGACTCTCGCACCACTCAGAACGTGTGTGCGCTTCTGATCGTCTTTTGAATTTTTCCTTGTTTTGGATGCGAGGAGGTTGTTTCATGGGTCGTAAGTTGTATGTGGGAAATCTGCCTTTCAGCAGTACCGATCATGATTTGTTTAGTGTGTTCAGTGAGCACGGACGCGTGATGAGTGCTCGAGTTGTGACCGATCGTGAGACTGGGCGGAGCAAAGGGTTTGCCTTCGTTGAGATGAGTTCCGACGAAGAAGCCATCCGAGCGACAGAGCAACTCAATGGCAAATCGTTTATGGGTCGCTCTTTGACCGTCAATGAGGCACGCCCGCGCGAGTTTGATCCGTCTCGCATGCGTTCGCACAGATTGGATGGTCCGGTCAGATTCTGATCGGCTGCCTCAAACTTTGCTTAAAGACATAGCGCGCTGCATCTCTTCAAACGTGGGTGTGTGTTGGAATGTCTCGCGTTTGCTCAGGTCCACGCCTTCAAGCCAGTGCCGTGTTGCTGCGCTGACCATCCACAAACCAAACATTGCCGGCATGTAGGAGATTGTTCCCAGCATGACACGTTTGTGCTGGCAGGCTCCAAATTGCTTTTCAATGGTGGGGCAGATGCAGTGCCATTCGGTTCCGGGCACAGCCTGTTCCGGGTCAATGGGCATTTCAGTACTGAACACTGTGGGAATCCCTGAGTGGATTCCTTTTTCGCGGAGTTTGGTTCGGACCTGTTTTGCAAACGGGTCGACCTTGGTTTCTGAGATGTCCGCAATTTGAATTTGTGCAGGATCGAGTCTGCTTGCAGCACCCATCGAGCTGATCACGGAAATGTTTCTTCGGACACAGCGCTCAAGAAGGTCGACTTTGGGCGCGAGCGTGTCGATGCAGTCCAAAACCAGATCGACAGGCTGGCCCGCAATTTTGGCAGCTTCGTCGAGCAATGCATCGCCTTTGTCTGGATGATGATGTTCTGCGATTGGAAAGACTTCGAGAAGTGGATTGATTCGACGAATGCGCTCGGCCATGAGGTCGACTTTCTTCTCGCCCACAGTGTCTGTGAAAGCATGAAGCTGTCTGTTGACGTTTGTGACGCAAACTTCATCGTGGTCAATCAAGGTGATTTTACCGACAGCGGCGCGAGCCAAACCTTCGGCGACAAAACTTCCAACTCCACCCACTCCGAAAATAACGACATGCTTCGCACGGAAACGGTTGAGACCTTCGCGTCCGACGAGAAGTTCGAGGCGGCTGAATCGGTGGTTTTTAAATGCCATAAGAGACTCCTCCAAAGCTGGCCAGTCTTGCCGCGAATACCCGAAGAATTCAGGAAGCTCAACGCCTTAAATCGGTTGCCCAGATTTGTACAAAAATTTTCCACTTTCTGTTCAGATTGAGGACTTTTTGTACAGGGTTTGAGTAAAAGATCCTGAAATTTAGGAACTTAGTGTTTGGCATTTGACTTGCATGACGGGACGCGGAGCCCCCTCTCTTTGGGGACAGCGCGGGAGCGTCGTATGTTGATCACACGCATTTTCGGTCTTCTCTTCCTCTTGGGTGCCTGCACGACGACACAGCAGGAAGGTCAGCAATTTCAGGACGGAACTTTCACCGCCGCGTCTTACAACAAGGACCTCGACGAACGAGACCTCACCTTGCGTTCGGTTGAGGACACTCTTTCGGAAGCTAGTATTCAGAGTGTGTTGCGCAGAGAGTTTTATCTTCCAGCCCCTCAACTCAAAAACCTAATCAAACGTACTGAACAGGCCCGTGAACGGCTAAACTCACAGGCCTCGGCAGACCCCGATGCTTTGCGCGTTCTGGCCGTCGCTGCTCTTGTTGATGGTCGCCCGGAACAGGTTCAGGGGTTTATAAAACTTGCGAAAAGTAGAAAGGCCCGTCGGTCTGTTCTTGCTGAAGATCAGCTTTTATTGGGAATTGCCTCGTTTATGCTTGGAGATATCTCGGGAGCTAAGCAAATGCTCACCGAAGCTTCCGGCGGAACTCCTCCGATTGGAGCTGCTGCGCGGGCGAATTTGGGTCTGATTGCAATGAAGCACGGCGCCTTTATGGAAGCACTCGATATGTTCCGTCAGGCCGAGTCGCTTGAACCCAAGAACATTCGTTTTCTTCACATGGTTGCAGAGGCAGCTCACACAGCCCGCAAGCATGCACTTTCGGTCGAGACCTACCGCAAGATCATCTCTCTCGACCGCAATGACTTTCTTGCGCGCTATAACTTGGGACTTGTTTATCATTATGGGTTGAGACGCTACTCAGATGCACGTAAGGAATTCCAGTTTGTCTCGGATCATCCTCGTGCGCCGCGCGAAATGCGAGTCCTCGCCGACGGAGCGTTTGCGAACGTCCGTCGTGAGGAAGAGGGCTTTCAGGGCATTGCGACAACAGGATTTCAGTGAGGCTTTTTTTCGAGCATTGACCAGGTAAAATATTGGCTGCCCCCGCGTGGGGGTTTGGCTGAATCCTCGTTTGCACCATAGGGCATGCATTCAAAACCAGAGAAGCGTTCTTTCCAGACGGGTGCCTTGGTAAACAGCTTGCGTCCACTGTCCTGACACAGCTGAGCCTGATCGTTGACCGAAATTTCTTTCGCCATGCGGAATTTGATTCCAACCGCAAGCGATCCGTCCCGGAACACTGGAACGATTTTTTCAGCTTTCCAATCTGAATTCTCGCCTGTGTCCGCAAGAAATTTGTTTTGCTGGCTCGTCAGGTTTGTATTTAATTGTGTGGCCAGACTGCGTGCATCAGCGAGCAATGGAGCAATAACGTACGGATTGATTTCAAGGACGCGTGCAGAGGCTTCTGCGAGAATCGCGCCGACCAGAGTGTCGCCAGCCGAGGCTGTTTGTCGTGCTTCGGCCAGAAGTCGCTCGGGTGCTCTGCTGTCGTATGTCCATCGCTGCACTTGCAGGTGGACCAATCCGGGACGCACTTCGCTCAGTGGCTTTCCTTCATCGGCACCCACCAACGAGGGTGCAAAGACCACAAAAAGGCGTGTTTGGTTCGATCCAGTGAAGGCCGAATATTGAACCGCGTATTGCTGGCGTGGGCCGAAAACGGGCTGCACCTGCAAATCGCCGCAACGGACGAGGCGGCCGGGTTCGGGAGTGCCTGCGATGTTGATTTCCCAGATCCAATTTCTTTGCAGCTTGACGCGTCTAAGATCGTACTCAAGCAAGGTCCCGTCGAAAATCTTCTTCGAATCAGTTTTTGATTTCATCAGAGCTGGACTCACAATCGCTGCAAAACGATCTGAATTTCCCAGAAGAAAAGACGCTTCAAAATCATCGAGAACACCCGCGAGCGGATGTGGCTTACTTGCAGATTTGTCTTTCGTATCGGCAACCAGAGGAACGCTTTGGCATTGGGCCGAGCTGTCTATGACGGGCGCCGTCGGTTTGGTTTGAGCAAGCGCATGCGGGCTGACAAGCAAAAGAAAAGGCAGGGTGAAAGCACCCCGCCAGTTCTTCGTCCCTTTGCCAGTACCTCCGAGAATCACATTCAGAGAGCGCTGGGACATATGAATTCCTTTTTTCAGTAGGTGCTTCCTGACTGACCCTGCTGAGTCAGAACCTCCTGCATGTTAGCGACACCATCCGCAGTTGCAAATGCTCCTGCGCGCGATGTGGGAAGTTGGCGTGTCAGGCCGGCCGATGTGGGGTCGGCGTTCAGTTCGAGTGCGAGATGATTCAGGTGTGCTGCAATGTTTTGGCAGGCTGCGGCAATCTGCCAGCGCTGTGGCTGGGTCAGAGTGACGAAAGAATCACCGTGCTCAATAACCTCTTTTTTGATTGTCTCGAGCATGCGGATGAGACGGGCCGACTGGCGCAGCGGGCTTGCCGAAGGACCAGCTTGTCCACCTTGAGTCGTCGCAGCAAGAATTTCTTTTACGCGCGTGCGAATCATCTTTACGCTTAGGTTTTCTGCAGAGTTCAAAATCTCTGAACGTGCCTCAATGGACAGGGGCAAGAGGGCTTTGAAGTGTTCGAACCCGAAATCCGTGCGTTGATGTGACGTCACATCAAACTCGGTGGCCACTCGGATGTATTGGTTGGCGGTTGTGTAGTTCATGCCCAGATTTGCTTCGCAAAACTCGGCCCAACCGATTTTGTTTGTTTCAAAGAAGCGGTCCTTGGCTTCGGCAAGAAGTTTGCCACGCAGAATGAAGGCTTCAGTTTGAAGCGCATCGAGACGTTTGAGGAACTCAGCATAGTCGCCTTCGCTCCACGATTCACGGACAGTGCGCATGACGTCGAAGTTGTATTGAATGTTCATAATACGATCCGTTGGCTGAGAGGGTTGAACCCACTCTTTGGGTTGAATCAACTCAACAGGCTGTTCGGGCGCGGTCACAGGAATTAGGTCGGATGCAGGAATCACCAAGACTTCATCTTCGGTCGATTCATTGGTTTCGACGTCCTCTTTCATGATCATGACCTGCGGAACAGGCACCTTGCGTGGCGGAGGAGTCAGACGATCGGCAGGAGTGGTTTTGGGTTTTTGCGCGGGTGCTGGCTGCTCTGGTCTGTCTCGACGGATGGATGGTGGCGGGACAGACGGGCGAACCGGAGTTCGCGCTGGAGCTTCAGTGCTGGCAAAAAGTCCACGGAGCGGTTTCTTAGGCTTAGTCATTTCGAGTCTCCTCACGCACGAACTGTTTTAGACGTTGACTTGGTTGGCTTGGCAGCGGGAGCAGTGGATTTAGCGCGTGCGCCCGTGGTGCTTGGCTGAGCTTTTGCCTGTGCTGCAATTTCACGTGAAAGCTGAACGTAGTCTTCGGTTCCACTGCATTGCTCGTCGTAATACATGACGGGTTTGCGCAAGCGAGACGCTTCTGTGAGCTTGACGTTTTGGCGGACAACCGTTTTGTGGACGCGGCCTTTGAGCGAAGCGATCTGGCAGACTTCGTCGACAATCTCGCGTGAGATCTTTGTGCGGGGGTCGAACATCGTGACGATGACACCCGAGATTTTCAGTTCTGGATTGAGCTCCTCCTGAACCAGCTCAATGGTTTCTAAAAGAAGGTGTAGACCGTCCAAAGCAAACGGATGCGACTGCATAGCGATTTGGACCTCGCTTGCCGCGTTGAGCGCGTTGACCGACAACAGGCCTAATGAGGGCGGCGTGTCGATAAGAACGTAGTCGTAGTGTTCACGAATCTGGGCGATTGCTTTCTTGAGACGATTCTCGCGGCCAATCTCGTTTGCCGCCCGACTTTCGTATTCCGAGAGTTCGATTGAACCGGGAGCAATGTGGAGATTGGCGTAGGGCGATTCGACAATGACGTCGGCCAGTGAATGTGTCTTGGGGTCCAGAAGAACGTCGCAGATGGTCTCCTCAATTTCGTCGAGGTTAATGCCCAAGCCCTGTGTCGCGTTGCATTGCGAATCGAGGTCAATCACTAGAACCCGCTGATTCATAGCCGCCAAAGTTGCTGCAATATTGATGACCGAGGTGGTCTTGCCGCATCCACCTTTTTGATTGCAAATCGCAATAATTCGTGATGTTTTGGGCGCCTCTGCCGGTTTGAGCTTGAGGGCGGGCGCGGTTGTTTTGGCTTTGCGACTGGCTGTTTTGGCAACGGCTCCAGACCGTTTGGTTTTAGAGGCTGACGCCATGGGTGACTCCTCGGAAAAGGGGTGGCTTACAATGCGAAATCATTCGCACTTCCACTTTGCCGCAGTTCGGCAGAATTTGCCGCACTTCGAGGGTGCAACCGATGAGAATTTTATGACTTTTGGGGAGCTGACCGTCAAAATTCTGACGCTCTCTCGCGGAGGGTTCGATGCTGCACGGAGTTTTGGCCACCTGTCGTTCAGGTTTTGAAAAGGAATGCGTGGCAGAGTTGAGCGAATGCGCAGCGCAGGCTGGCTTGACGGGATACCCACAAACAAAACCTGATTCTGGTTTTTGTGTTTTTAACTTTCACGAACCTGTGGGCGAGCGTGTTTTTTCGCAGTTCGACTGGAAGTCACTTGTGTTCGCTCGCAGTGTTTTTTGCCTTGCGCAACCGGCCCTGCGTGTCAGTGATGACGATCGAATCACGCCTATTCTGGCCAGCCTTGCGCAATGGACAAAGCCCTTGCAGAAATTTTCTCGATTTATCGTTGAGTCGTCAGATTCAGATGCAGGGCGTGAGTTGTCTGCTTTCTGTAAATCGTTCTCAAAGCCTTTTAAGGCGGCGCTCAGCAGAAAGGGCCTTGCGTCCGAGGCGTGGGATGAACCTCTTGCAGCCGGTGCAGAAGAGCGCTGTCTGCATATCTTTTTCAGCGATTATTCCAACGTATTTATGGGTCTCTCGCTTCTAAAAAATAATAGCCCTTGGCCGCGCGGTATCGTCCGCCTGCGTTTTCCGTCGGATGCACCCAGTCGTTCAACGCTCAAGCTTGAGGAAGCCTTTTTGAGTTTTATGGACGAAGACGAAAGGGCGTCATCGCTGTCTCCGTCTCGGCGCGCCGTTGACCTTGGAGCGTGTCCCGGAGGCTGGACGTATCAGTTCGTTCGTCGTGGAGTGAGAACCACAGCAGTCGACAACGGAGATATGAATGAAAAGCTGATGGATAGCGGACTTGTTGAGCATCTTCGGGTCGATGGTTTTCGTTTCGTTCCACCCAAAACAGTTGATTGGATGGTCTGCGATATGGTGGAACAACCCAAACGTGTCGCCGAACTGGCTTTGCGTTGGTGGTCGGAACAGGCCGCACGGCGGATGATTTTTAACTTGAAGCTTCCCATGAAAAAGCGCTGGACGGAGGTATCCGACATTCGCGCTCTCATGAATGAAGAACTGAAAAAAATGGGTCGGCCATACCGGTTACAGATGAAGCATCTGTACCACGATCGCGAAGAAGTGACCGTCTATCTTGGCCCAAACGGTTAACGGGCCAACGAGCATTTGAATTTCATCGTGGATGATTTATGACGACGAATACCATTGGAATACTTGATTACGGCGCTGGTAATTTTGGTTCCGTCAGGCGTGCTCTTGAAGCTCTCTCGGTTACTCCGGTGGCTGTCTCGGAAGCAAAACAGCTCGATGAATTGTCACATCTCATTTTTCCGGGTGTGGGTTCAGCACAACAAGCGATGAACGAATTGCGAAGTCGTGGTCTGGATCACGCACTGGTTCAATATGCCCGCTCGGGGCGGCCCTTGCTTGGTATTTGTGTCGGCATGCAGGTGCTTGGCCGTTGGTCTGCCGAGGGACAAACCGATTGTCTGGCCTTACTTCCGTACAATGTTCAAAAGTTTGAATGTGCTGATCCTATTCCGCATATGGGGTGGAATTCGCTTGAGTGGAACACGCCACATTCTGTCTACCAGCAAGCATCAGAAGGCTTGGCGCAGGATGCGAATTTTTATTTTGTTCACTCTTATGCCGCCTTTATTTCTGAACCGCGCGAAGAACAAAATTGTGTCCTTGCGGCGTGCAACTATGGAGGGAGGCAGTTTGCTGCTTTTGTTGCTGAGAAAAATGTTTGGGGAGCCCAATGCCACATTGAAAAAAGTGGTCGCGCTGGATTGACCTTTCTGCGAAACTTTTTGAACACGGTGCGCACATGACTCTTAAAAAAAGAATAATTCCGTGCCTCGACATCAAACAAGGTAGAGTTACAAAAGGAATTGAATTTAAGAATAATGTTGACGTTGGTGATGCTGTAGAACTCTCGAAATTTTACAGCGACTGTGGCGCAGATGAAATCGTCATCTATGACATCACTGCAAGTGCCGAGGGGCGTCCTCCAGATTTTTCCAACATCGAAAAAATTGCTGCTCAAAGTTTTATTCCAATTTGTATCGGCGGTGGAATTCGCGATTTTCAGGATGCTGCGCACTGTATTGCAAGCGGTGCTGAGAAGGTCTCGCTCAACAGCATTGCCCCTAAAAAGCCGGAGCTCATCACGGAAATTGCCGCGCATTTTGGAGTGCAGGCTGTTGTGTTGAGTCTTGATGTTCTCAAAGATACTTCGTGTCCAAGCGGTTACCGTTTGTTTATTCAAGGTGGTCGTACACCCACGAATTGGGACATGCTCGATTGGTTGTCATTCGCGGTTCCGCGTGGAGTCGGGGAAATCTGTATCAATAGCATCGACCAAGATGGCAAGCGAAGCGGTTACGATCTTCACCTTCTTAGGTTGATTAAATCATCTGTTCGAGTGCCTGTGATTGCTTCTGGAGGTGCAGGAAACATAGAGCATATTGCAGATGCATTTAGCGCAGGCGCCGATGCAGCGTTGGTGGCCAGTATCGTTCACTCAGGCGAGTTCAGCGTGCAGGGCATCAAACAACAGCTCTCTGCGCAAGGCATTAACGTGCGGTTGGACTGGTAAACCTTTCGACACGCGTACGTGCCCCATATTGAGCATACTCGATGAGCTTGGCTTTTTCAGATTCTTGTCCGAACAGCATCCAAACCATAAAGTGCTGAAAACCCTCTTTTGCATTGCGTATATCATAGAATATTCCTGATGAGCTTTGCACGGGCATAAACTTCATGGAATTCATGTCGACCTGCGAGACAACCTTGGGTCTAACTTTTGTTGATTGTTTTTTGTTCGGACTGCGGAACCCGAGAGCAATAATGTTCTTGCCCTGTTGAATGATGATTGCATCGCTGGCTTCTGCAGATTGTCCGGCGATGAATTCAGTGCGAACTCCTGCCTCTTTGTCTGTTTGAAATCCAAAAAACAGTCCACTGCCTTTGGCAAAGGAGTCGCCCGAAAAGGGAAGATCAAGCACTACGGGAAAATAAAGAGCGTCTTCGTAAAAAGAAACGTCGCAGCAAATTTGAGTGTTAATTTTCATTGCAAGAATGTTGAGTGCTACGGCCACTTCAACATTGAGCCCTTGTGGACCGCGCGACAAACTGGTGATTTGCGAGACCAGATCATCATCTTTGAACTTCATGTTGAAAAGATATTTGGGCTTAAGAAATGCCTTGAGTTCACTTTTTGTCAGTACCGGACGAGACTCGGGTTTTGCTCTAATCTCGCTGAAAAATATATTTTTCTCGGAGGTCAGAACATACTCATATTTTTGTGTCGAGACTGTTTTACTTGAGGCTTCGAAGTTGACTGCTCTTTGAGACAGCTCATCCATCGGTTTGCCACAGTCGGCGATAAACGCAGAGTTTTGGTTTAAGAGTGTGACTTTTAGAAGTGCCTGAGCGTTGTTGTTGTTACAAATTGACTGAATCTGCGCACCCAATTTGGATTGACAGCTTTCATCACAGACTGCGAAATCGCGATCGTCCAACACCAGCCTGTGAACGCTCTGGAGTCGTCCATAAAATGGATCTGCTTTTTGGGGATGCGCAAGACTTTCGCGGAGCTTTCGAATCTCGTAGGGCTGCCTCAGAACCAGCGCAGCGTCGTCTTCCACTTCGTCAATCTGTAAAGCAATCCGCTGAGCAGTTTTTCCGTCGGATTTTACTGCAATCAGTTGGTTGCGTTGGCTCCCCTGAATTTGACCCAGCTGGTTTGACGTCAAGAGTACGGGATAGGCGTGGGCGGTTTTTGAATGCAGACAGGCCAGTGTCAAAGAAAGACAGCTGGCAAGCATGAGAAGAAATTTAATGTTTCTGTTGCTCATTAAAAAATAACCCCGCATTTGGCACGGGGCTATTGTAGGTCTTCTTCAGCCCACGTGCGTGTGTTTTGTCGACATCCAGTCGCGGATACGCTCGAGTTCTTTTTCGAAGCCCTTCGACATGCGTAATTCAAGATACATCCTGAAGAGTGTCTCGACCACATCCACGAGCAGCTGAGTATTGGCGATGCGGGCCTGCATGTGTGTTGATGCATCAGGAGCCTGAACTGTTGGGAGCCGCACGCTGCGCAGTGACAAATCGTCGGCGCGCATGTTCCACATCCATTGTCTTTCTTTGTCCTGAAGAATGAATTTTGCTTCATGGACCATCTTGCCCGCCTGCAAGGCTACAAGTGCCTCAGCAGCGTAGGCAGGTGTGCCTCCCTTGAGGGCTTGTTCGTGCGCAGAGCCCGAGCTGGAGGTCAGAACAAGTCGGTCATCGACGTAAAGTTTGTAGATTCCCAGTTCGCCCAAGTTGACTTCATGGCGTCCGGATTCGGTGTAGTACCAAAGCCACGTAAGAAACTCGCGGCCAAGGAATGCCTGATTGGTTTGCAAATATCGAAGACTCTCGAGAGGGAGGCTGAGTTCCATAATGGGCGTCCTGCAGTTGCAGAGTGTCTATGGGTTCGTGCAAGTTGGTTGGGCAAACTAATCGGGGATTGAAGTCATGTCTAGTGACACTCAAGTGTTTGAAATTGCGCAGAAGTGTATGAACCGCGCGGTTGAGATGTGCTGCGCCTTCAGCCGTCGCCCCGTCGGACGCATCCGCAAGGGCGATAAAACTTGGGTCACCGATGCAGATCTGCAGATTGAGAAAGAACTGCGGGCCATGATCACCAACGCATTTCCTCATCACGAAATTGTCGGCGAGGAAGAAGGTGGTTCTCTCAGTACCCCGTCATCTGGGCAGGGAGACACGTGGTCGTGGATTCTTGATCCCATCGATGGAACTTTCAGTTTTGTTCATGGAGTGCCTTTTTATTCTTCGTTGCTTGCCGTGCTTAAAAATGGCGTTCCTCACATCGGATTTGCAGCTCTGCCTGAGCTCGGAATTATAATGAGCGCTGAGCGTGGCCGTGGTGTGTGGATCAACGGCGAGGCGTATCAGCGTCCCGAGCGTTTGGGACAGGATGCGATTGAATTGGTCGCAACCGCCGACCCCTATCGATTCCGAATGGAAAATGTTGGACACCTTGTGAATGATTTTTACACGCGCGAGATTAAGGCGAGGACATACCCCGACGCTTTAGGTTACTACATGCTCTTGCGTGGGTCCGTGCGAGCGTTCGTTGATCCCAAAGTCGAGATTTGGGATGTGGCGCCGTTTCATGTGATTCTGCCCGAGGCTGGATTTGCAATTCACGCGTGGCAGCGAACACATCAATCGCGTTGTCTCGAGCGTGGGAGCAGTGTGGCCTATGCGTTGGACTCAGGTGGTGCACCGCTTGCGGTTGATGATGTATTAATGCTGCTGAGGAACTGAGGACAAAATGCTCTTAAGACGATTCTTATTCAGTCGAACTCTCTGGATTGCCTCAGTGGCTCCTTTCGCGCTTCCCAGTGCGTGTGTGAGCGGTCCGCAGGCACCTCCCGAAAGTCTGGTGGTTGAACGCAGTGAGTTGGGTCGTCCGGCATGGGTCGATGAAGCCGCGCGTTCAGAGCCTGAGGGTGAGCGTTGGTTTGTTCATTCGGGAAAAGACCTCCTCCGACTCGATCTCGGAATTCGGCAAACACAAGCGAGCGGCATTGCCCTGCACTGTAAGCTGCTCGCGGAGCGTATGCGTTCTGAAATTAGCTCTGCAATTGAGCAAATCGAAGCAGAGACGAAAAAAAGCAAACGCCAGACACCGCCCCCTCCTGCTGCGGGTCAAAGCCGCGCAGAGGTCATTGAATCTGCCGTTTCAGCTGTTGCAACTTCGAAGGAATGCCCTGAATTTGAAGCGAAAGATGTCTACTGGGAGGCCATCCGTCGACTCACAGCCGAGGGGCCTCGAACCAGCTACGATGTTTATGTTCTTTTGAGTCTCCGACGGACTCATTTTGACGAGGTGCTTGCCATGACGGCGAACTCTCTTAAACTCAGCGGTCGGGCTGACCTCGAACCCGTGGCAGAGGTTCTGAGGGAACGCATGAGTGGCAGCTCACAAAGAGGAACGAACGAATGAGCGGATCGGGCAGGTGGCTAATCATTACGGAAAAGCCCAGTGTTGCGGCTGATATCGCAAAGGCTCTCGGCGGTTTCGAAAAAAAATCTGAATACTATGAGAGTGACTCGTACTACATGACGTGGGCAGTGGGTCACTTACTAGAACTGTTATCCCCAGAAGATTTGGATCCAAAATACAAGCGTTGGTTGTTGCAGGATCTGCCCATTCTTCCCGATCACTTTGAGTACAAGCCCAAAGAGGGTCAGAAGGAACGACTCGACACAATTAAGTCACTTGCCAACCGGAATGGTGTGGTGGGTCT
>CAYWSV010000017.1:0-2583 GCA_964460155.1 uncultured Oligoflexia bacterium | reverse complement strand
GGTCTCATTAATGCATGCGATGCGGGACGTGAGGGTGAACTGATCTTCCGCGAGCTTTACGACTACAGCGGAGCCAAAAAGCCGATTCGCCGTTTGTGGCTGCAAAGCATGACGCACGATGCCATCCGAAAAGAATTTGCAACCCTCCGCGATGGAAAAGAGTTCGATCATCTCAGCGATGCTGCACGCTGCCGAGCCGAGAGCGACTGGTTGATTGGTATGAATGCAACTCGCGCCGTAACGCGTCGACTCAAACCCAAAGCGCAAAAAGGTGTCAGCTGGAGTGTTGGTCGTGTGCAAACACCCACTTTGGCCCTGATTGTGAAACGTGAAGCCGAGATTTTGAAGCACCGTCCGGAGCCCTACTGGACGGTTGAGGCGCGCTTTTCAACAGATACTCACGAGTACTCTGGACAGTGGTTCGATCCGAATTTCAAAAAGCCTGAATCCGCAGATGACGAAGATGTTGCACTGCGCGAGAAGGATGATCGTATTTTTTCGCGGACGCAGCTCGATAAAATTCTTGCTGATCTGCAGACGCACAAGAACTCTGCAGTCGCGTCTGAAACACGCAAAGAATCTCGAGAAATTGCACCCCAGCTTTTCGATTTGACGACCCTTCAGCGGGAAGCCAACCGCAGGTTTGGGATGCCCGCAAGCAGAACTCTGCAGGCTGCACAACGGCTTTATGAGAAGCACAAGGTTTTGACTTATCCTCGTACCGACTCAAAAAATCTGCCCGAAGATTACGTTGAGAATGTCAAAACCATTTTGACCAAATACGGTGATTCAAAACTCGACGTGGCGGGAGTGAGCCGGAGAATTCTTTCTCGTGGTCTACTAAACAAAGATCGCGTGTTTAATAACAAGGGAATTTCTGACCACTTTGCCATTATCCCAACCGGCGAAGTGCCTTCGTCACTTGAGGGCGATGATCAACGTATTTTTGATCTTGTGACCAAGAGATTTCTTGCAGCTTTCATGCCCCCTGCTGTGTGGGCAAAAGTTGAGCGTATTACTAAAATTTCTGATTATCATTTCCGGACCCGCGTTTCGGATCTCCAAGAACAAGGTTGGCGCGAGGTTTATGGAAAGGACTCCGAGGACGAATCGAGTCTTCCTAAGCTTCATCCAACAGACCCCAATGCAAATGTAAAAGTTAAAACTGAAAGTGTTGAATCTCAGGAAAATGCGACAAAGCCTTTGCCGCGATTGTCGGAAGCCAAACTGCTGAGCTTGATGGAGCACTGCGGACGCACAGTTGAATCGGAAGACTTGGCTGATGCTCTGCGCGATAAAGGGATCGGTACTCCAGCTACGCGCGCCGACATTATCGAAAACCTCATTGGCAAAGAATATGTTGCCCGCAGCGGAAAAGTACTTCGCGCAACCTCCAAGGGCATGCGACTTTTGGATGTTCTCAATCGAGTTCCCGTGGATGGATTGGCTAGCGTCGAGCTGACAGGCGAAATGGAATATGGCCTGAAGCAAATGGAGCGCGGTGACAAGAGCCGTCGTGAATTTATGAAGGACATGGCCAAATACACCAGCGAGATCGTCGAGAAAACGCGCAGCTTTGATTATGAAGAGCTCTATTCGAAGGAACCTGCTCTGGGTCAGTGTCCTGCGTGTAGCAAAGGAACTGTCTACGAATCTTTCTGGGGTTATAAATGCAACCAAAAAGACTCTTGCAAGTTCATCATCTGGAAAGAGAAAAATCAGCGGTATCTGGACCGAAGCTTGGTCGCCGACCTTCTAACGAAAAAACTCGTAGGTCCTGTTGAGTTCACGACTCTCAGCGGCTCGAGCTATTCGTCATTTCTGACTGTGACAGACAAAGGTGTGTTCTTTGCAGACGAGCAAGGCAACCCGACCGAAACTTTGCCCGGTGCGGAAATTAAAATTCTCCACGAAGAGCAAATTCCAGAAACTTTCCTTGCTCTGCCGGGTCGGTTGATTGAAACCGAAACTGCCTACATGTGTGAGTTTGGTGCTCCGGCTGTCGAGGAGGTCGCTGAGTCTGCAGCAGCGTCGTCTGACAAGAAGACGACCAAGAAAAAATCATCGAAGACTCCAACGACAGCCAGAAAAGTTGCAGCGAAAAAGCCTAAAAAACTCATGGCTCGGATGCCAAAGACCCTGTGCGGACACGCGGTTTCTCGTGACGAATTTAAATCGTTCGTCATCACAGGAATGACTCCCGCCATCACAGACTTTAAGTCGAAAAAAGGCCGTCCGTTTGCGGCGAGTTTACATCTGAAGCCCAATGGCAACTTTGAATTCAAGTTCGAGTCGCGCAAGAAGCTTTTGGGTGAAGACGAGAAGCCGAAAAGCCGGGCTAAAAAGCCCTCGACCAAGGCGAAAGTCGTTAAAAAGACCGCTAAGGCCGAGCCAGCATCTGCGGAGTAAAAGGGGTTCCAGCTATTTCGGCAGGTTAGCCGTAGGGCGTTCCGTTGCGCTTGAGGCTTGACGAACCCCTTTGCAACGCGCTATTCCCCAACCCGTTCCGAGTGGCAGGGTAGCTCAGTTGGTTAGAGCGGAGGTCTCATAATCCTCAGGTCGGCGGTTCAATTCCGCCTCCTG
>CAYWSV010000016.1:16991-31988 GCA_964460155.1 uncultured Oligoflexia bacterium | reverse complement strand
CGCCCGCAGCGTCGGCCGCAGGACCGTCCTCTGCAGCGCCGGCTGCACGATGAGCGCAGTGCAACATTTTTTGTCAGTACGGTTCACGGACTTGAAGACGAGCTCGCCGCAGAGATGTGCGAGTTGGCCGACGATCTAAATATTGAACTGCCCGAACCTCCAAAGGTCGCTAGCGCGGGAGTCGTCGTGCGGGCTCCCTGGAATTTTGCTATTGCAATGAACTTTGGTTTGCGTTGTGGAAGCCGAGTGCTTTGTGAAGTCCTTGAGTGTGAAGTTCAGTCGCTTGAGGATGTTTATGCGGCTGTTGAAAAACTCAATTGGCCCTCGTTTTTTTCTCCTGACAAGACTTTTGTTGTTGCGTCTAACTCCTCTGAAAATAAGATCAGCGCTCCTGCACTGACCCTAAAGATTAAAGATGCCTTGGTCGACTCGTTCCGCAAGCAGACTCGCGAACGGCCATCGGTCGACAAAGATGCGCCTCAGGTTCGCGTCATGGCGCGACTTCACAGACGCACGTTGTCGGTGAGTCTCGACACAACAGGCACACCGCTTGCTCAACGAGGTTACCGTGTGACCGGTGGAGACGCTCCGCTTGGAGAATTGCTCGCTGCCGGACTTGTTCGAATGACGGGTTGGACTCAATTGTGTCGAGCGTTGCGTCACGACACTCAAGAGAAGGTTTTCTTTTCGCGTGTCGCTGGGGCTGATTCTAAAGCCAAAGCCCCGCTCGAGGATTCCCAAGAGGATTCTTCATCGGATAAAGCGCAAAAGGGGCGTCGTATTCCTGCGGCAATTCCTCTCGTACCAGAGTTTGTCGATCCCATGTGCGGCACGGGCACATTTTCTATTGAAGCGGCCCTGCAGCTTTTGAATCGCCGCCCACAAATAGAACGCAAGTTTTTTGCATTTCAGAGTTTGAATATTTTTCCTGAATCTGCCCTGCGTCAAACCGAATCGATTCGCAGACAACTGCGTGCGCAGGAAGTTTCAATGATCGATTGTTTTGAGAAACTCTCCCATTATCGGCTGAAGGTTCTCAAGCAATCCGATGCAAAAGACGGACTCTCTCCGCCCATCCGCTGCAGCGACCGCGACAAATCAGCTGTCCTTGCTGCGCAAAAAAATGCAGAGGCGGCTGGTGTTCGTAAGCTCATTCATTTTGAATCCGGAGATGTGACCCAACTCTCTTCGAATTCTCCTGAAGGAATAGTTGTGATGAACCCGCCATATGGCGTCCGCTTGGGTGATGCCGCCCAGTTGGGCTCATTGTATAAATCCGTAGGTGATGTTCTGAAGAAAAATTTCCGCGGTTGGCAGGGCTGGATTCTTGCAGGCGATCAAGAGTTGGCAGCGAGTGTCGGGCTGCGAGCTACCCGCCGGAAGAAGGTCTTCAACGGCGGACTCGAGTGCCTCTGGTTACAATACGTCCTCTTCTGAGAGAGTTCAGGTGTGACGGACCTCCAACACCAGATGGCGCTCTGCCAATTTTGAGATCAATCCATCCAGAAAGCTGCGATGCTGGGAGTCGAGATTTGCATCCCATTCATCCAAAAGCAGCACGCGCTGTTTCGACTCCCGCAGAACCTCAATAATAGAGCGTGCACGTTGTCCGGAGCTGAGACCCTCGGCCACCGGAAAATCCAACGCAGTGTGCTCTGTTGGAAGATAAAAAGCTTGGCTGCCCAGCGTTTCCTTAATTGAACGCAAAAGAGTTGATTTTCCAGAGCCGTTGCCACCACTGATGCGGAAGCGTCCGGATTCTGCTTGTTGGAGCCATCTTTGCCATTCTAATTCAGTGGCCCCTTGTCCCAGTGTCTGTGAGTTTTGATGAGCAACAACGGGCAGAATCTCGAGTTCAGTAAAACGGATTCGGCTATCGTGTTCGAGGCGAATCTGCGGGTCAACATCTTCAAGGGAGCTCTGCAATCCGGCAAATCGCTCGCGCAATTCGTGCCAAAATCCAGAATAGCTGCTGAGTATATGGACGTGATTCAGAACCATCAGTTGTCTTGGCAGCGTGGCAATGAGCAGCGCTATTTCGGCAGGTGACGATGCCTTTTGGAACAGCCAAAGATTGGCAGTCAATACAGGAATCATCGCGGCCCACGTGGACAAAAGACTTGTAAATTCCCTTAAAGTCGAGAGCTTGAGTCTTTTGTCGGCAAATTTGGAATAATTTTCTGAAAGCGACGAGTTCCAACGCTGAAGATTGATTGTGTTGCCAATGGTGAGATTTTCCCAAGTTCTCAGTCGAACATTTTCAAAGGCCACGCGAGTATCACGTTGAAAACGGGTTGCTTCTGTTAGAGGCTTCTTGGTCAGTTTGATGCTGATGACGAGGAGTAGCAGACTTACACCATAAGTCGGCAACAAGGCCGGACTTACAACTAAAACCAGAGCAATAATATTTAGAACAACGTTAAAAAGTGTTTGGGTGAAATCGAAACCTGCATCGCATGCCTGAGTGACGACATCCTCGCCTTCGCGCTGAAGGAACACGAATCGCCGTTCGCGCTCACCACTGTGAGCAAAAAGAGACGTGCGTCCTTCGATGGCTGCGCGCAGTCTTTCCAGAATACGCAGTTGGGCGATGTTTTTTAAAAGTGTTGTCTGACGGACTGCGAGTGCACCGGGAATATAGGGCAGAGAAAGGCTCAGCAGAAAACCGACAAGCCATGGCAACACAGTTGACGGTTCGTTTACGCGTGCAGTTACCTGCGAGAGGAACCAATTTGATGAAGCTACCAGTCCCTGCTGAATGATTACAAACAAGAGAGCCAGCAGCAGCGGAGTTGCAAAGAAAATCGAGCGCAGCATAAACTTTTTCCTTTTTTAGATGACCAACGAGAGACTGACGTCGGAGAATTCATCTATGCGTTCTTTTGCTTTTTTAAGTAATTCAAGACCCCTTGGACTCAGTATTTTCATTGCCGCTTGATTTTCGAAAATCGAATTAATTGATGCGTCTAGTTGATGAATCAGCGAAACAGAGTCGGGGTGTATGCCTGTTGTAAGCTTGAGTGGTTCGCAGAGTCTGTTGTTCTTAACGATTGCGTTTGAGCGCAGATTCAAAATTGCAATGCCTACGGCAATACTGTGTAGGACTTTATCCAGCGGTCGATTTCTTTTGAGAATCGCACTTTGAGTGAAGGTTTCAGGATTTAAAAGTGCATAGTGTGATTGATAATGCAGTGCGTAAAATTCGTCAAAGAACATAAGATTGTGGGTGAGCTCATGGACAAGAAATTCAAGAGTGTCCCATGTACTCCAGTGGCTGCGCAGATTTGCCCAAATCACACCGGGTGTTGCTGACGACGTGCCACCTCCTGCAGTTTGCGAACTGGATGTAAAGATACACGAGATGGACACATTGAAGATTTCATACAAATTTGCATCAAGCATTTTCATTGAATTTAGAGCCTGACGCAGAGCACTGATTTTTAACATTCGCTCATCAGATGAAAAAGAATGCTCGATGGCAGCGTTTTGAGTCAGGTCATTCAGGTCGCTGTGCCCACGGAAAAGTTCACGCAGGAGGTTTTCAGTTCCAGCAGACGCGACAAGTACAGTACTGTCGGTGTCCCAAATAGGCAGGTTGGTTTGCAATTGTTGCGCACGCGCCTGAAGTCCCATGCGCAGACCTTTTGCTGTCAATCCGTACCGGATTAATTCTTGCGGATCGGCGATGTTCAGTAATGACTTGCAAATTTCAGATTCTGTAAAAAGTCCAAGCATAAAGACCTCAACTGCGCATATTTGTGAATTCGCGGTGTTTAGGCCCGCGCACCCATTTCAATCATCACGAACCGCACTGAGCCGAAGCCGCGCAAAGCTTTGATGTTGAGTTCTACCGAGCCTGTACGTTCGAGTTTTTTACCTTTGAGTGAGCGTTTGGACGCAGAAGAGAGAACTTGTGTGAGAACAGACATGAGAAATCCTCCTTTGTTTTTATTTCGCTGCTCAAGAGCAGCAAGCGTCGCTCAGCAACTGCTGTGCCAATGGTGAGGTATTGAGGATTTTTTAGTCAATCCGGATGTTTAAGTCCCTCATTATGAAAGGGAGTGATTTTTTACGGCTGAGTTGGTCAGCCGAGAACTGAGTTTTGGTTGAATTCCAGCCACAGGGTGGCCTGAATTTCAACCGAGGGTCAAGCGTTCATTTTTGTTTTGTCTTGTCTTTCTGGGGCAGTCTTTATCTGAATCGGGCTGGATACCCGCAGTTCCTTCTGCGGGCTCGAGTTTTTCTGCCTTGTTACTTTAGGCCCAGAAGAACATCTGAACGCTCTTTGTCGAGTGCGGCAATTTGAGTTTTAAGATTGGTTAGCTTCTGCTCAAAATTGACCATCGTTTGACGCTCTACCGAGGTGAATAGAGCCTCGCGTATTCCCGGCATTGTGATTTTACCGTTTGTAAACCAATCATGCCAAGACTTCATTCCTTCTGCATCAGGAAAACGCGCGAGAACATCTCTATAGAGTTGTGAGATTTGTCCCTCTGTGCTCTGACAAATTGCAGCATCAATTTGTGCAAAAGTTTTTTGTTTTGTCGCAATTTGATTAGACCAAAAAACAAGAGCTCCTGATTCTGGTGCGCGCCCGAGGCAAATCTTGTAGGTGAGGTCGACAAATTGCACTCGCTGTCTAAACTCCGCAGTCTCACGGTCCAGAGCTTGTTGTGCTGCTGCGGCTTCTTGATTTGCAATTTGGGCTGCACCGACCTCACCTTTGGGTGCTGCCGCAGATGATTTGTTCACAACGGGCATCTCCATCTTTGGTTGAGCAACGCCCATAATCGGCAAATTTGCTGCGGGTTTGTTTTGCATGTCAGCGGGTGGTTTCTGAGCGGGTTGCATCATTCCATTTGCGGCACCTTGCTGACCCTGTTTATCTGCTGGGGGTTGTCCTCCTGCGACTTTCTGTTGAGATTTTTGATTTGCAGCGGAATTTTTTCCACCGATACTTTTTTCATTTCCATCTGCAGTCTCTGCTTCTGTTCTCTGACGCTCAATCTTTTCAATGGTCTTTGTGGCAGCAAGCTCGGCGCTGCTGCAGCCAACGATAATTAAAGAAACGAGAGAGTAGGACATCATTGTGATCGATTGCTTTTTCAATTCATCCCCCTGATGACTGTTGCGCGAAGGCGCATAATACAGCGTCGGAATTTTTTGAAAAAAAATTTAAAAAATATTAAAAAATCAATAGTATTGGAAACATAAAATAGATGATGAAGTGTTTCTCTTAATTAAAAAAACGCATTAATCAGGCTATTTTTCGACCGATGTGCCTCGTCCGGCGAAGGTGCAAAAGCGTTCGCTGGAAACTGCAAAACTGATTTTAATGCTCGGCTTGATGGCCTTACAGAACGTCTTCTTTTGAGATGCGATGTAGCTTGATGAGATTCGTAGGTTGCATCGATGCCAGCGGGATACCGCCAGTAATCACCAGAAGTTCACCTTCTTTGGCAAGACCACGTTGCACGATGAGCTTTGCGATTTCGTGAAGCGCGCCGTCTGTGTCGAAGAACATGGTGTTTTGAACACCCGTGACTCCACGCACTAAACTCAGCTTCCGCACAACATCGGGGCGAGGGCTCAATGCAATGACGGGCGTTTGTGGCCGATATTTTGCAACTGTCCGCGCGATATTGCCGGTTAGCGTGAGACACACGATGGCCGAGGCACGGCACGAGTCCCCGAGCTCAACGGCAGTGCGTGCAACAACTTCAGGTGTTGCTGATGAGGTAAAGAGCCGGGAGTTTTCATCGCCGGGCAAGAGCATGCCTGATTCTTCAACGCGTGAAAGGATGTCGCGCATGGTGTTGACCACATGGCTTGGATGTCGGCCCGAGGCTGATTCTCCTGAAAGCATTGTGGCATCGGCCAGGTCGAAAACCGCATTGGCCACGTCAGAAATTTCAGCTTTGGTTGGGACGTGATTTTCGATCATGGAGTCAAGCATCTGGGTTGCGACGATCACTGGCTTACCATGTGAGCGGGCTGAACGCACAATACGTTTTTGGAAGGCTGACACATTGGCAAAGCCACATTCGACGCCCAAGTCGCCACGAGCCACCATGATGGCGTCGGAGACTTTGCAGATCTCATCAATGTTCTCTACAGCGCTCAACATTTCAATTTTCGAGACAACAGGAATGTCGGAGCCGAGTGCACGCAGCATTTGTTTGAGCTTGAGAACATCGCCTGCTGTGCGCACGAACGACAACGCGACGTAATCCACCCCCTGCGCAACGCCAAAGAGAAGATCGCGGGTGTCTTTTTCTGTTGTTGATGGAATGGATAGATTGCTGTCCGGAAAATTCACGCCTTTTCTTGATTTCAGCAATCCGCCGTGAACGACTTCGCAGTCCACGAGAGCATCGCGAATTCCTATAACGGTCATACCGAGTAGACCGTCGTCGAGCAGAATTTTAGCGCCCACGTGCGTGTCAGCCGCGAGCTCACGATAGTCGATTGGAATATTGTCGTCTGTTTGTTCGAGACCATACATAAGCGTGATGTGTTGACCTTTGGTAAGGGTCATCGACCCGCCACGCAACTTGCCAACGCGGATTTTGGGCCCCTGTAGGTCCTGCAAAATAGCTACTGGTTTATTTTTCTCGCGTGAGAGTTCACGAATGGTAGCAATGTTTTGGGCGTGGGTGCTGTGTTCGCCATGAGAGAAGTTCAGACGCGCGACATTCATTCCTGCATCCATCAGGGCTGAAATCATTTCGCGGTTGCTGCTCGATGGCCCGAGCGTGCAAACAATCTTTGTGCGTGGTGAATTGAGCACTTCTGCCATTAGCGTGTCTCCCCGTCTGTGTTCTCGGCTAAACCTGAGGTGGTGTTGTGCCGGAGCGAGATGATGTTTTCAATCTGCGCCTCGGCTTCTGTCAGACGGGCCTTGAGCGCATCAATGGTCTCGAATCCACTTTTCAGGAGCGAAGCAATCTCGTCGAGCGAGGTTGAGTCCTGCTCGAGTGAGCCGAGGATGCGCTGAAGATCGTTCTGTAAGTCTTTATAGGTCGCGTTATTCCTGCTTTCCATGGCCATCCTGATGAGGTTGTGAGGGGCGAGGGGGCAGACCCACCATGTCCCCTAGAGCGTCTGAGGGCAAGGCTGTGTGCCGGACTGTTTGAACATTCATTTCGACTAAAACTTGTGCGTTCTGACGTGCGCTCCACAGTTGAACCTCGACCTTTTCTGGGGGTTCAGATGTGAGAAAGTCATCTGCTGTGAGGTGACGCCCATGACCGTCGGCCGTGGAGCCTGCCAAGCGCACGAATGAATATCCCATACGCAGTGGGCGAGCCGACGTATTCTGAATGAGTCTGAGTGTACGGTTAGCCGTTTGTAAGGATTCCTTGTCACGCATCAACCGGACACGTGTGGATTGCTCAAGTCGTTGTTCAGAGCGATCGCAGAGTTGTCGCTCGCGCTGAACACGTTGTTGAGCCAGTCGAGCTGCTTGTTCCAAGCGCGCCAGAATGCGATCGAAGCCAACAGCGACTCGATTCACCAAAAATCGTGCTGCCCCAGTGGGGGTCTTTTCAGCAATTGCTGCGACTTCGTCAGCAATGCTGATGTCCTCGAAATGTCCAATCGCAGTCATCACCGGAAGGTCGGAATAGGCAATGGCCTTACAAATTTCGAGGTCATCGAACCAACGCAAATCCAAGCGAGATCCACCACCGCGGGTAATCACGATGCAATCGAAGTTTTGTTGCCCGTTCTCGGCGATGAGTTTCAATGCGGCTGTGACTGTGTCTCGCACCTTATCGCCTTGCATCAAACAATCAAAAAGAGTGATGCGGAAGGCAATCTTTGAGAGCGACAATTCACTCAGGAAATCGGTATGCGCGCGCGAGCCCGAGGCTGTAATCAAAGCAATGCGCAGTGGCAGTTCAGGCCATTTGCTTGAGTGTCTTTGTCTGTCGTAGAGTCCACGGCGCTTAAGTTCACGCACAATTTGTTGCCGTCTGAGAGCCAGATCTCCTAAAGTAAATTGAGGATCAAGATCGTTAACAATCAAACTCAGGCGCGAGCCTTCCTTGCGAAAATCGCAGCTGACCTTGAGTTTAACTTTAACCCCTTCGGCAAGCGGAAATTCGGCGAGTTTATCCGCGAGTAAACGGATTTTGCCAGCCCATAAACAGCACGACACCGAGACGGCTCGACCTGCCGTTAATGCTCTTTGTTCTTCGGAATCGGGTTCGGTGAGATCAAAATACACGTGACCACTTGAGGTTTTTAGAGAAGAGACTTCGCCAACAATCCAAAAGTCAAAATTTAATTGTTGTTTAAAGAGTCTTTCAACAAAAAGAGTAAATTGCAGAACAGACCAGGTGTTATCTCCCTCAACCGCAACAGGTGTTGAGTCTACGCTCGGTAAGACTGGAATACTGACCTGCGTTGCAATCGGAAGAAACCCGAGGAATTCGAGTTTTTTAAGTATTTCATCTTCACTTGCAACAAACCAACATTTTTGGCTGCCATCATAGCGCGCGCCGATGCGTTTGAGCTCGTCCTTAATTGTGAACGTATCGCCGCTGAGCTTGAGTAAATTGCCTTGCTGAGTGAAGGCTCTGCGCACTGCCATCGGTGGACCTCTTATTTTCCGCTCAGACGTTCTCCGCCCGAAGGCGCAACAGGCTCCGAGCTCTGTGGCTGAGCCTGAGCAGCGAGCGAGAAAACCATCCGCGAGTTCTCTAGACCACCTAGAACAGAATCCGTCCAGATGACGACCGAAGTTTGTTTTGCAGCATCTTTGTCGGCAGATTTTATTGCAACCGTTGCATCGAGGATCTGAGCCCCCGTCAGTTCAAGAGTCTCAGGAGATCTCCATAAAAAGCCTCGCACGGGCAAAGAAAATTCGCCCAGTCCAATCTTTTCTCGCAGCACAGGTTGGTTGTTCAGATGCATGACCATGCGCAAACGAGTTGAGGTTGTGATTCGTCCTTCAAGTAAACAGTGAATATGCCATTGGCTAAGCGCAGACCGTCGACCAAGGATGCGCACTGTGCGCAGCTCTTCGGCATTAGCTACTGAAGGTTCAGATTTCTGAGGCTCGAGCTGGGCATTTTCACTTTCCGATTCGCAACCGACGGGCTTGAGGTTTGTCGAGAGTGTCACTGATACGAGTTCGTCTTTATCGTTGTTGCTGGGAAGGAGCACGTGCAAACCATGAAGCCGAGATCTGCGTCGGTCCGCATTCGATTTTTCCTGAATCGCGTGAATTTGCTCGGGGTCGGCTCTGAAGGCTGTTCGATGCTTCTTGTCATCCACACCGGGAATCAGATCTGTGATCCAGCCATTGGGTGAAAGGGTGATAAGCGCCCCCTGATTCAATTGAGTTACGGGTGCATGTTCGATATCGCCCCCATCGGCCAAGGACTCCAAAGACAGAGTTCTCTCTTTGGAGTGAATCATTTTGTCCATGAGCTTTACGGCCGTTAAAAGAGAGATGTTGTTTTTGACTGGGATAGGAAAAGAGTTTTTGTCTTCACCAACATTCAAGCCATGAAGACTGAACAGTGCTTCCCCTCGAACAATATTTTGTCCGGTTTCATCGTGAACGTCGGCGCTGCTCGAAGTGTTGTTGTTCAGAAATAATGCGATGTTGGCGTTGCCACCATGAGAGAGAAACGCTTCAGAGAGCTTCGCGAGCCAAAGATCCGTTTGGAATAATTTCTCTCTTTTTCTGAGCTCAAGATCTCGCGAGCCTGTCATGTCGCGTAAGCCACCAATCATCCAGCGCAGCAGGGGTTGTGTGGGTTCGAGTGCTGAGGTCCAGTTCAGACGAACGGAGTCAGCTGGAAAACGGATGTCTGCAAATAGAATGCCGAAGTCTGACTGGAATTCATCGTTTCTGAAAAAGTCCGCCAGAGTTGCAAATTCCTCTTTGCGATGAATCGTCATCAGAGACGTGTATTCATCGGGCCATAAAATACTCGCATCTGTTGAGTTACATGGTGAGGGACACTGTTGAGATGAGGCAATCAAATGCAGGCGTCTCAGAGAACCGCCTCTTTCTGAATATTTTTTTAAGAGGATAGGTTCGGGTTGAATAAAAGATTTGAGTTTCTCGTTTCCGAGCGTGGCTCCGAGTTCCACAGGATTGCGCAGGGTCAGCATCGATTTCTGGCTGAGCTGATGTTCCTGAGAGGGAGGTACAACTGTTGTGAAATGAATTGCTGGATTTCCAGAAGACGAATAGTTTTTCAGAACATTGAGCGTTTTTGTTAATGCGGTCAAAGGCTGATGCAAACTGTCGATTTGAACGACGAGCGTGCGTGAGGGTGTCTGACGGAGCTCTCCGTCCGTCAATGCCGGGGAAAAACCCTCGACTGCCAGAATGCCTGAAGCGGTTGAGGGCCATTCGATAAAGAACTGTTTAACTCCGCGGCGGAGAAATTCTGCCGAGGTGGGGAGCTCCAAATCGGTTGGTCGTCCTCGTGGATCGACCTCAAAAATCTTTGTTTCGTTATTGATAAAACCAGAATTCAGACTGAGTGGAACATCGAGGCGGTCTTGTGTTGCTCCAATAGAACGAACTCTCATTTTCCAAATTCGTCCAGCCAGTGAGCCAGCCGGCATGGATACGAGGACCCGTTCTCCTGGAAGGAGGGGAAGAATTTTCTTCTCGACAAAGACCTCTTTTCCTTTGGTGATAAATTCCCTGAGCGTGTAAAGATTTGGGTTGTCTTTGCGTTGTGTCAAATTAAGTTTTGACTTTCCGATTCTGAGCGTTTGTTGGATGAGATCTTGTCGAGAATCGGTCTTCTGGTTTTCAAGAGTCCATTCTGGAGAAGAAAATTTGCTGTGCCATCGAAAATGATACGCCGTATGTGTGCGTGCGTCAGATGTCTGAGTTGGGTCTTGTGAGACTGCGATTGCGGGTTTTTCCCAGCCTCTGAGTTTTGACCTCAGGGTGTTAAATTGCGTTCGGACCGATGATGGATCGCCAATTTCGCGTGAACCCATCGAGAGGGTCACGAAAAGAGAAAGAGCAAGTGCGGCGCATACAACCCAAATGTAGATCAGTGTTTCTTTGCTCTGGCTCTTCCAGCCTCGGTGGTAAGTGCGATGTTTTTTCATCGGCGTCATTCGTCCTCTTCCTCTACCGGGCTGTTGGGAACAGTAGATGTGCTTATGCCAAAAGCCTCATCCTCAGTTTCACTGCCCATGTCGAGTGTTGCTGTATTCGTCTTAATTGATTTCACAGGCAGGCCTGTGAGCAGAGTTTGAAAGGCGGAGCTGTCGCGCAGCGACACATCTTTAAAGACACTCTCGGTCAGAATTTCACGTGCGCTTTTCAGACAGTCCTCTAGGTCCATTTGGTTTTCGGGAGACGGTAAATTTTCTTTCTCAACATCTTCGTATGTCAGTTGCGGAAGTCTATTATCTGTTGCGCGTAAATTTAGACTCACCTTAACCAGAAGTCGACGGCCATTTGGAGATGCAACACTCTGGCAGATGACGTGGCGTTTGGAGTTAACAATATTTTTTCGAAGCGCGTCTGCGCTTACAATAAAACGACCAGCGATGTTTTTTGACAAATCGGGGCGCATGAAATCGGGAGCAATGCGTCCAACGTTGTCTTTGGTCATCGAGTCCGTGAACTCAGAGTAGAAGAACTGGGAATCCTTTAGGTCAGTGTTTTGCTGAGATCGCAGCAAATCGGCCAGTGATAATTGGCTTCGTTGACCCGGGGAGTCGAGAGTTAGGTCAGTGAGCTGGGCTTTAATTTGACCATCAAATCTTACAAAAGCGGTTGTTGCATCTTGTTGCTCAGCCAATCCAACGACGAAAGTTTGATGAAATGGTGTGAGCTTTGTGTTGTTCAGGAATTGTTTGTGTGACTTGAGAATCTGGAAGATATTTTTCGTAGATGGTTCCCACTGCTCGTAGTCTTTGGGCTTGGAGGTTAAGTCGGCGTCGGTTTTTCTCAGCGATGGCGAGACCCAAATCACAAAGGTTTTAAGTCCAGACTCGTGAAGTTGGTCGGTCATTTTTTCGTGCGCTTGAATCAAATGTTGGTGCAGCGTGAGAAATCGGTTTGAACAAATCAGGTCACGGTTGAGATAGGGCTCAAGAAACCGCGGAGTCAGGGCATAAGGAACAACTGAAGTTTGAAAGTGTCCCAGTCGAGCGAGTTGACTCGGCTCATGACCACAGCGGCTTCCGGCTGTTTGGGCCCCGACCAATGAGCTGAGCGGCGCAGGTCCGCCGATAGCCATGGCATAAACCTCATGGCCCTTTGGAAAAGCTTTTGTATGAACCGTCGTCCATGCAGGTTCCAGAATTTCGGGATCAATGAAATCGTGGCGGATGCCATGCGTGTTAGGTTCAATACCGAGAAGTGTTGTGACGAATTGGCCAAGCAAACTGGGCGTACTTGGGTGAACTTCCTGAAACGAACTCAGCTGATTCCTGACGTCTGTGAGCGGTTCAGATTTAAGTGCTTTCTGAATGTCAGCCGGTTTGAGACCGGGAACGACGAAAATGAATCTCACCGACGCAGGTGCTTTAAGATACGCTGGACTGACGCTTCTTTTTTGCTGTGAATAAATAAAATCGCCGGTCATGAAAACAATAAGTGCAAGAGCGGCGGCAAAAATGCGCAAACCCCTGTTAATTCGAGAGGTCGCATTTTTCGCGAGGGTATAAATACAACCAATAAAAACAGAAAGGCATAAGACGGCACGTAGGCTTTGAAACACACCTCCACCCAGAGGTGAGAAGAGACGCACGAGTGTATTGCCTGAGGCCCATTCTGGGTTTGAAAGTGCGGTGCTCATGAAGCTGCAAATATAAAATGCGGCGAGACAGCACGATGTGACTGTTCGTTGAACGGTGACCCGCAAAGGCGCCAATGTCCAGCGTATAGCGATAGAAAAGATAACGAGAGGGAGGGCAAGTCCTGTACACGTTGCCAGTATAAGGGTCCAGTTCAGGGCATCGGTGTTGTCGCGTAAAGTTTGGGTCAGGGAGGCGAGAGGAAGCTGTTCAAGTGCCGCTGGCCAAGCTCTAATATTTTCGTGCAGCGAAAAGTAGGTGACTGCGGAATGGGTTACCGAGAAGATGGCCGCAATCAATAGACCTGAAATAAGAAATGGCACATCAAAAAGTGCTGCCACCGAGCGGCTTGATTGTCCTGTAAATGAGCGCTTGTGCGAATACATCTCGCCTTCCGATGTTAGTTTTCCGGATAAATATGAAAGGCCGACGCCTTTTCTTCAAATGACTGTGCATCCTGTTCTGACCACCGCAACATGTCTATGAGTGCGGTGAGTTTGCTCTCGGACCAACCGCGGCCCGCAAAAGAATCAAAAAATTCCTTCCAGCGGTGATGGCCTAGGACAAGATGCACTGGCGGATCGGTAAAATTGTATTCATAACCCGGTCCTTTCCATTGAAACTTTTCGTATTCAGCTGAAGCAACCGCGAGAAACAAAACACCGAGCGCAAATGTGTTGCAATGGTCGGCATGTTCGACGTGAACCTGAAAACCTTTGCACAAAGCACCTTGGTGTTTGTTAAAGGTCGGTCTGAATTCATGAGGTCTGAATTTGAGGCCCGAGAAGCGATACTCTTTTGGAGCAAACGTTTTCCAATGTTCAAACGCATCGAGAATTTTTTGGACCGGAAGTTCGGGTGCGCCGATTGTTTGAAAGGGCAATGTGCTGCCTCGACCTTCGCTGATCATGGTGGTTTCGAGAGCGACGAACGAGGGAAAACAGAATGCAGTGTCCCACGTTGGAAGATTTGGACTTGGCAATGTCCAGTTTCTTTGGCGTAACGTCTCGAGTGATGTTTTTCGGGTCAGACCTTTGACCGTGATAACCTCGTAGGGGATAGACATTTTGTCTGCCGCGTAAAAGAGTTTGCCCAACTCTCCCATCGACAATCCGTGTCGCATTGGAATTGAATACCAGCCAACAAAACTTTCCCATTTGAGGTCGAGGCAATTTCCTTGTGTGAATTCGCCGCGCGCGCTCATGCGACTCAGACCCAGTGGATTCGGGCGGTCGAGGACGACCACTTTGATTTTGGCTTTTTCAGCGGCACGCATGCAGCCCGCTAGAGTGAGCATGTACGTATAGACGCGACAGCCGACATCCTGCAGGTCCAAAAGCAGTGTGTCGACGTTCTTGAGTTGTTCTGGCGTCGGAATTCGGGTCTTGGAATAGAGGCTGAAGAGAGGAACCTGCAGCCCTCCATCGAGGGTCAGCTGACTGTCAGGGGTTTCGATCATGTTGTCTTGCTCTGTTTGTCCATAGCCGTGCTGTGGACCAAAGACGCATGATAGGCTTGAACCCGTGCATTTTTTCAGGGCATGAACCACGACATTTACAGTGGGCTGAAAGTCCTGCGTGGTGCAGGCCTGATTGGTCACAAGTCCAATGCGGCCAAGACCATTGAGGAGATGAGGTTCGTTGAGGACCCGATCGATGCCTGCTGTTACCATTTGCACACCTTTGAGTCTATTTCGTTGATAATTGCCTTTAACAGGTCATTCAAATTCGTTGAACTTTGCGAATGGATGGATTCGTGAGGATCTGATGTGCTCTCGGCATGGGCTGTCAGATGCCCAGAGGCAGTTTCCTGAACCTCGATATTAAAGGGCCTGCCTTCGACCACATACAGATACTGCCGAATGGCGAGGAGTTGTCCTCGACCGTGCTGAACATTCAATTCGCCAAAATCAGAACTCTGACTCATCAGCCGTTCCGCGCTCCATCCTTGGAAAAAGGCAGTCATTGCATGCTTTTAGATAGATCGCGACAACAGATGTGTCGTCGGACTGTCATGACCTGCAACTTTTACCCGTTGATACCAGAGGCATATGGTCCGATCCCATGACCAGAAAGTCAATCAACCTTTCGCGGCCGGTTCAAAGGACATTGTCCGGGCGCTTTGTGCGAAGAAAGACACTTCGTACAGGTTCCGTTGATTGAATGAGGGTTTTTTTACGTAACAGGGTCAGGATGACCCGAC
>CAYWSV010000016.1:0-16981 GCA_964460155.1 uncultured Oligoflexia bacterium | reverse complement strand
GAAAGTGCGGGTCGGTTTCTAGGAGGAACACCGTATGGGTTTGCGGATACAAACCAACGTTCAGTCTTTGAACTCTCAGCGTAACTTGGTTGCAGCGACGGAGTCTAACAACTCCTCGATGGAAAAGTTGGCTTCGGGCTACCGGATTAACAAGGCTGCTGATGATGCAGCTGGTTTGGCCATCTCTGAGAAGTTGAAGGCCGATATCCGGGGTCTGAATATGGCAAAGAGAAACGCCAGCGATGGTGTTTCACTTGTCCAGACTGCCGAGGGTGGACTGAACGAAGTAGGAAACATTCTGGCTCGTCTGCGTGAACTTGCAGTTCAGTCGAGCTCGGATACGATTGGTAATACTGAGCGCGGTTTTCTTAACAAAGAATATAGCGCGCTCAAGGACGAAATCGACCGTATTACCAATGCGACCGAGTACAACGGAACACGTCTTCTCGTAGGTAACCAGGAATCCTTGGATCCCTCGCTCGTGAACCGCAGCAATGCGTATCCGCTCGAGATCCAAGTGGGTAAGGACTATTTCGGCGGCGTTGATGAAAAAGGACAAGCGAATCCCGTAAACGTGATTCGTATCGACCTTCAAAACCTCAACACCAACACCGATTCTAATGGTCTGAACCTTGGCAGAAGCACTGAAGACGGTGGTACACGCGTCGACAGCAAGGAAAGCGCTCAGCAGTCTCTCGGGACTCTTGATGCCGCAATCCAGAAGGTTGCTGAGTATCGTTCCTATCTGGGTGCGATCCAAAGCCGCCTCGGCTCGACGATCAACAACCTCTCTGTGCAGAGCGAGAACTTTGCGGCTGCCAACAGCCGTATTCGCGATACAGACTTTGCGGATGAAACTGCTAAACTTACGCAGTCCAACATCCTCAAACAAGCTGGTGTTGCAGTTCTTTCTCAGGCCAACCAGTCGCCTCAGGCGGCGCTCCGCTTGCTCCAGTAAGCGGATTTGGGCCCGGCAGAAATGTCGGGCTTGTTACGAAAGCTATCTCCTTCCACATGGGCGGGCCGGCAGGATGCTGGCCCGCTTTTTTTGCGAGATGTTACTTACCAGCGCCCAGATTAGATAGACCAACTTTCGCGTCTATCCAGCCTAAGAATTTTCGCACATCTGTGACGAAGGTGGGAGTGACGCATTCGGTGTCGAGTCCGTAAGAAGTGATTCCAATGACGACCAATTTGTTTTTCGTCGTGAGATACGTTGGTCCACCTGAATCGCCGTAGCACAAATTCACAAGACTCTTACCCTTTCTTTTGAGTTTTAAAGTTCCATCATTCATAACTTCATCAAGTGTCATTTTTCCCTCGAGCAAAATTCCTGAACGTTCAGGACTAATGTTCGAGACGCCAAATCCAGCAACGAGAACACTCTTTTTTAGAGGAAGTGACTGCCCAACTTTAGGCAGTGATGCTGGAACATAACCTTTCGGCAGACCACCCGAGAATTCAACGATAGCGATGTCGGGCTGTGCAAAGGTAAAAGGAGAGTTGTCGTTCATGACGGCAACCACTGGCCGCGTGTTTTGAGACTCCGCTGAAGACCCAAAAACAACGTTCCATTTCGTGAATTCCATCGAACTATCGACACAGTGCGAGGCTGTCAGAATATATTTGCTACTAAGAATTGTTCCTGAACAAAGTGCTCCGTTCAGGTCGATGCCTACGGTCGATTTTTTCACGGCTGCGCTGGGTGCTTTGCCAGCAATAACATTGAACGAGTCGTCCTCAATTTGAGGTTGTAATATTGGTTGAACTTGATTTGTTGCGACGTCTGATTCTTGAGACGTTGAAGATGCCTGCGAGTTTGGGGAATTCTGAGTGCAGGCTCCAAGAAACAAAATGGACAGGAGACCAAAGCTCAAGGACATAATTTTCTGTGACATTTTCGAAGTCTCCTGAACCCAAATAAATTAAGAGTTTCCCGAACGAGCCAGAGCGAGCTGCTTCAAAACTCCAAAGAGCTTTGGTGAACGGCTGTTTGCAATTTGCATGCCAGTAAAGTGATCCCAAAAATGTTTAATGTTTTTTTTCCGTGTGCGCGTCAGGTTGGGTGACTTCAGAGTCGAACTGTCGAATTTCTAAACACCGAGGCAGCAGTGTACGCTCGAGGAGATCGTTTCCAACATGTCAAAAGACTCGACCCTCGAAGATCTCAAGCTTGCTTACATTCTGATGGAATCACGAGGGCAGACGAAATGGGCGGGGCCGAATTGTCGGCCAGAGCCGCTCGTTAACTTCTTAAATCGCGAGATTAAAAGCCGAGGATTTTTTGCATCAAACGCAGGGCAATAAGGGAGTAATCTTTGCAGCCCTCAAAGGTTCAAATCGATTGACATTCCGGCATGATACGTTATGCTCGGAGTGTATTCCGGATTTGTCTGACATTTCCGTAATACGCTCCGAGGTGGAATATGTACAAACGATTACAGGAACTTAAAACAAACGAGAGCATTTTCCTGTTTGGGCCTCGAGGATGCGGCAAAAGCACGTTGCTGCAGTCGTTGTTCACTCACGAGCAAGCCCATTTCATTGACCTCCTCGATGACGAGCAAGAGCGGCGATTTTCTTCAAACCCGAACGAACTGATTGCTGTTGCCCGCGCGCTGAAAAACGGACAAAGCGTCCTCATCATCGATGAGGTGCAAAAGGTCCCAAAGCTTTTGGATATCGTCCATCTTTTGATTGAACAAAGAGTTTGCAGGTTTGTGCTCAGTGGTTCCAGCGCACGAAAGCTCAAGCGCGGTGGAGCCAATCTTCTAGCTGGAAGGGCTTTTGTATTTCACCTCTTCCCACTCACATTTGTTGAGTTGGGCGATGATTTTAAACTTGAAGAAGTTCTTCAATGGGGTTCACTTCCCAAAGTTTTTTCACTGGAGAATGACAGAGATCGCAAACGGTATTTGAGCGCCTATGCGAATACGTATCTCAAAGAGGAGATCTGGAGCGAGCAGCTTGTGCGCAACGCAGATGCCTTTCGACGTTTTTTGGAGATTGCTGCGCAATGCAACGGCAAGATTCTCAACTATTCAAAAATTGCCCGTGACACAGGTGTCGAAGACAAGACCGTCAAGGTCTATTACGAAATCCTCTGCGACACCCTGATTGGCTTTCAGCTTGAAGCCTATCACCCATCGTTTCGCAAGCGCTTCATTCAGAAGCCCAAATTCTTTTTCAACGACATCGGCATTGCAAGAATTCTTGCAAATCTGACTGACGTTCAAATTCATTCCTCGACCAGTTACTACGGCGAGTTGTTTGAGCAGTTTTTGATTCTCGAGATCTTCCGACTCAATCAATATCACGAGCGCAATTATCGTCTGTCGTATCTGCTGACGACTGCCGGCGTTGAGATAGATTTGGTTATCGAAAGACCCGGCAAAAGCACGCTGCTCGTTGAAATCAAATCTGCTCAGAAAGTGCCCTTGAATGAATTGAGCAATTTGATAGGGATTGCGCGCGAGATGGAAAACGCTGAAGCGATTTGCCTATACAACGGAGCAGAGCCGTTGAAATACGATGGAGTCGAAGTGCTGCCGTGGCGGAGCGGAATTGTTGAGCGCATTTTTGCCGGAGTTTGATTGAAACAAAGAGGCGCGGAATTGAGGAAGTTGGGAAGCGGATGCCCTGACCGTTGAGCACACGATGTCTTGCACTTTAGAATTCCTCCTCATGCATTTTCAGCAATCCTATTTGCTCTCAAAATACTGGATTGTGATTGGCCCCCAGTAAGGGTCGACAATTTTTTCTTCTTCGAAGTTTGCCCCGTCGAGAATCTTTTTTAGAGCGCCAATCGCAAAGCCTCTTCCCTGACTGTAGCCGTCGATTTGCCTTGCCTGCCAGAGTCCTTTGTACTTTTTCACGACGTGCGAAGCCAAGAAGAATCCTGCACCCTCGCGGCGATAACGAGGAATGATATAAAAATCAGCTATGTCGTGTCTGTCGTTACATGTGCCCTTCAGCGCAAGACCAATGGGAGCTTCGCCATCTTTCAATAGATAAACCGTGTAGAGGTTTAACTCGACGTCCAACGGAAAAACACCGTCCGCATCGGGCACCTTGTTGGTGACAGCCGAAAATTCTGCCTCCTAGGCCTGCAGAAGGTTTCTTGCGATGTGCATCTTCTCCGGAGGCAACTGTTCAACTTGATAGTTTCTGTCCGTCTTGAATTGACTCGTCATTGTGGATTCCCGTCACATTGAATCTTGGCAGCAGTATTACCTGTACTTTGCCGCATCTTCGAATTCTTGCAAGTAGAGACTTATTTTGGGTCAGGCTTCTGTTTCCTCGACGAGAGTGCGCGAATTGGCTTGAACTGGATTTATTGCTCGAAGATTTTTGTCCAAATTGGAGCCCATTTGAAAGTTCACTCCCGCAATAACAACGTGCGTGATCCAACCTTGGAGAGGGCACATTTTGGATTTGCTCAATGGAATTCTAAAGCCAGCTCGACCATCCATCGAACTTGAATTTCTAAACACAGAGGTTGCTCCAAATGCCGAAGGTGAGAAAGCAGTCCGGCTCGATCTGCTCGTGAAGTCTGACGATGGCACGATAGTCGACATTGAGATTCAAAGTGGCAGGCCTACAGAGCTAGAACAGCGCGCCTGTCTTTTGAGTTTTGCCAGACGGGTGGGCGAGCAGCTGAAAAGGAGATCCTTCATCCGACATCCCCAAAGCTTCATTTCATCGAATTGGGTAAACTCGTCTCTTCCAGCTCAGGAGAATACTTAATGTTCTCAGAACTAAAAAGAAAGTTGAAGGTTATTCGGCAGATGACAAGCTTGCTATGCAGCAGCGTGCGATCGACGAAGCGCGTGTCGCGCATGCCTTAGAAATGGGCGGAGCGCTGAAGAGGGGCCGCGAGGAAGGGCGTGAAGAGCAAAAAATTGCTGATGCCCGCGCAATGATCGCCGAAAAAATAGAGAAGGCGGTTGTCTGTCGAGTGCTCAAACTGAGCCCTGAAGAACTCAACAGGGTGCTTTCAAATCCGAGCGGCCCAGAGTGAAGTCCAACTTTCAGGACAATGAACGATCGCTTCAGTAGACATCATCAGGCAAACCAACCCGGCCAGAGTTCAATTTCTCCTGTATACGTTGCAACTGTCTTAGGACGACAATCGAAAAGGTCATTGAGCTTTGGCAAGGTCAATCCCCCAAAACGTTTTGACTCCTCTCCACCTCGGGTTATGCTGCGGCACTTCTGGAGGGCTTGCCTCCCCTTCGGATGGCGAAGTTTCGTAATATCAGCCAGTTGGCACCCGTAGATACAGGATTTCAAATGATTCAGCTCAATAACCTCACCATGCGATTTGGCGCGAAAATGCTGTTCGAGAATATCAACGCGCGGTTCAACATGGGCTGTACCTACGGCATTATTGGTGCAAACGGTGCTGGTAAATCAACTCTTCTCAAAATTATTGCCGGAATTCTTGAGCCCGATACGGGCGACGTTACGCTGGGCAAAGACCTGCGCTTGGGTTTTTTGAAACAGGATCACTTCGAATACGACGAGCAAACCATCCTCAACACGGTCATCATGGGAAACAAAGATCTTTGGGAAGCCATGCGCGAGAAGGAAGAAATCTACGAGCGTGCGACCTTTACAGATGCTGAGAACGACCGATTGGGTGAGCTTGAAATGGTGGTTGCCGAGCACGACGGCTACGATGCAGACGTTCGTGCGGCGCAGCTTCTCGAAGGATTGGGAATCTCAACGGCTGTTCACAACGAGAAGATGAAAACACTCGCAGGCGGTTACAAGGTGCGAGTTCTGCTTGCACAGTGTCTTTTTCCTAAGCCTGATCTTCTGTTGCTCGATGAGCCCACGAACAACCTCGATGTTCACAGCATTCGTTGGCTCGAAAACACAATTCGTCAGCGACATGGCGTAACGCTCATCGTGTCGCACGACAGGCACTTTCTCAACTCAACTTGCACACATATTGCCGACATCGATCGCAACACAATTCAGTTCTACACAGGCGACTACGAGTACTTCATGGCTGCGAGTCAACTTGCTGTGGAACAAAAAGAATTGTCGAATATGAAAATTGAGAAGAGAAAATCCGAACTTGAAGCCTTTGTTGCGCGCTTTAGCGCGAACGCTAGCAAGAGTAGTCAGGCGTCGAGCCGGCAGAAGCTTCTCGAAAAACTCGAAAAACAAATGGAAGAGATTGTTCCCAGCAAGCGTCTTTACCCAAAGTTTATGTTCAAGCCCAATAAGCAGCTCGGCAAACAACTTTTGCAGGTCGAGGGTCTCAGCAAAACTTTTCCACCAGCCGAAGGCGAATCAAAGGAAAAGACGCTTTACAAAAATCTGCATCTGTATCTGAACCCGGGCGATCGACTCGCAATTATTGGTCCGAACGGTGTCGGCAAAACCACACTGCTCAAAATGCTTGTGGGGCAGTTGCAGCCTGATGCAGGAAAAATCACATGGGGCGTCAGCGCGCAGATTGGTTATTTTCCTCAAGATCACAAAGAAGCTTTGCCATCGGGCACTACACCCTTTGAATGGCTCACAACGTTTGCGCCGCAAGAGCCCCACGAGTACGTGCGCGGTTTCTTGGGACGCATGTTGTTTCGTGGGCCTGAACAAGACAAAAAAACCGATGCTTTAAGCGGTGGAGAGCGCGCTCGTGTCTTGTTCTCGAAGTTGATGATGGACGGAGCCAACGTCATGATTCTTGACGAGCCAACGAACCACCTCGATCTCGAAAGCATCACGGCCCTGAATGATTCGCTGAAAGAATTTCAGGGATCATTAATTTTTGTGAGCCACGATATCGACTTTATTTCTTCGCTTGCGAACCGAGTTTTGGAGATCAACGCTGCGGGCGAGCACAGATTTATGGATATATCCGAGTTCGAGCCGTGAGGCTAAATTAAACTTGCGCAAGCTCGGCATAGAACCGATTTTTCCAGCTTCGTTTAATGCCAATTTCAAAAATCCGCGGGTTAAGTGGGCTTTGGTTGTGAGCTCGACAGCCTCAACGGTTGTTGCCGACATGCCGTCGAGTTTTTTCACAGGGCCTTCGTAAAGCGTATGTGCACGGATATGATTGAAGACGCGTTCACGTAGAGCAATCTTTTCCGAATCCACGGCATAGACAATGTGTTGTGAATGTCCGCAGAGGGCTTGTCCTACAACAAAAGACCAGTACCGAGTCCGCCGCAGTGGGTGGCCCGGAGACAAGCACACGGCTGTAATTTCAGACATTCTTGTTTCGACAGGCTGTGCAACATCATCGGGAATTTGCTCTAGGGTGCGAAATGGACCTTGGTCGATGAGGGCGAATCCGCCTTGTGGCTCGAGGTTTTTGTTGAAGCACACGAAAGCACGGCCCTGTTTGAGGTAGTCCGTGGGCAGACGAATTCCGTCGGCTTGCTCGAATTTGCGTTGCAGAATGGAGAAGTCTCGGTCGCTGGTGAGAGATTTGAAGTAAAGCTTTTCTCGACCTAAAAAGACGTTGGTAAACTCAGAAAATACAACAAGTCCTTGGCCAATTATTCTGAACATTGCTCGTCTCCTGCTGCAGAACTTTCAGAGTGTGTGGGACTCGTTTCTGAAATGCAAAGAGCATTCTGTCCCCACGACAGGGCACAGTTAACCCGCTCAAAACGCTCTTTGGACACTCTTTTGGGGGCGTATCAGAAACTGATACGGCTGGGAACAATTATGTTTGGCTGATATTATTCGATTTTTTGAAGCCGTAAGGTCTCAGAATTGCCAGTGAGAAAAGGAATTCTTGCACTCCGCTGCAAGCGCAGAAGCATCGATTTGTGTCCCGGCTTTTGCAAGTAGGTCGGTGTATGCCCGAGCGAGTTCGAGGATTTGTTGCTGATTGTTCTCAAACGTCCATTTCTGATTCCACACCTGCCTGACGAAAAAAGGCAGCACCTCGGGCAACGAGGTTGGCAGATTGAGACAAATACGCTTGCGATACTCGCTTGTGGTGTAAGGGGCGGACTCGGAACCTTCGCCGTTCATCATTTGTACATAGGTGGCATAGACCACGCGGGGAAAGAGCTGTGCCGCAGCAGCAAGCTCGTCTCCCAGTTCAGCGCGGGCTTTTTCCTCGACGTTTTCTGTAGTCCATTGAACGTCCATAACCGTTTCCTTCTTTGTTTAGTCCACCGAGCAATTAAAGCAGTTTGCTACGCTCGGCAATAATCTCAAGAACGGATGACTCCATGGGTCTAAAGCTTGTAGCAATCCAGTAAAATCGCTTTTTCGCTTTGCCTCGTTCTGTTGCCCGTTCAATGGCTAACATTGTCTTGATTTCATCTTCCAGTAGTTCGAACCTTTTTTTGAGCATTTTTGCGTTGTCTTCGCTCAAATATCCAAGCGAAAGCTTGAAATATTCATCGGGTTTCGAAAATGCACAGTCGAAAAACTCTCGAATCCCAACACCACTGTATTTTTGCCACAGAGGACCGTCGGGCTTGATGTGTGCGTTCGAGCTGACACGCGTCCGGAGCTCTGCATTCGATGGGAATGAAATGAGCTCCAGTGATTCGAGTTCTCTCAGCGCCCTGATGATTTTTGCGGTTGATTTTTTGGCAAAGCGAGCATCAATCTCTTCGAATGTAGAGCCACGAGCGACCAGAAAAAAGATCACAAAGAGGAACTCGTCTTTGGCAAGTGCGCTTTCCTGCTCTGCAGTGAACGTATCCTTTTGAGTGCAGGCAAGAGACTTAAGTTCGGCGAGCAACTCCTCAAGAGTGGCTCCAAGGGCCCGACAAATCTCATCGAGCGTATCAAGCGACAAACGCTCTTCGGAAAAGTATCGTTTGACGCTGACTTCGCTGACCGAAAGTTTTTTTGCGAGTTGTCCATACGTCACGCCATCTCTGCGCATACGCATACGCAGGGCTTCAAGAATGCGGTGCTTCTCACTCATCGTCCAGTCCGTTGATTAGGGCTGAATAGACTCCGAACGCGACATGCGCACTGGTCTGAGCTGTGAGTTTATCACGCCAGACAAAAAATCAGTGAGCCGGTTGAGCAGCTTTTCAGGCATATCGTCCTCTTGACCAACGAGACCTGCATGTAATCTGAGACCAATAGATAAATGGCCCTGCCACGTAATCAACCCGATTCCCACGGGAAAGCATGGAGTTCCCGCCGGTGGAGCAACGGAAAGAGCAATGGGCCAGTGGTCGGTGTTTTTTACAGAGGGAAAGTTCCATACGCCAAGATTAGTGAATGAACCTATCCATGAGTTTTTCTCTCCGCGACGGCGCGCTAAATTATACAAAATATCTTCGCCCAGCGCTGAAACTCCCCGTGCGAGTGCATGAGTTGTCTTGGCTCTCCAAGCGTTGAGGGCTGCTCTATATTGAGCGTCGATCTGTGCTGCGGATGAATCGCGCGTAAAGCGCAATCCAACAGAACTCGTGTGGTTGCTGTGCGAGTTTCGCTCGTCATGGCTTCGACGCATGTTGACCGGAGTCAGCCAGCGGCAGTCGAGTTGATTTTCGGCGAGTAAGTCCTGAGCAATAACAGTGTTAGTGGCCCACAATAAAAGCGAATTCAATGAAATCTTTTGAGCTCGTGCTGCTGACACGAGGGACTGTGTCTCGGCGGGAGAAAAAACGCGCCACGCAAAATACTTTGGCGTGTAAGTCGCGTTTTTATCCATGTTCTTCCAATGAGTCACAGACGGCGAAAGATCCTCTTTAAAGCCTTTAATGCCTTTAAGTAATTCAGAAAGTGATTTCGGACTTTTGAGGTTGAAAGTCGGAACTTCGATTGTCGCACCCGACCATTTTTGGGATTCTTTTAACAGCGCACCCATGCCATCGTAAAATTCATGTTGATACACGGTTGCAGTGTGCGAACCATCTTGAAAATGCGAAATGAGTTCGAAAAGATCACCTCGTCCAAGGCGTTTTTCTGCACGAAAAATAGCTCCGAGTGCGTCTTTCGTCATGAATAGACCCATTCGAAGCAAATGGCTTGTGTTGGGCGCAAAAAGCCATTTGTAAATGCTGGTAATGTTGTGTGTTCAGAATGAAAGACTCGGTACAGCGATCCGCGTGTGCGATAGCCCGATAGTGATTGGAGCAGACTAGGGCGCAGGAGATTTTCATCGGATTCAATGTATCCCGTAAAAAGACCCGGGTGCCGTGCAGATTCGCGCAATGCTTTATTGAGGAGTTTGCGTTTAACGAGCAAACCTTTTTCGGGGCTCAATTTTCGGGCTGTGCGTAATGCGGTTATAAAAGTTCCCACGCTGCTGAGCCCAAAATGTAGTCCGGCGTGTTCTGTGCGCAATTGTCGTTCTTTGTCGGTCTGCACCAACAAACAGGCGCCAATGATGTCGTTATTCTCGCATATTTCGATTGGAGTTGCGTGTTCGGCAAGCCGTTCGAGGTCCGTGAGGGTGAGGTCAAATGCCAAACGACCGAGTTGTTCTTTATAAAATGTCATCAGTTCGGGGCTTAAGCCAGATGTGTTTGGCTTGCCGAACTTTGACAGAAGGGTTCCAACGAGTGGAACCTTGGGCCACAAATGTGCTGTGTAATGTGTCAGGCGCGTGTACTCGAGCGGAAAACTTGTTCTCGAAAGGGCCGAGCGAGCAGGCATGTTGTCATCAAGAATGGCCGTGAGGAAGAACGAACAGCGATCGAAGTCCTCGAGTTGAGGGCACACCCGCACAAATTCCGTAAAACAATTGTAAAAAGTCTGCCGTGTTCGTGCTGAGGCATTGGGAGCGACGCGCAAGTCCTGAAAGTAGCCGACGTTCACGACACGACCACGCAGTGTGGTGGATCTGACGGTCAAAGCGCCCACTCCAACGATCTGTCCTTCCTCTTCACAAATAAGCGCAGCAAATTTATCGGCCTGCAGTCGTAAAAGTGCGAAATAATCCTCGCCACGCGTAAAGCCAATTCGAATTTGCCCTGCCGACATCGAGGTGTCGTTTATGAAATGAGCTAAAGCTTGTGCATCAGACTCATGTGCAAGGCGCATTCCCTTGAACTGCCCAATGAGTTCACGAAATGCTGGAGAGGCGTTTTCTGAGTGCACGAGCATGTTCACCCCGGCCGAGAAAATCTGCAGTTTATCAGCGCCTAGCAATCGATGTGACAAAAATCAATAATTAGTTCATTCGGTTGGTTTTGTTGCGTCGACGGTGTATTCTTTCGGCCTTGTACTGCGAACAGAGGGAAGCAAACGTGTCACCGCTGATTCTGATGTCCTTCCGCAACCTCTCGCGCAACCGTCGACGCACACTTCTGGCACTGGGTGCCGTGGTGGTCGGCTTGTGTGCTCTTACGATGATCCGTGGATTTGTGAATTCGGTCAGGCAAGCACAATTGTCTGCGACCATTTACGGAACAACCGGTATGATGCAGGTGCATCGTGCAGGTTATCTGAAAAACGTGTTGAGTAACCCGCTCGACTTGGCGTTTGCAGACACACCTGAACTTCGGCAAAAAATTCTCTCGGTCGAACATGTGGTGGCTTTGTCGCCTCGACTGCAATTTAGCGGAACACTGTCGGCCTCAGAGGCAGTGTTGCCCGGGAGCGAAGCGACTCAGACGTCTGAGCCCAAGACAACATTCTTGGGTGCGAATGCTGTTGACCCCGAGCTCGACCGCAAAGTGTTGCCCCAATTCTACGAATGGTTGACGAAGGGCAGAGTCTTCGAAAATGCCGAATCTGCCGCACTGGTTGTTCACGGCGATATCGCTGGCCCGCTTGGTCTCGATGACGTTCAGCAAAACCTTGCCCAACCCAAGGAACAGTGGCCCGTTCTTTTGTCGCCCGACAAGGAAGGTGCTTTGGCGGGTGAAGCCGTTCAGGTGACCGGTGTTATTGGCAGTGCAGTCCCCACAGACAAACGTCTTGCTTTGGCTCCTTTGAAGACAATCCAACGCGTTCTTAAAATGGAGGGGCAAATCACCGAGTACATCATTCGCTTGGATGATGTGAAGCACGCACCTGTTGTTCAGCAAAAACTCATCGAGATTCTTGGACCAACCTTTGAGGTCAGTCGATGGAATCAAATCGTTCCATTCATTCAGGAACTGCTTGATAATATCGATATTATTTTTGACTTCCTCACAGCCGTTTTCTTGCTTGTTATTATGCTGGGAATTGTGAATTCCATGTTCATGAATGTACTTGAGCGCGTGCGTGAAATTGGCACCATGATGGCGCTTGGTATCCGTCGTGGAAACATTCTTGCGTTGTTTGTTCTCGAGGGAGCATTCATCGGTTCGCTGGGGGCATTGTTTGGGCTAGGCTTGGGTGCAATTATTGTGGCTATTTCGGCTCAATTCGGAATTGCCATCAATGCTCCGGGCTCGACCTTGAAGTTCATGCTTTATCCGTTTCTGACCTCTTCCTTCTTCATTCAGTCTTTTCTCTTTACTTCGCTGGGCGCCGCACTCGTGAGTGTGTGGCCTGCTTATCGTGCATCCCGCATGAGACCCGTGGAGGCATTGTCGGCCGTATGAATATTTTATTTCAAGTCGCGGTGCGCAACGTTTTTCGAAATCGTCGTCGGAGTTTGTTTACGCTGTCTGCCATCGTGGTTGGCCTTGCTGTGGTCTTGGTGATTACGGGTGTTTCAAATGCGTTTTATCGGTATTCAATCGAGAATGCCGTCAATGTGAAAATTGGCGCCTTGCAGGTCCACAAGACAGGCTATTTGAAGAATGTGTCTGCGAACCCTTTGACTTTTAATTTTGAATATACCCCCGAGATTCTGCAAAAAATAGAAAGCGTGAAGGGCGTTAAAGCTGCTGGTGGTCGCATTTTATTCCGCGGCTTGGTCTCAAATGGACGCAATCAAGCTTTGTTTTTTGGAAACGCAGTCGACATCGAGCGAGAGCAACGCGTTTGCCCACGCTGGCTCGGAACACTGACAGAAGGCAGCAATCCTCTTGAGCCGGGCGATTCAGGTCAAGCGCTCGTCGGACAAGAATTGGCTCGCAGTTTGAACGTTGCGCCTAAAGGAGTCCCTCTGGCGCAAACCACCGAGGGAATGCAATCACAGCCTGCAAGTGATTTTTTGAATCTGTCGGGTGCAAGCCCGCAGGGTCGCCAGAATGCAATTGATGTTCAGGTCAAGGGCTTGAGTCGTTCGTTGCTTGCGCTTGAAGAAAAACGCTCGGTCACTCTGCCGTTGTCTGTTGCTCAATCTCTTCTTGGTCTTGATGGAAAAGTGACCGAAATTGCAGTTGCGGTTCATGATCTGGATTCACTCTCGTCTGTGCAAAAAAAGTTGCAGGATGCCTTGGGGCCAGAATTTGAAGTGAGTTCGTGGAGTGAAGTTCAACCTTTTTTACGGGATGTTCTTTTTCGTCAGCGGGTGATGATTGGAATTGTGAGTTTGATTTTGTTCGTTTTGGTATTGTTTGTTATTGCAAACACAATGACGATGGCTGTTTTCGAAAGAACGCGTGAAATTGGCACCATGCTTTCCGTTGGGATTAAACGTCAGCAGATTCAAACCATTTTTCTGGCTGAATCAGTATTTGTGGGGATTGTAGGTGCATTTGCAGGAACTCTATTTGGAGTTCTTTTAGTTATCATTCTCAATCAAATAGGTATTCCCTTTGGCTCTGGTGTTGCCGAAAAGGGGACTCTTTATCCATTCGTTGAATTTGGTTTTTCTCTGTCGGCTTTTCTTGTTGCTGTGGTTTGTTCCTCTGTCGCAGGTCTTTTTCCTGCGCGAAGGGCTGCGTTGATGAATCCGGTTGATGCGCTTCGTGCATCTTAAATTGAGGACTCTGATGATGAAACATTCTTATTCGTTGTTTTCTCTTCTTGCCTTGTCATTGAGTGCTTTTTCACAGGTCGCACGCGCAAATGAGCCAACCGCAGAGGCGTTGCTCGAAAAGTATGATGCCATCATGGGGCCGGAAAATTATGAATCCACCGCAAAGATGACGGCAAAACGCGAGGACGGAAGTGTACGCACTTATGATATGCGTTTTGTGAAGAAAGGGACCGAAAAATTTCGGATCTGGTTCAAGGGGCCTGCGTCGGTGGCAGGACAAGAAGTGCTGCGCGTTGGGGATAATTCTTGGGTGTATTTGCCCAATCTGAAGCGAGCGACACGTATTGCCAATCGTGATTCATTTCAGGGTGGTGATTTTAACAATGCCGATGTTCTGCGGGTAAACTACAAGGTCGACTATTCTGCGGTTTTGGGTAAATCAGACAAGCCCGATGCGTATCTTGTTGAGCTCAAGTCAAAGAACGCAAACACATCCTATGATGTGATTAAACTTTGGATGCGTAAGTCAGATGCCATGCCCATGCGTGGTGAGTATTACGGCACGAGTGGGAAGATTCTCCGTTCAGCGGAGTTTTCTGACTATAAAGAATTTTCTAAGGGCTATAAGCGTCCGGCTAAAGTTCTAATGAGGAATGAGCTCATCAAAGAACGTTCCACCGAACTTTTGACTTCATCGATGAACACAGGAGTTACACCTCCTGATCAGCGTTTTACGCTGCCAGATTTGGGTAAATAATTTTCAGATAATTGCGCAGATGAAGAAGGATTATCAATGGTCACTTATATTTCTAAGTTGAGCGTTTTCGCCCTAGTGAGCCTTCATGCTGCCAATGCCGCTTACGCATCAAACTCTTCACCTGCGGCCACGCCCACACCTGTGGCTACGGAGCCTCAGAGTGCTGTAGCGCCCGAATCTGAAACGACACCATCTTCATCCTTTTCCTCGCGCTGGACACCCTACGTGATGCTGCGTGCCGATTTCACCCAGCCCCGTCTGGATGAAAAACTTCCGGCTCGCGAAGTTGCGACGCAAAGTGCCCTTCTGGATTTCAATGTGACCGGTAAAACTGAGTTTTCCTCTTATTTTCGCCTGCAGGCGGACATCGATCTTTTTGCCCGTCGGTCGTGGAATTATCAGAAGAGGAATCTACTCACCCGTGGCATTGAGACCTCTCAGTCTGGTACCGAAGAAAACCCTTCCTACCGTTTGGCTCTCAATGAGATTTATTCCAACGGCGAATTTCAAAATGGATATCAGTACACCGTTGGTAAAAAGAGAATTGTCTGGGGGACGGGATTCGCTGCAAACCCAACAGATCTCTTAAATCCAACCAAGAATCCGCTTGATCCAACCTACGAGCGTCGTGGTGCATGGCTCGTTCAGGCTGAAAATATTCAGGAGAAGCAGGCACTCGCAGTATTTCTCTCTCCGGGTGTTCTTGAAAATAAAAATACAATTCCAACCGATGTTGGCACATATGCAGATGCCGACGGAAAACGTCGTTCACATTATCTCGCTGGGCTGCGTTACTATCATTTGTTGGGCGGCGCCGACATCAACGTTATGCTCTTTCGGAGCGAGCGATTTAAAGACGAGATGTCTGAGTCATGGAGGGCTGGAGCTTCGTGGTCACAATATCTAACCGCCATAAGCAAACAGCTCGAGGTTCACGCAGAGGTTCTCACTCAGCACGGTTCGGTTCGTCCAACAGCCACAGGTGAATCGCGATTGAATTCTCGTGACAGGGAATTCAAAACACTTCTGGGTCTGCGCTATGACTTCGACAACGAGTCGTCGCTGGTCATTGAATATTTAAATCAAACAGATGGCGACACGATTGCTGACCTGCAAACGCGGTTGCAAAATTATCAATTGTTACTGAGTCGCTATGCGTCGTTTTCGGATTTATCGCTTCCAGTAATTGTTATGCGCAATATGCTTTACGTAAACTATCAGCGTTACAAGTTTAATGAAGACACGTTTTTGTCTTGGGCATTGGCACACAATCTTCATGATCATTCGGGCTATCAGGGGCCTATTCTGCAGTGGACCCCAAACCAAACACTTGCACTGACGCTGTCTGCCAATACTGATTACAATCTAAAGAGGAATTCTGGCGTGCTGGTGACTGGCTTGGGCCGCAGACGGACCAACGAGTTGAATCCAATAAAGTCGCGTGTTGGTTTTGAAGTTAAATCTTTTTTTTGATGGAGGCTGTGATGACAAACCATCAAGCGGCTCACTCTGGCAAAACAACCGGAAAGTCTCAAAATATTATCGAGATTTCTGCGCTTAAGAAAATTTATCATCTAGGCAAAACGACTGTTGAAGCTTTGCGCGGTGTTGATTTTAGTGTTGCGGAGGGCGAGTTTACCGTCGTTTTGGGACCTTCAGGCTCCGGTAAAACGACTTTGCTCAATATCATTGGGTGTCTCGATCGGGCGACTTCGGGGCGATATCTTCTCGATGGCGAAGATGTTTCCGATCGCGATTTCAATGACCTTGCAGAAATACGCAATTATAAGATTGGCTTTATTTTTCAGAACTTCAATCTTATTCCTGTGCTTAATGTGATCGAAAATATAGAATTTCCTTGTTTAGTGCGCGAAAAGCGTGAGGACCGCAACGCGCTGCGCGAACGAGTGCGTGCCGTGTGTGCCGAGGTGGGTTTGGAGCGCTTTATGACCCACAAACCCGACGAACTGTCTGGTGGGCAGCGCCAGCGTGTTGCAATTGCACGTGCTCTGATCACCCAGCCACGTTTGGTTCTTGCCGATGAGCCGACAGCCAATCTCGACTCCAAGACCAGCGATCAAATTCTTGAATTGATGCAGCGTCTCAATCGCGAACATGCAACGACTTTTTTGTTCGCAACCCACGATCCTCGGGTCATGGAACTCGCGCGTCGAACGGTGCGCATTAAAGATGGATTGGTTGTTCCTGATTGATTTTCGGTCGCAAGAGACCGGTACCTCGGGTCGATATTTTGATCGTTTTCGCGGTTCTCGGACTTAGGTCAGTGAAGCCTGATGGCTCATGACCTGCCGAGCTTGCTTTAAAACTCCCAGTCCAGACTTCAAAAACAATAACGAGATCCCTAAACCGACGATGATGTCGGGCCACGGGGATTGAGTGAGTAAAACAACTCCCGCTGCAGCAAGAACAGATGTGTTTGCAATAAGGTCGTTGCGTGAACAGACCCAAAC
>CAYWSV010000015.1:0-32968 GCA_964460155.1 uncultured Oligoflexia bacterium | reverse complement strand
AGATCGACCTCGAGAAGGCGATCCACGACAAGTACCTGAAGGACGGCGGCCCTGAGGGGTTCAAGTCGTGACCGCAAGCGCTTGCCCGTTCTGCTCCGGCGCACAGACCGTCTACCTCGAGAGCGAGCGTTGGCAGCTCCTGCGGCACGCCGACCCTGTTCCGCTTGCCGGCTGGATGATGCTCGCGAGCCGCGCCCACCGCGGTGGCCTCGACGAGCTGATGCCGGCCGAGCAGGCCGAGGTCGGAGTCGTGCTTGCAGCGCTTGCGAAGGCCGTGCGCGACGAGACCGGATGCGAGCGGGCCTACTCGATCAGCTTCAACGAGGCGGTGCGGCATCTGCACCTCCATGTGATTCCTCGGCATGCGTCCGATGCGACGACCACGAGCTGGGCGCTCGCCGACCGCTACCGCGCCACGGCGCGCAAGGAGTCGGCGCCCGCCGACCCCGCGGAGGCGGAGCGCGCGGCACGCGCGATCGCGGCGCGGCTCGCGCCTCAGCTCGCGCCCCTCGGATTCGTCGCGCCGCGCGCGTGAGCCTTTCCCCTATTCTTGAACCATGCCAGCCCCCCGCACCACCGGCATCGAGCAGATCCGACGCGCCTTCGACCTCGCCCGCGCGCGCGGTTCGTGTGCGCTGATGCCGTTCATCACGGCGGGATACCCCGATCTCGCAACGACCGAGCGCCTCCTCCGCGAGTTGCCCGACGCGGGTGCAGACCTGATCGAGATCGGGATCCCGTTCTCCGATCCGATCGCGGACGGCCCCGTGATCGCAGAGTCGATGCACCGTGCGCTCCTCGGAGGCACGACGCCCGAGGCGGTGTTTGCGTGCGTCGAGCGGGTCCATCCCAGCGTGCCTGTCCTTGCGATGGTGTCTGTCTCGATCGTCGAGCGGATGGGTGTCGCCCCGTTCCTCGCGCGGTGCGTGGGCGCTGGACTTGCTGGCGTGATCATCCCCGAAAGCATGCTCTCCATGGAAAGACTCACGAATGGCATAGAGCGGTGAAGTACCAATGTCACCAAAAACGACACCAATAGCGCCGATCACCAGAGCATGAAGTTTTGAACGCGGAACATGGCCGGACTCGGCCGACGGAATCTCACTCTTTTCTGACAAGCAAAACCCCAGATGAAGTCCAAAATGATGCTCCAATGAGCATCGAGAATGCTAACAGAAAATGACGAGCGAGAAAAGTCATACGACAATGTGAAACTTCCACCATGACACCTCGGCCTGATTTGCCTTAAGCCTCGAAGGTCAGCGTTTTCCTTTTTCGATGTTCCGATTGGCATTCCTCAGACACGAAAGGAAACTCAAGATGCAAACAAGAATTTACGCCCTGACGTCTGGAATTGTCTTTTTTCTACTCGGGATCTTCGGGTTTGTGTCATTTTTCGTGTCTGTCCCACCGGTCGATGCACCGGTGATGACGATTAAATCGGCCTTCGGTGAACTGTTCGCATTTCTCCCTGTAAACTCTCTTCTAAATGTTATTCATACGCTGTGGGGTCTGGTCGGCATTATTGCTTACACCAGCTTGGGTTCATCCAAGACCTTTGCCCGCTGGAGCGGTTACGGTGCTGGTCTGCTCGCGATTCTAGGAATGCTGCCGTTCGCTCGCACCCTTGGAGGTCTTCTTCCTCTATACAGCCACAACATTTGGCTGCACGGGGTCATGGCCATCATTTCGACCCTTTACGCAAGTCCAAAGATCCGTGAGCAATTAGGTTTGAAAACAACCGAAGAAAAAATGGATCAGTTCAGCGCTGCTCGTAAAAGTGCGCAGGAACGCAAGCCCAAAGATCTCGACAAGGCCGGATGAGGACGAATCCACATCCGGTCATTCTCCCCGCATCCGATCTTCAAAAGCACTCAGTGCAACTTTAGCTCCCTCGCCCATTGCAATAACGATTTGTTTGTAAGGTGTTGTCGTGACATCACCGGCCGCATAAATCCCGCGCACCGACGTGCGTCCTTTGTTATCAACCTGAATCTCTCCATATTTGCTCAGTTCAACAACATCCTTCACACATTCGCTGTTTGGAATCAGACCGATTTGCACAAACACACCATCAACATTCACAAGCTTGAGTTCTTTAGTTTGACGATCTTCAACTTCAAGAGTGGTGACCTTAGCACCGTCGCCCAAGACCCTCAGCGTGCGTGCTGAAACTTGAATCGAAACATTCGGAAGCGAGTTTAACTTATCAACAAGGACTTTATCCGCCTTGAGTGCGTCGGCGTACTCGATCAGCACAACCTCGCTGCATATTCCGGCGAGATCTATTGCTGCCTCGACACCAGAATTTCCGCCACCAATGACAGCCACTTTTTTATCTTTAAAAAATGGACCATCACAGTGCGGGCAGTATGCCACTCCGCGCCCAAGATAATCGGATTCCCCAGGAACATTTAGAGTTCGCCATTTGGCACCTGTGGCCAAGATCACCTGCTCGGCGTTGAGAGTTTCACCGCTATCGAGCTCGATAGATTTCAGCGCAGCGTCGTTCTTCAATCCACGGACTTTGCGGTGTTCGAAAATGGAAACTGGATAGCTTCGCAGATGAGAACCCATTGCAGCAGACAACTGGGGCCCCTCTGTGTAAAGGACAGAAATCAGATTCTCGATTCCCTTTGTCTCGTTTACCTGACCGCCAATTTTCTCCGCAATCAAAGCCGTGCGTAAACCCTTTCGAGCACTATATATTGCAGCTGAAACACCGGCAGGACCGCCGCCCAAAATAGCCACATCAAAGGTACCCAGATTTTCTTGAACAGGCGCCTCGGCCTCGAGCGTGCCGAATTCTTTCTCAAGCTTTCCAAGAATATCGAGCAATGTGCCACGACCGCTGTGAATCAGCTTGTCACCAGCAAAAACTGCAGGCACACCTTGAATATTTAACCTTGCCAACTCGTCCTGCACCACGCTTCCTTCGACCATCGTGTGGCGAATGCGTCCTCCATAAACAGCGATTTGATTCAGGGCCTGAACAACATCAGGACAATTCTCGCAGCTGAGCGAAACGAACGTACGAATTTCAGCCTGAGCGGCGAGTCGTTGCATGCGTGCCTGCAATCCAGCGTCGGGCGCACGTCCTGCAGCGCCGGCGTTTAGAATGGCAAGAATGAGCGAACTAAATTCATGACCACCTGGCACGCCAACAAAGCTCGCGCCCGAGTGCTTGTCGGCAGAAAATATTTCGAAGTGAGGCACGGGTGAGTCGGTGTCGGTTTGGGTGACCGTCACTTTTTCCGAACATGAAGAAATGCTCTGAAGCATTTCGAGCAGCTCAGTCTGCTGCTCATGTGCTGAGCGAGCAACTCGCAAGTTGATGCTTGTCTGAAGCTTTCCGAAATAATCTTTGAGTTGTGATTTAATGTCTTCGCTCAGCATGGCAATTCCTCCTGTGTGCCTTCACTTCAACGGGTGTCTGCAATGGTCAAAGGGAGCCTGTCGGGGACAGGCTCAGATCTTGCCCACCAGATTCAATCCGGGCTTGAGCGTGTCTTGTCCGGGCTTCCATTTTGCAGGACACACTTCACCCGAGTGGTTGGCGACAAATTGCGCAGCTTGTACTTTTCTCAACAGCTCTTCAGCATTACGGCCGATACCATTGTCATGAATTTCAGCGATCTTAATGAGCCCCTCTGGATTCACCACAAAGGTTCCTCGGTTTGCGAGTCCTTCGGATTCAATGTGAACTCCGAACGCGCGGCTCAAATGACCTGTCGGATCTGCCAGCATAGGGAATTTAATCTTTTTGATTGTCTCGGATGCGTCATGCCAAGCCTTGTGGGTAAAGTGCGTATCCGTGCTGACAGAATAAATTTCGACTCCCAAGGCGCGGAATTTTTCGTAGTGGTCTGCCATGTCGCCCAACTCTGTCGGACAAACGAAGGTAAAGTCGGCTGGGTAGAAGAAAAAGACAGACCATTTGCCCTTCAGATCTGCCTGAGTCACGGTCTTAAAAGAGTCATTCACGTACGCTTGAACGCTGAAGTCTACGATCTTGGAATTGATAATATTCATCATGGCACACCTCGAAGAAAAGTTTGATTCCGCAAGAAGCAGCCTTCCGCTCCTTACATAGGAATCATCGCCTTTTTTTTCGATAATCAAAGTTGATAGTTTCTATCGACCGATAGACAAAGACTATGAGCTAGAAATTCTCACCGGACGCCGATTTGTACGACGTGGTTGGCCAGATGCTCCAGCCATTCGTATTCAAAGAGCATGATTTTGGGAGAATAAGGTGACTCGTCACCGATATTGTTTAGGTCGTAGTCGTAGGTCCCATCTTGCCCATAAAACTCAGAATTTCTCACATAAAACACACCACGACCGCGGCAGCCACCAGCATTTTCGTAGCTCTTTTTGACTTTAAGTCGTTTTGAACGAGCGTCTTTGGCCTTTTCCAGCAACTTTTTGCGCTCTTGGTCGGAACTTGCCTGTTCAGCTTGTGTCTGCCAGTCACGAGCCTGCTCTTCGAAGTAGTTCATAGAACTTTCAACAAAACCGCACTGTCTGTTTTCTCTTTGATCATCGAAGCCAACGACATAAACGGCATGCCAAAAGCCTTCGTGGTTATAGATCACGTGCACAGGTGCCTGATTCTCGACGAGAGCTGCTTTGACCTTCTCTACGATTCCGGCTGGGTTAAGACCGACGTTCCACTGATCGGATTCAGGGTCGGCATAGAGAACTGTGCGGGTGAACTTTGGCAGTTGTACGTACCCACTGACGATCGCTTTGAGATTATCGAACCAGTTAATGTTGACACCATATTCGCTTCCCTTTTGACCGGGTTCAGCGGGGAAAATATCCCCTTTTTCGTCCTCTCGGTGCCAAGCCTTTGTAAAAGGATATGAGGAATTCAGTACGCTGCGACCTGTTGCGTTGAACAATTCAATACTGTCGGTTTTCCAGTCTTGAACCCCTTTTTGATATTTTTTGTACGCTGACACATTGATTAAATAGCGCTCTGACAAATCCAATGGACCATTCGGAGCTCTTGAGGCCTGAGGATTCAATCGGGCAAGCCACCACTCAGCAACACCCGTGAGCGACATGTACAGGCAAGTTCCGGAATCCTCTTGATGAGGTGAGGGCAGAATATAGGGCACCAGCTCATTAAAACCGCCGAGTGTGCGGGTATCTGAAATGATTTCCGGTTTGTATGCCTTAGGCGTTGCTTGGGCGACCGATGCCAGACCCACCGATAAGCATGCAAAAATCACCAGAAAAAAACGAAAAAATGCATGTGCTGTTGTCACATCACCCCTCCGACGGCCAGATTGGCCCGAACTTTAAGCACACGAGAATAACAGGCACAAGAACACAAACCTTATGTAAACCCAAAGCAATCTCCAAGAGTCCAATATTTTTGACCTAAAAATTTAAACTCAAGAAACTGAGCGAAAAAGCCGAAATTGCCCAAATGAGGAAGCATTTATCTCACATTTTTTGTCTGTCTCTCGCCTTAGCCGTGGCCTGCAAACCCACGACTCAATCAACATGTCTGTCGACGAGCACCGAGAGCCTGCGGCTTGCCGACACCCACACACTCACACAGGGTGGCTACATTCAGTTTGGTGACAAAGCTTGCAACGCAACTTTCGACGTCACCGAGGTCGGCGCCGAAACTATTCGGGTCAAAGCCTATTCAGCGCGCCATTGCCGGTTCGAAAACGCCCTCGAAGCATCCAAACCTCTTTTGCACCTGTATTTTGCGCAAAGTCCTGAACGTGGAGAGGGATACATCAAAAATATAAGAGTCAGAGAGGATTTTTCTGACCGAGCAACAACCCTCATGACAGAACTCAAAAAGTTGGGTCTGGCTCCTGAAGTTGAGGTTCAATTCCTTCAGGCATTGAAAATTCCAACTCACGCTGAATACGATGCAATCGTTCCACCCCAAGACCCCGCAAAAATCTCCTCTACAGGACCGACAGACGCCAACCAATTGATTTGTCAAAACGACACGCTCATTCCAAGATTGGCTCCCAGTGCGCAAACAGTTTCGGATCTCTGCTGGAGTGCCCTGGACGTCGGTGAATATGAGCTCGAAATTCGCCGCAGCGAAAATGTTCCTGAAATTTTTAAATTTCTCTCACAACGTCTGAATGAGAAAAAACGCCAGAGCGAAGCGTATCTGGGGAAGAATCCAAAAATCGCAAATTTTGCTACCGAACAAAAGAAGGACCTTAATAGAATCCAATCGCTTTTGCGCTTTCAGAATTATTCGAAGCTGGCCTATCTTCTCAGCTTCGACCACTGCAAAATTTCTCAAACTGGAAGCAGCCCTTCCGTTTCTCTTTGCAAAAACCAGCCCAAACTCATCGAGCTTGCCGGATTCTACCTTGCCGAAAGCGATTCGAATGGTAACAAAATCTCGGTTTTTGATCGGCTCGCGGCAGAAAAAAACTTCGAACTGCCTGCACTTTCATTGGCAGAGCTTAAGTCAGGGAAACGCTTTGCCTCAGATAAGACACCAGCATCGTTTGCCTTGACAGAACAAAAGGCAAACCGCCACGCTACCGATATGTATTCGGTCTTTCGTGACGTTCTATCGAACTCTTTGAAGCAATTAATTGATCGCATCAAACAGAACTCAATCGACAAAGAACAATCGCAGCTGTCATCCGCATTTATTGTCAGCACCAATTTGCAAATTCAACAGAGTGATGGACTGAGTGAGCCTTCGTTTGCTCAATTCCCGCTGACCGCCGTCAGTCGGGCACCACAGTTCATTCAAATTGCGACCGACACCTCTGGATTGAAAGCTCTCGATCAAACTGTGCATGGTGTGACCCAATATGGAACTTTGCGGATTGGCGTTCCACAAGACAGTCAGAGAGTGACGTTTGGAAAAACAGACAGCGGATCGCTGATAACTTTTAACGGCGTCGTGCCGCTCATGGTTCTCAATACAGTCGATGATCAGGGTGTATCTGGTGGTGCTTCCATTCTCGCCCTACCAGAGGCACAAGCCGAGAATTTTAGCACTGGAAATGACTCCGTGAGTAAACCTGTGGGACCCAACAGCGCCAGTGACAGCAAAGCAAAGAGCAAAGGAAAATCTGCATTCACCGCGGCTTGCAAATAAGCTCAGGAACCGGCACCTCGATTCGCTCAGACACTGTAAAGGCGATTCCTTTTTCGTAGTAAGCAGCCTCGTTGATAAAAACAGGCCACGTTGATTCACCCGTCCAATGAATTTCTGTGCCGTCGAAGCGAATAAAAATCGGATCTCCGGATTTGAGCAACTCGAAATCCGTGCCCTGAAAACGCGGATGAATCATAGCAGCAGGTAGTCCCTCGGAGTCCCGAGGATAATCGATGTGCTTGGTAAAACAGTACAGAGGAACGGTTGCAGGTGTATTGATCGCGCATCCGGTGTTGTACAACTCGATAAAATCTAAACAGCGCGACACCAAGGCTGAAGTTTTAAAAACCCAATCAGCGTTTAAAACACCGTTGGGAACAGAGCCCACTTCAATGGCAAAACCATTTTTTGAAAGTGAATTCAAAAAACCCGGCTGTGCGAGGGGTTCTTCCCAAAGATAAGCACGCACATCAGGAAAATAATTTCTAAGATAACCATAGAGCGAAAGGTTAAATGGCTCACGGTTGGTCAGCACAAGACTCAAGCCCATTTGAGCTGTCGTCGTGTGAAGATCGAAAATCACATCCGGCATCGAGCCATCGCATTGCTTCAAAAGCTCCAACTGAATTTCTTGTGCACGCCTGAGTTCAAGAGCCCGATCATCAGGCGAGACTCCTGAGGGATTAAAGCTGCGATTGAGATCCCTCTCAACATATCGCCGACAGATCTGAAACGCATGGGGGTTGGCAAAAAGCGGATGAGTTTTGAACGAAGGCCGCTGTAAATCATTAGGATTTTTTAGCCAATGGCGAACAAGAAAAGCTCCCGTATATTCGTTGCCATGAGTCCCACCGGAAACCAAAACATGTTTCACACGATTGGTGTTATTCATCATCTCATCCTACAGTTATTGAGCTTCGGCCAAAACGTTATCGATTGCTTCGTTGAAGTCAAAAGCACAGTGACCTGAGCGATCGGTAAAGCGTGCACGCACAGGGAGCCCCAACTCTGAATATTTGGTGAGTCCGGCGCGCACCTGATCGAAAAGAAAATCAGTTTTACCGATCTGAACAAACAAAGGAAAATTCGCCTCGATCGTTTTTACGCCTTGAATGACGCCGTTCACAGGCCATGAACCCCCGCAAAGCGCTATAGCCGTTCCTCGAAGTTGATGCCCATGTTTAGGATAGAAGTCCCCCATGAGAAAGGTGGCTCCGGCAGAAACTCCTACAACCAAAACCGAGCCCACTGCCTTCTTCGGACTCAATTTCAGGAGCTCCCGTGCATCCTTTTGAATGAGATCTAAAAGGAATTGATCCTGACCCTCACCACTCGGAGTTTCGAAAGGCCAGTTTGCATTAGCCGTGGGTGCTGCAGGTGCAATGCCCTTGAGGTTGTGTTTGCATAAAGACGGACGAAAAGACTCGAGCAACGAGCCAACAGAGGTTGATCCTCCACGACCGTGCAGCACGACCATGAACTCCGGCCGAAGCCGCGGAGCGTTCTTGCGCGGCTGATGAGTGGTTTGCGATTTGCACTCAGCGACGGCCACCTGAATTGGCGAGAATCCCTTTTTTTTCAGAGGAACGATACGCAGTGAGGCTGATACTTCTGCAGGAACAAACAGGACGACGCTGAGAAGCATCAGAAGACAAGACTGAACAAGACGAATCTGCCTTGCAAACGCGTCTATGCTCAAGCGGATCACTTGAACGAACATGCGATCGAGTTCACCGAGAACTGCGCGGTAAATCCTGCAAGCACTTTAACTCTTTGGCCTGCGCCCGCAGATGGAAAGCCAACGTACACCTTGTAACGACCGCCACTCGGTACGGTTGCAAGCACTTGCATCGAACCATTTCCGAAGGATTCACTTGCAAGTCTGCCTTGCTGATCGACAACAATCAGTGACGCCTGCGATGCACTGCCAGAGACATTGGTCGCAACACACAAAGCCAAAAGCGGACCCACACCAGCTGAAGAAACAACATCAGCAACGGGAGTTGGGTTAAAGCAGTGGCCAGAAGCCAAAGACGGCTCTGGAAGATTCGTTGCACAGTTATCAGAAGACTCTGCAATTGCGGAAGCAGCGCTGCTCCCTGAATTAAAATTCCAGCTTTGGGTCACCTGTGAAGAAAAATCAGACGTTTGCAGATCAGCGTCAGTCGAGCACGCTGTGAACATCACTGATGCGGCAACGAATACGAGAGCTTGATTGAGTTTCATTTGATTTCTTCCCCTGCGAAAAATCCGACACAGTGACACTGCGTCCACCAGGGAATGGGTAGCTTCAGAAATTAGGCTTGCCAAGAAAAAAAATCATACAAAACGAACGTTTATATTGATTGATTGGCCAACTTAGCCGACCCGCTGTGGACACCCTCAGCCGACCGAGCGGGGCTGCACTCCACGCCATTCAAAGACAATATTATCAGCAAGTTGAGACGCTTTATTGAACTGTTCCTCTGTGCGAACAGTCCACACCATGAGCGGCATACGCGCCCTGACTCGCATGGAGAGTTCCTCGGTGAGGTCATTAATATTGTAACTAATGAACTCACACGCTGGTGCGACGCCCTCGCGCAGTTGGCTCAATCCCTCGGATTGTTCTGGAGAGAGAAACGCAAAATCAGGATCCTTGCGGTGATTGCAGGAAATAAAACCTACAGGCCAGCGATCTGCACCGGTGCGCAGCCGCAGAAGTTCGGTGACAGTAAATGGATTGAAACTTTTGAGTGCTACCGGGCCATTGTAGGTCGCTAAAAGCTCGACAACCTTACGTTCAAGGCGACCATTGGTGTCGATTCCTCGGCGCGTAAACGATTTGAGCTCGATAATGAGAGGCCGCTTGCCCTGAACAAAACTCAAAACACGTGCCAAAGTAGGAATGCTCTCTGCGCTTTGACATAAACGCGCGCCCTGCAATTCAAGCGCACTCATCTCTGAAAAATCTTTTCTCAGGCCGCACATGCGTTCCATGAAATCATCGTGAAAAACCATGACTTCGCCATCGGACGAGAGCATCACATCAAGCTCAGAAGCAAATCCTTTGCTCACGGCTTCAACAATGGCACCCACAGAATTTTCGGGAAACGCGCCAGCGTTATCGAAATAACCACGGTGAGCGATAGGATGCTCTTTGAGAAACTCAACAGAAATCTGACTCACTTTTCGTCTCCCGTGTGTTTCCAACCTTCAAAAAAAGCAAGAGTCTGACACATGATTCGTTGCCGAATGTCATCACTTTCTTGCAACAATTCGTGCTGCGACTTTGCCTCATAGGCAACAATAAAACTTGTCTGACTGTGGGCAGCAAAACGAACAAAATTACTTTTCACAACCTGATCATCGCCGGCCTGCCACACCAATAGCGGACAGCCAACGAATCGTGGGAATTCCAGATGCGAAAGACGCCTTTCGACCAACAGCGCTTCGTGCAACCAGCGATAACTTGGGGAACCCAACCGCGTCTGAGGATATTTGCGGAACAATTCACGGTTCCAATCCCGACGCGCACGACAGTGAGTTAAATCGAATCCATAAGTGCTGAGCTCGATGTCTTTGCCGCCCTGAACATATTCTTTTTCTCGTCCTGCCTTAATCGCTTGATTAACCATGAGCTCGACGACGATCCGCGGATACGGCTTCAGGATAAGTTCCACCATGGGTGCTGAAAAAACGGCAGCTGCCGGTTTAACGCGCGATTGCGACAACCAGAGTGATGTAATTGTTGCACCCATTGAGTGAGCAAGAAGAAAGAGAGGACCCTTACGACGGGGTTCAACCACCTGAGCGTGAAAGGTAGATAAATCGTTGACGTATGCCTGAAAAGACTCAACCCAACCAATCTGAGAATTGCTCAGTTCGCGCTGCGAAAACCCCTGACCGCGATGGTCATAACAGTAGACGTCGTATCCGCGTGTGAAAAAGTCATAAGCTACTTCTGCATATTTTGCATGCGACTCATTGCGCCCTGAAACTATAACAAGCGTTGCCGTAGAAGATTCGCTGCGCCACGCACGTGCGCTGAGGCGAATTCCTTTAACGCCCGCAAAATCTAAGTTTTCGGCGGACTCATAAAAAGGATCAATGTAGAGCGAATGCAAATCGGTGAGCTTTTTTTCGCGCTCAGAAAAAGGAATCGGCGGAAAATCCGTCGGGGCCTTTGTGTTCCCTGAGGTCGAGACTGCTTTTCCGGTTTTTGTACCTGAGTTTTTAGAAGTCATAGTGGTCGAGCATAACGTCAGGGGGCAATAAGTTCAATCATGTCAACCTTCCATCCCCAATCACTCACAAACGCGTCAGTCGTGAACTCGAGCTCAGCCGTAGAACCATGAATGAGTGTGCTCCAAAACTCTCCAAGTTCACCACTGAGGCGTTGAACGCGTCGACCGGTGGAATCGCGAATTGTGAGTGTATCTGCGGAGTGGGTGGAAAATTTCTCAAAATGAACTCGAAATGCAGTCACGCCGGATGGAAGTTGAAGACTGACTTTTTGCACCACCCCCGCCCTGTAGGGATGCTCGCTTTCCGCTGTGTAGCTCAAAAGCCGAGAGGTCTTTCCCTCACTACTCATCAGACGCTCGCCCGAGCGGCCAGCGAGTGTGTTGCTGAGATTAAGCCGACGAGCGGTGCGGCTAAACCCCGAAAGCCCTGAAAGTTCATCCGCTGCTTCGATGATTTGCTGCTTGACTTCAACGCTCGACTTGTTTGGCATACGTGCACGCAATTCAGCACCGACGGCCGCAACAAGCGGACAAGCTTGACTGGTGCCTGACCTAAACCCGAATTGCCCGCGTGGGACTGTTGAAAAAATCTGCGTCCCCGGTGCGAATAAATCCACATTTTTGCCATAGTTTGTAAAGACCGAAGCAAGATCCTGATTGTCACTTGCTGCAACGGAAATTTGATTTTCCAACTGATAGGACGCCGGATAACTCGGTTCCCGGTCTAAATTTTTTCGAAAATTTCCAACTGCTGAGACAAACAGAACATCATGCTGGCGAGCATAATTCACAGCATCATACAGCGCCTGAGAAAAATTGGGCGTTCCGAAACTCGCAGATATGACACGCGCCCCCATATCAACCGAATAACGAATGGCTTCGGCGATTTTTTCGGCCGAGACCGAAGGATGTGCCCCTGAAAAAATTTGCACAGAGAGGATCTTAAATCCGTTCCAAGGCGACGCAATTCCAAAAGCATTATCGCGTCGGGCAGCCAAAAGTCCTGCCAGATGTGTTCCATGACCGAGCGCATCGCGCTGACTGGAGGTGTCGTCTGCAAAACTCCACCCAGAAACGTCGTCTGCATAGCCGTTTCCATCATCGTCGATGCCGTTCACAGATTTATCGCGACCGAAAACATCGACACCCATTTCACCCGCGTTCATAAAAAACATGTCCGGATTTAAATCGGGATGAGCGAAGTCCACGCCTGTGTCGATGAGTGCCAAAATCACCGGAGTAACAGAGGGCGAAGGAACACCCAAATCAGGAAGGCGGATGTCTGCACCCGCCAGTCCTTCTCCCACACTTGGCACAGGCTGACCTTCATTGCGCAAGTACCACTGCTGGATTAAAAAAGGGTCGTTCCAGAGGGCAAAAAAACTCTCGGCCAGACTCAATTTGAGTTCCGAAACATCAAGGCTCTCTTGAAAGTGAATCAATGAAGAGGGATTTCTTTCATTCCTCTGTTTCGCACTCGAAGGAATTTTCGGAGATAAAAAATCAACCGCTCCGCAGCCCGAAAGCAGCGAAGCGGATGCAATGTAAAGAAAAATCTTGAGCAAAGAACGCAGAATCACTCTCCTGACCGCTGCGTGTTAACGATTACACTGTCCTGCGGATTGACGACCCGCACAAGTCGTAAGCAACTGCGGAATGTTCTTCGTCAAAGGGGTACAATCTGCGATCACCTGAAACGCAGGCGCGCGCAGCGAGGAACCAAGAGATACCGCTATCGAGACACTGTTTCCGGAACCATCGTAAGGAACCCAAAGTGTTCCTCCGGATGCGAATGCTTGCCCTGCAGGCAAACCTGGAATCGCGCTGTGGAAAGACATCTTTGACTTCACTTCGTCTGCCGTGAATTCAAAAGAGGGGCTCAAATAGCTCGCAGGCGAGGGCTGCGAACCAGCCTGAAACGCAGGGCCGGAGTCCATCGACACCGAGCTGAATGTCACTTCTTTTTTGGTTTCCGCATCCACCAATCGACCAGCGAGACCAAGAACGTATTGCTCTTTTGGACTGATGACAGCTCCAGCAGAAGTTGCCTTCCTCCAAATAACTTCAATCGCTCCGTTTGCTCCGCAGTTATAAATGCGCTCATGACGGAATTGAGCATCGTAAGACGCAGGCCGACCCTGAGGGCGGAGATCCAAAGTCGTCGCACCAGCCGCGGGTGTTGGAGCAGAGGGCGACTTTCCTCCGGCAGGAGTTGGAGAACTCGGAGCCTTTGCATTTACTACAGTTCCGCGATCACCTTTGTATCCATGCGATCCATCTGGGGTCAAATATGTTCTTAAACGCTGACGCACCGCGTCTGAAACCGCCTGACAATTAAACTCAAGCGTCTTGCCTTCGTTAGTGCGAAAAAAGTAGCGTGTTGCAAATGCGCCTGCATCCTGACTTTTTGGAACCATAAATGTTCCGCCAGTCACATCAGTCATTTTGACATTCTGACCATTCAAACGCTGATAACCCCAGCCCGATTTGAGCTCACTATCAGGGTACTGAAGTGAGTAAACGGTGTAACTCATCACAGGAAAGGAACCATCGGGCTTCACTTCTGGCGGAATGTAACGAGGTTCGTCGATCGTCGACACACTTCTGAATTCAAACTTTTGTCCGTCTTTCGATTCCGCTGAACCAGCGAAACCAAGAACGTAAGGAGTAACGGCCTCACCGCTCGACTTGCTGATGCGCCAAACGAGATCAAACCCGCCCGACTCCTGACCTTTTGAATCCTTGCACGTCGCGAAACGGGTCACCTCGAACTGCTTCGTAAACGCAGCATCTTCGCTCGATTGCACTCCCGCATTGAACGATCGTGGCTTACACCCTGCAACAAAAAGACTGGCTGCCAGAGCAGCTCCTGTGATGAAGAAAACTTTCACCGAATGTCCCCCAAATTGAATTGCGCGACGCAGAAAGAAACCGATTCGCTGATTTTAAAGCCAAGTCTTTCGCAGTTCGAGGTTTGAAGATGCTACGCCAAAAATTTGGACATCAAATTTAACGCAACCAACACAGACACACGTTTGACCATCTTTTTGTCCCGATGTAGGCAGACTCACCGTTGACTTTTCTGCAGATATTGAATTGAGTTTCGTGCCGGAGGTCGTTTGTCATGAAGGTCGGTATTATTTCTGGAAGCCACCGCAAGAACTCGCAGTCGTTGCGCGTTGCCAAATGGATTGAAAAAAGACTCTCACAAACGGGTATTACTCAGCGAACCTCACTGATTGAACTCGCAACCGCTGAAATCCCTATGTGGGATGAAGGAACATGGAGCGGAGAGGAGCGCTGGAAGAAAATCTGGGGAGGATATTCTCAGGACCTTACAAGCTGCGATGCGTTTGTCGTGGTTGCACCCGAATACGGTGGCATGGTCCCACCCGCACTCAAGAATCTTTTTCTACTTGCCAGCAATCAGGAATTCGCCCACAAACCCGCGCTCATCGTGGGAATCTCGGCTGGTCGTTCGGGCACCTACCCTGTTGCCGAGCTGCGCATGAGCAGCTACAAAAACACACGCATTTGTTACATGCCGGATCATATGATTCTGAGAGAGGTTGAAAGCCTTTTTCAATCAGATGAACCTGCAAATAAATTCGAGGCCGACACGCGTGCGCGGCTGGATTACTTTCTCAAGGTCCTTAGAGAGTATTCGAAAGCGCTCTCGGTTGTGCGCGCCAGTGGAGTCATCGACACCAAAACATTTCCAAACGGTCTTTAAATTGGGAGGCATACAGCATGTCGCAGCAGGAAATCATCTCGCAGGCTCTCCAATGGCGTTATGCTGTTAAGAAGTTCGATGCGCAGAAAAAAATTCCGGCATCGGATTGGCAAGTCTTAAAGGACTCTCTGCGTATGTCACCGTCTTCTTACGGTTTGCAGCCTTGGAAATTTTTTCTTGTCGAGAACCCTGAGCTCCGACAAAAACTCCGCGAGGTTTCGTGGAACCAGTCGCAGGTGACCGACTGTTCACACTACGTCGTCATGGCATTCAAAGAGAAAGTCGATGCCGATTTTATTCGTGCAAATATGCAAAAAATTGCCGACGTACGCGGTGTGGCTCTTGAAACTCTCGCCGGTTTCGAAAAAGCAATTACAGGCGATTTAATTCTTGGCCCGCGTGCAACTAAAATCGAAGCATGGGCACAGAGACAGGTCTACATTGCTATGGGGTTCCTACTGGAAACCGCTGCGCTGATGAAAATTGATTCAACTCCGATGGAAGGGCTCGACCCCGCGGCCTATGACAAACTTCTGAAAATTGAAGGAAGCGGATGGAAGACTGTGGCTGCAGTCGCACTCGGCTACCGGCATTCAGAAGATCCGTTCCTTCAAAACAAAAAAGTCCGCTTTGATGAGCACGAGATTTTTGTCACGCTCTGAGCCGAATGCCTCGTTCCTTTGACCACAGGCAGACTTGGAGATTTTAACACGTGATTACAGATCCTCTGCTCCTCAAAATATCCACAGTCTTCTTTGCCTGCGCTGTCTTACACACATTCTTTACGAAGCAATTTAATAATTGGGCCAAGAGATTTCCGGAAGGCTCGGGAATGGAAAACTTGTTCCATTTTCTGGGTGAGGTTGAAGTTGTCTTTGGACTGTGGGCGTTTTTGTTTTTGATTCTGGTCTCGGCTTTTTTGGGAACAGATGCAGCTGCGTCCTACATGAACCAAGTCAATTTTTCTGAAGCGGCGTTTGTCTTTGTGATCATGTGTCTGGCTTCGACGCGACCCATCATGCAACTCTCGCGCCAAATGATTCTCTCAATCTCTCGGCTTCTTCCCATTCCACCCGCTGTCGCCTTCTTTTCAACAACACTCACAGTCGGCGCACTGTTGGGATCGTTCATCACAGAGCCCGCAGCCATGACCGTTTGCGCACTTCTGCTGCGGGATACGTTATTCCAGCAAAGAACATCTTTACGACTGCGCTATGGCACACTCGGACTTTTGTTTGTGAATGTATCGATTGGCGGAACGCTCACTCATTTTGCTGCGCCACCTATTTTGATGGTTACGGGTCCGTGGCAGTGGGATTTAATGTTCGTGTTCAAAAATATTGGAATTAAAGCTTTGGTCTCGGTCATCATTGGAACAACGGCAACAGCCCTGTTTTTTTGGCGAGAACTTGCAACACTCACCGTCAAATCCGAAGCCGAATCTCGCCAGCCCGCTCCGCTGTGGATCACGGTGGTGCACGCAGGCATTATGTTTCTGACCGTGGCGTACCACACCAAAATGGCGTTTTTTCTTCCCCTGTTTCTGCTCTTCTTGGGCTTTGCCGAGGTCACTCGTGAGCATCAAAGCAGACTCAAAATCAAAGAAAGTTTATTGGTGGGCTTCTTCCTCGGCGGGCTTGTGACACTTGGAGGACTCCAAGGTTGGTGGCTCAAAGATGTTGTCGCAGCCCTGCAGCCCACAGCATTATTTTTAAGTGCTACGGGGCTTACTGCTATTACCGATAACGCTGCACTCACATATTTGGGCACACTGGTTCCCAACCTGTCTGATGCAGCCAAAATCGCACTCGTGGGTGGCGCTGTTGCGGGCGGAGGACTCACGGTGATTGCCAACGCCCCCAATCCAGCAGGCTACGGGATTCTCAAAGACGTGTTCGGAGAAGAGGGCATCAGCCCGCTTGGGCTTTTCTTGGCCGCCCTGCCCGCGACACTCTTGTTTATGTTCATCTTCATGATGACGACCGCCTGACCCGGTAAAGCTGACTCACAAGCTCATAAAATTAAAAGATAATTTTTCTTACCTCGGCAACATCCGGATTTCCGATTGCGTAAAGCATCGGCCGATCATAATCACCCCTCAACAATCGTTAAGAAGTCCAACGGAGAACTGCACGCATGTTCCTAAAACCGAGCCTCCTGACCACCAACCTCGTCGCGCTTTTGGGTTCTTCTTTGGCTCTGACCGCTGCTGCGGATGACTCACGTCCGGCGGTCGATCGATTTGCAGATTTATTGTTGGGAACATTCGACAGCTCTGCCCAAGCGATTGATGACTCAAATTATCTCGACGTCACCGTTCGTCATTGCACAGTGACGGTCACCGATCTTCCCCCTGAATTAAGCGCAGGACGTTTTTTGGCCCTGCGACAATCGGTCAGCACCGATGCCAATCCCTACCGCGTGCGCATCCTGAGAATTGCTACGGGTGACACTCCCGAGACCGTGAAAACTTCGAGTTACGCAACCCAAGCTGGAGTAGATATCTCGGGCTTGTGCTTCAAACCAGAAAGCGAAAGAGTCATCAGTTTCAAACAGCTCGCGGAAGAAAAATGTTCAACTCAGGCACGCGTTCAAGATGATGGATTTGTCGGCGGAACAACGGGTAACGGATGTCCAAGTAGCCGGGCCGGTGCGGTCCGCATGACCAGCGAGCTCACACTCAATGCGCAGGGCATGACAACATGGGACCGCGGCTGGAACGCTGCCGGCGAACTCACTTGGGGCCCCGAGGCGGGACCATATCGCTTTGAACGCGTTGCGGTTCAGGACGTGCGACTGGCCCAGTTAGCGTCTTTCTTTTCGGGACGTTTTTCCAACGCTGAACAAGTTGCGCAGGATCCCAAAAACTTCATCCCTGTTTCCTATCAATTTTGTCAGGTTGATGCGGCACAAAATCCAATGCGACCTGCCACTCGCCTCATGCTCGCACAGCAAACTGTCACGACACCTGCACGCACTATCCAGCGTAATCGTATTTACGAATTCTTCCGCAGTGAAAATGGAAAGATTGCTGTTCGTACAAATCCATTTGACGAGACAAAAGTCCCTTCAGACATATGCCAACGCAGTTTGGCTGAGCGCCGCGCTTTGCCCGACGAAGCTCTGACGCAGCGAGATACATGCGTGTTGAATTTTGAATGGGATGAAAAAAGCGAATCTTTTGTTGGTGGAACTCCGTCTGAAGGCTGCCCGAGCAATTTTCAGGGAGCAGTTAAACTGAGCATCGAAGAAGTCATCAAAGACGGTGTTATTTCTCCGTGGGAGCGCTGGTTCAATGCGCAAGGCGAGCAGGTGGCTGGCTCAAAAGTTGGTCCGTACGTTTACAAGCGCATCCTCAACAAATGAGGGTATCGCGGTGAATTACCGCGATACGAAAAACGATGCTCCATGACCATCGCGACCATCGCTGATGCGGCAACGGAACATCTCGTCCATTTTGATCGCGTAATCCCGGGGGTCGAGATAATTGACCTTCACGAGAACCTCTCCGTCATCGTAAACGCGCACGCTCCCATAATTCAGAACAAAACCCCGGATAGAAATGAGTTTCGTTTCTGATGCTGCAACGTAAGTGCGTTTGTCGGCACGCTTGCCAGTAATTCCAACACCAAACTGCTCCCATGTTTCGAGCTTCATTCCGCCGACAGCGTCCATTCCATTTTTTGCGCTGCCATAACAGCTCATGGGCTTCACGGAATTGGCGAGCTTGCAAGCCGTATCGCTGGTCTGTTCATCAGTATTTACAACGTTGCCTTCGACGAATTCTTTGAGAAAAAGGAATTCGCATTTTTTGTAGTCGAGTACGGTACGCACGGATTTTCCGGCCGACAAAGCCTGCATAAGATCACCATAGCTCGTCAGGCGCTTTTCCATTCCGGCAACAATCGCGTCTGTCACGGGTTTCCAAGGATTAACTCCGCCTGCATAAGCTTGAGCTTTAACCAACGTTAAACCCGCAATGAAGACCAGGCTTGAAAATACACGTCTCATATCCACAATCTCCCTAAATTTTGACCAACCAAAGCAGCCTCGGGGCCTTAGCAATCTTCGCTGCAACAAACAACGACATCACTGCACAGTGTCGAAACAATAGACACCTAAACTCACAGGAAAGACCCAAAATTCCTGTGTCTTACAGTTATTCTTCCTGCTATCGCCGGGTGGCATAAACTTTGCAAAACAGAGGCGACGCGACGCACTCTGGCGCCGTATTGAGGAGAGCTCACTATGAAACTCGTCAAACAGGGACTTCTTTTGGCATCCATGTCTGTTCTTGGAGTCGCATGCGGCACTCAGGCTGCACGTGCACCCGAAGCACAACCGCAGGAGTGGGGAACATCTGTTCGGGCCGGACAAGCAGAAGCCGAAAAACTAAGAAATCTCTCACTGGATGAAGAATACAAATACGGCGCAGAATTTGATGCCGCAATTAAAGACCCAGCACGTGCGAAGGAAACGGGTGTCACGATTAAAACACTCGAAAATCATCCCGCATCCGATTACGTCAACCGTATTGGTCAACGTCTGGCGGCTGCCTCGGATCGTCCCGACCTTGCATTCAAATTCCAAGTCGTCGAAGAAGACTCCATCAACGCCTTTGCGACGATGGGTGGCTACGTTTACATGCACACAGGCCTGCTGAAATCTGCTGAAAATGAAGCACAGGTTGCAGGCGTCATGGCACACGAAATTGCACACATCACACACAAGCACGCGCTGCAGTCCATGGCCAATCAGGCTGTTTATGGTGGATGGGTTAAAGGTGTGGGTGGCTTGGGCGGCCTCGTTATTGGCTTGGGAACCGCTGTATTGTTTCAGCTCCCCGGAAGCCGCGCATTTGAGTTTGAAGCCGACGGCACTGGCTTTGAAACCATGCGTCGAGCAGGATATCCCGCAGAACAAATGGTTGTCTTCTTCAAAAATGTACTGGGCAAGGGCGATCCAAACGATGGCAAACGCCACGACTGGCTCTCAACACACCCCGACACTTCACGACGCGTAAATGCTCTCAATAATCGTCTGACGCCGGGTGACAGCCGTGGGTTTGGATTAAGCGCAAACGAGCACGCGCGCATCATAAACGGCCTTTAAGAGTCGATTGTTTCTGCAGAGGAGAATCCGAGATGACTTCTTTCAAGACGATCCCGAAGTTTCTTCTGACCCTGATGGCTTCGTCAACTTTGACCGTTGGATGTGGTGTTCAACCCAGCAACGATTCTCAGAGTCTTCAAGCGGGTTCCTCTCTGCAGAATTCAGGTGATGCGAAATCTTTTGCAATCATTAACGACGAAATCACCGGCACAATTGCGTCTAAAATGAAAGCTAAATGTGTCGAAATGTTTACCCCCGAGACGAGCGACTACAAAGCCTGCGAGCGCGCAGCTGATGGGCTCGCTCGAGAGCTGGACTTCGACTATATCCGACGCCCCGATGGAAACTCTGCATTCGTTTTTCTTGGACGCAGACTCAAAACACTCCTCGCAGATCCGGCCGTTGGAAATTATCTCAACGAATTACAACGCGCATGTTTGGATGCAATTTACGCCAATCAAAAATTCAATTTGTGGAACTTCACTCTGTCGCAAAGTGCAGGCCGCGAAGACGTAGCCACAGAACGCCTTGCTGTTCTTTTTCAGGACGGTGCTCAGACAGCTGCGCAGCGCAAATACTTACTGGTCGCACAACACCCTATGGCATTTGTTCTCGACAACACACTTCAACTTCTGGAAACTGGATTAGTACAGGGTAAGATCACCGCTTATCCAGAAACAATTCAATCCCCAAGAACTGCTTTGTATCATTACTATGTACCAAAATTCCTTGCACAACGACTGAAGACCAGCGGACATTCATCGGCGATGGCTGCCCGTTTACCCTCTGTGTTCAATGCTGTGTACGAGCTGAGACAAATTCAAAAATCAGAAGACAAAAATATCGGCGGAGCGCACAAACCTGTTGTCGTCAGCTCAACAGAAGACCCAGCTTTGCGTCGGTTCGTGGACAAGTGGAATAGATTCGACGAACTCTATAGCGACCTTCTCGACCACATGTCTGCCCCGCTCAAGCCTTTCAATCCACAGGGTCAAGAAGACAACTTGCAGGACCTTTATTTGGGATACGCCGGAGGTCTTCATGGCGTGAAGTCTGATGCAAAGCCACTGAATGCGACCAAATTTACAGAGCATTTTTCCAAAGACCCTGCGTCTTTCTTGAAGTCCGACCCGCAGAAGCTTTGAGCTCAAAACACTCTTCAGGACCTAAAGAATGTTTCAAGGTCCTGAAGAGCGAAAGACGCGCAGTTTTTTAAGAACCATTTTTTCGACGGCCGAAAGCAAAACATGGATGAATAATCCAAAAACGGAAACAATCGTCAGAGCTGCAAAAAGACGCGCTGTCTCCTGATTATACGCAGCCATCAACAAACGATAGGCGAGCCCTAGTTCTTGCCCACCAGTTCCGGCAACAAATTCAGCGCCAACAGCACCAACAAGCGCAAGTCCTCCCGTAATCCTCAGCCCGTTGATGATCTGCGGAAGTGCAGAGGGTAATTCAAGATGCCACAAGCGGTGCCACGCAGAGGCCTTGTAGAGAGAGAATAGACGCTTCAAGTTCGCATCATTCTGACCCAGACCAGAATACGTTGAACTGATCATGGGATAAACACACACCAGCCAAGAGCATGCTAAAAGAGCAAGAAAAGCGTTGTTCCCAAACCAAATAATCAACAATGGAGCGACCGAAACCACGGGTGTGGTCTGCAAAAGAATGGTGAATGGAAAAATCCCCTCTCTGAACCCACGCCAAAGATGCGAGAGCAAACCCACAAAAAACCCAGATACAACCGCCAAAAGAAAAGCACCAACAGTCAATTTGGCCGTGAAAAGAAATGATTTCAGCAAAGCGGGCGTATCTTTTTGCAGAACCTCGAGCACTGCAGTGGGTTTTGGCAAAAGCCAGGCGGGAAGTTCAAAAATACGACACACACATTCCCAAACGATGAGAATAAATCCCACCACAATTAAACTACGCACGTGTGGTCTCCCCAACCGGTGAATGATTCCACAACACACGGACCTCCTGCCGAAGCTTTGCAACTTCTTGAGAGTCACGCACCGCCTGTGCATCCATGCTCGTGGAAGTGAGAGCAACATTAAACTCTTTTAGGATGGCACCGTTTTGCGCAAAGACAAACACTCGGCTGCAGAGAAGGAGGGCCTCTTCGATATTGTGCGTCACCAAAACAAATGCAGAGCCATTGGCCTCATTTAAGCGGAGAAGATCATCTTGAAGTCGCTCGCGTGTTAGGTCGTCCAGAGCCGAAAAAGGCTCATCGAGTAAAAGCAACTGAGGCGAATTCAAAAGAGCTCGCGCAAGGGCGACGCGCATTTTCATGCCACCCGAGAGTTGATCGGGATAAGCATTGATTCTCTCGGCAAGTCCGACCTGTTGCAGAAGGCTCACAATTTTTGATTTTAATTCTGCAGTTCCGAGCTTTGACTGGCTCATGAGGTCATTTACGACTGCAAGATTTTCAGAAACGGTCTTCCACGGAAAAAGGGATGCATCCTGAAACACGAAGGATATTTTTTCTGCGGGCAGATGCCGGACAACCTGACCTGAGGTTGGCTCCAGAAGGCCTGAAATCAGATTCAAAAGTGTGGATTTTCCGCACCCCGATGGCCCCAAAAAGGCGATTCGGTCTCCGACGGATATATTCAAATTGAAATTTTGGATGATTTGACGTTCAGCAAAACTTAGACTCACATCCTGACAATCTACAAGCAAATGCTCAATCGATTTGGAACTCATATTCACTCCTGTGCAATGAGCGATAGCCCAAGCCCATTGCCAGACGGAAGCACCAATCGCGCATTGGCCTGATGATATGGACTTTCCTTCGTCATTCTTTTTTGCAAAAAGAAGGGTGTATCCAAGTCACACCAGCGAATAACACCCGTACCGCAAACGGCATGCAGCGAAGCCGTCATTGCAATTTCGCTTTCGACCATGCCTCCAATCATCAATCCAATGGAACACTGACGAGCCACTTCGGCAATCAAAAGAGACTCGCGAACACCTGATTTCATAAATTTGAGATTGAACATTTGCGCACATTTTTCGTTGATGATCTTCATGGCATCACTGAGCGTTTTTACACTTTCGTCGGCGCACACAGGAATAGAGAGGGTTTCTGCCAATCGGGCCATTCCAGAGTAGTCATCTTCCGGCAATGGCTGTTCAAAAAACAAGGGTTCAATTTTTCTCGCCTTCAACTCGAACACCAGTCTTTTTGCTGTATCGACTTGAAAGCCCTGATTTCCGTCGAGGCTGATTTTGAGTGTTGGACCCGCATGTTTCAGGAGTTCAAGAATGCGTTCAACGTCATCGGCAACAGTGCTACCGCCGACTTTGACTTTCACATATGGAAATTGGTGCTTGGCAAATTGATTCCAAAAAGTACCTACATCACCTGCGGGCAAACAAGGCAAGGTGATATCTGTTTCAGTGCCACTGAGGCCAGCGCGTCCCCAGAGCATCCAAAGAGGACATTGAAGTTGCCGCGCGTGCAAATCCCAGAGTGCAATTTCTATTCCCGTGCGTGCCGAGGGCGCATAACCAAAGGCCTGCCAAAGCTCGTTGTGGAGCTTTTCCAAAGCACCTGCGGGCGTAAGTCCAACGAGTTCGGATGTCAGCTCCGATGAGGCCTGCAAGGCAATGTCCTGCGTATCACCCGTCAACACAGGAAACGGAGCTGCCTCTCCGAGACCAACACACCCCATAGCATCGATACACTGAATTAAGACGTTTTTTACCGTTTCAACAGCTCCCTTGGAAATGTTGAAGGGCATATGCAGGGGAGACTCGAGGGGCTGAACTCTAAATCCAGCAAGGGGCGACAATTTCATCGGCAGACTCCGCATCAGAGAGATTTACAGTCTGCCAATAAATTCACGCTCGCGAAAGCGCTGCGACAAACATGATAAGATGACCTGCCAGACTGGAGAATCTATGAAACAAACATTCAGTGCCTCGCAAGAAAAACTCATTCTCCTGCTTCTGGCTTCAATACAATTTGCCCACACAATGGATTTTATGGTGATGATGCCTCTGGGGCCGCAGTTGATGAGACTGTTCGATTTATCACCGGCTCAATTTGGTCATGTTGTTTCAGCCTATGGAATCAGCTCAGGAATAGCCGGATTTGTGCTGGCACCCTTCATCGATAGATATGATCGAAAATTGTTTTTGCGCTTTTGCATGATTGGTCTTTTTGCAGGCACATTGCTCTGCGCTCTTGCACCAACAGCGGCTGTACTTCTCATCGCTCGTTGTATTGCAGGCTTTTTTGGCGGAGCACTGGGAGGGCTCGTTCAAGCTGTCATCTCGGACGTGTTTCCTCCCGAGCGCAGAGGTTACGCAATCAGCCGCGTGATGATCTCATTTTCAATCTCTTCAATTTTGGGGCTTCCTGTGGGGCTCGCGCTGGCAAACAAATATGGTTGGCACATGCCTTTTTATGTCGTGAGTGCATTGTTGGGCGTTTTGTTCTTGGTGGCTCTGCTGCGTTTTCCAAGCCTCACGGCCCATATCGATACAAAAACAAGCATCAAAACACGCTTTTGGGAACTCTCTCAACTTTTCGGCGACAAGCGTGCAGTCCTTGGTTTTCTGATGACCTTTTTTATTATTGCCGGGCAGTTTATGGTCATCATTTATATTAGCCCGTTTATCGTCAACAATCTGGGCTTTCCGGAAAGTAACCTTCCGATCATGTATTTTCTGGGCGGCGCATTGAGCATCTTTACGATGCCTCTCATCGGCAAGGCGACCGATACCTACGGAACATCAAAAATTTTTCCGCTCGGTGTGCTCGTCTCGATTTTCCCCCTATTCACTCTCACACATCTGAGCACATCAAACACAATCTTCATTCTCTCGGTGACAACAGTTTTTATGGTCTGCATGGGAGCACGCATGGTCCCCTACTCGTCGTTGCTCACAACAGTTGTGGAGCCCAAAAAGCGCGGTGCATATTTGAGCATGAATGCATCGGTGCAATCGCTTGCACAGGGCAGTGCAGGACTCCTTGCCGGAGCCCTCATCACCGAAACAGCTTCGAAGCAACTTGTGGGCTATTCAACCTCGGGTTGGATTGCGGCCATTTTTAGCCTCATTACGATTGTTTTTGGATATCAAATCGCAAAAGCCGGAGCGAGTTTAGTACAACAAAAAGACTCGAAGCTGCCATTGCAGCCGCAGCCCACATCGGAGTCAATCGACCCATCATAGCCATCGGAATCAATAAGACGTTGTAAGCAAATGCCCACGTTAAGTTCTGCCGGATGTTGCGAAAAGTTGCCCTTGAAAGCTGAATCGCCCGCAAAACACCCGCTAATCCTGAATCACGCAAGGTTAATGAAGCAGTCTGCTGTGCTGCATCCGTGCCACCACCCATCGCAATTCCCACCTCAGCCGCAGCAAGCGCGGGTGCATCGTTCACCCCATCTCCCAACATCGCCACACACTCACCAGCCGAACGCATTTTCTGAACGAGCTCAGCCTTCATTTGCGGTGTTTGAAGAGCGTAATGTTCGACCCCGAGTGCATTACCCACCAAACTGACTGTTTCGGGTTGATCTCCTGAAGCCAGAACAGTCCGAATGTTTTGTCGCCTCAGCGTCTCTATCAATGGCTGAGCATCCTGACGGAGGGTGTCACTCAACGACCACGCGGCCCTCAGCTCATCGTCAACTGTGCACACAACCCACGACTGTGCTTGTCCGCCCGATAAACGCTCAATGTGTTCAACGCTTGGTCGCCCCACACGGATGCGCCGTTCTCCAACATGAGAGAGCCAAAGAGCACGCATGCCCTCGCCAGCAATTTCTTCGCTTTGAGCAAATTTGATTTCGTTTGAAGATTGAACCTGCCGCGTAGCCAAATAATCCACAAGAGCCCGCGCGGCCGGATGCTGCGAACGTTGCTCCAAACGACCGACAATTTGCACGAGCTCCGCCGCCGAAATGTCGCTAGATTTCTTGCCGTCAAACCAAAGCTCACGCGCGACAGAAAGACGTCCTTCTGTCAGGGTTCCTGTTTTATCGAAGACGATTGCGTTGACCGATTGTAATCTTTCGAGCGCAGCCAGATCGCGGAAAAGCAAACCATCGCGTGCGGCACGCGAGGTTGCAATGGCAACAGCAATGGGTGTCGCAAGTCCAAGCGCACAAGGACATGCAACAACCAACACCGAGACAGCAGCATTGATTGCGACAGCAAGATCTGCCTTTAAAATGAAGCTCCAAAAAATAAGAGTCAACGCCGACAGTGCGAGCATGACTGGAACAAAAAAAGCCGAAACACGATCGGCAATCCGTTGTGCTGGAGCCTTAGAGAGCTGTGTGCGTTCAATAAATCCAACAATCTCACCCAAACGCGAGCGCGGACCAACCGCTTTAGCTGTGTACAAAACAGCCCCCACCTGATTGAGTGCACCGGCAACCACAGCATCTCCTTCAATCTTCACAAGCGGGCGGCTTTCTCCAGTCAGGAGTGACTCATCGACCTCTGTGCGGCCCTCAACAATCACGCCATCTGCTGCAAAACGCTCTCCGACCCGGGTCAATAAAACATCGCCCTCTCTCACAAATCTTAAGTCGACTGTTTCAATTTCTGCAGAATTCGATTTCGACACACGTTGAGCTGTTGTGGGCTGAAGCCTGAGCAGGGCACCCATGTTCGAAGTCGCACGCCACGTCATTTTGTGCTCAATAAATTTACCAACCATCACAAACGTCACAATGGCAGCCGCGGTTTCAAAATAGAGAGCGTCGCTGCCGTTGAGCGCTTGGACGCAAGACCAAATGAAAGAAATAGCGGCTCCCAGCGCCACGAGTGTATCCATGCCCGAAGTCCGCTGCCGAAGCAGACGCACAGCCCTGATGAAAAATTCAGCCCCTGGTCCAACCAGCAAGGCAAAGGTGAGAATGGCTGAGACACCTTGAACCCAAATGTTCGCCGCAAGATGATGAAACATTCCCAGAGTGATCACAGGAAGACCGAGAACAAGCGCTGCGAAAAGACGACTCCGTGCGGAGCGCCACTCTCGAGCATGTTTTTCCTCGAGAGAGGTTTCAGGTCGAATGAACTCGGCCTTGTAACCGAGCGACTCAACCTTTTTTTCAATTTCCAATGCATCGAGCTGTGTTTCGACGACTGCCGTATGGGTCGAAAAATGAACAGCGGCACGCTCAACTCCCTGAGTTGCAGATAATCCGCGTTCAATTCGTCCTGCGCACCCCGTGCAGCTCATTCCTTGAATGGCAAACTCATAAATATGAACGGTCTTTGTGCTCATGACATTTCCGATGCTAGTTTGTTTGGACACGCAGGAAGACGAGTCCGGTCATGGCGCTTGTATCACAGGATTTCAAATATGTTTAAGTCCCTCTTATGCAATACGATCTTCATCCTCACCGCAACAGTCGCCTGCAGCCCCGAGAATGTAGGGCGTCTGAGGGCCGATTTTTCGGGTACAGCGCACTCTACAGACACGTTTAGACGAGCAGAATCAACTCCGGGGGTATCAATTCTTACGGATAGCAACCGCGATGGCCATATCGATGAGAGCGATGATCTGAACACCCCGTGGAGCTGGAATGGTCAAGGGGCATTAGTCATTCCCAACCTAGATGACGATGACCGAAATGGTCTGTCAGACTGCTCAGACGAAGTGATTAACGGGGTGACCGATGAAAAAGACCTCACTCCTGTCATTGTCAGCTTTGAAGAAAAGGGGAAGGGACTCGATAAAAATCTCCAGCTTGAAATCTCGGCAAGCTCGGAATCTGCTCCAGTGCGATGGTTTTTAAGCACAACTGCGGGTTGGGTCAGGGTCGAGAATAAAGTGTCTTTAAATTCTCTGTTGGAGCAAGCACGAAACCCTGTTCAACTTGCAATCGAAACCTGTGCTTTTTCATCGCCAACGTGGGACGGCTTTATAACTCTTTCGCTTCGTTCTCCGGACAACCGGAGCAACGTTCAGAGAACCCTGCGGGTTTCTCCGTTTCTGATGATTCCCAACACACAACCTACAGAGTCGCTCTTTATTTCACGAGACACCCAAGGACGATACGACAACACTCGAATGTTTTATGAGCTTCCGATTCCACTTCTATTCAATTCCACAAATCTGCGTGTCTTCAAAACAGACGTTTGGCAAGAAATGTGGATGCAAGACACAATGGAAATCGGCTACGCCGAGACCCCCCTCAGTCGAATGCACTTCGTACTCAATGCACCGCGCGGACTCGACCGATTTGGTCGCACACTCTTGGCACCCAACGTGGGTTATCTCGAGATTACAAAACCACGGGCACATTCAGACGCTGGAGACGGATGGATGGATTGGTTTGGTAACCTTGAGGTGAGTCCGCCCACTCCTAAATTTCCACATGGACGCATCTACTACGGTCGAAATCCAAAAACAGGAAGCACACTGCACACCGACATCGTCGATTTTCTTGAAGCTCAGGAACTGCAGAAGCCCGTTGCACTGGACGTTGGATGGCTTTTTATCAAACACGTTGATGAGATGCTCACATTCTGGCCCGATCGAACCACTGGGAAATTCGTCGCAGTGATGCCGAGCCCACGGCTTGCAGCGGATCTCTTGGATACCACACAAGACGAATTGAATCAGTCTGTGCAGAAACAATTGGATCAAATTATCGAAGGCGACGACCTCACTCCACCCCTCGCGGAGATCTTCGGCTTGGACAGTCAAATGATCCGATTTGCACCCTTGCTTTATTCTGAAGGTGAGTACGGTGCTGTTGGTCGGTGGTCAAATCCTGTCAATGCGGTCACACTCACAAAAGGAATTCTATTCGGCCGTACAGATCTGCCTGATCCGATACAACGAAACATACAACAAACAATCCGGACCTTAAAACTCTCACCCATAGGTGTTGACGATAGCGCCTATCAACCAAAACTGGGCAACGTTCACTGCGCGACGAACACACTGAGGTCCTTTCCGCGTTCTCCTTTCTGGAAGCGCTGACGGTCTAAAAGTCCGTTTGAAGTGTCAAAACAAAAACAAAGTATTCTGTATACTTAGGTAAAACTATAAATCTTACATGGAATTAGCCGATACACCCCTTAGGTGAGGAGCGCTTGTCCTCCTAGTGCGGAGTCAACGGGGCAATGAAACGTTTTCGTGACCAAAAAGGGTTGTCTTTGGCCGAGCTGCTCGTCGGAGCAGCTATACTGGTCACCGTCTTTTCGCTCTCCTTTAAGAATCTTGTTCAGATTCGCGGCGGAATGAATCGCGTAACAACGTCGGGCCCACATCTTTTTTTCGAGAGTTTTGCGGTCTCAAGGCTTAAACTCTTTTACGCAAAGCTCATGCAATGGACCACTCACGTGTGCAAAGATGGCTCATCGGATACAAACTGTTTTTGCACGGATGCCGCTTATTTCGCATACTCACCGGTCAGTAATTCCGACATTGTGTCAGGAAAAGGCAACGCTATCGTTGGTCAGAGGACATTGGGTCTGGATCTCAGGCTCGCACTCAGCACATTCAGAATTGAAGAAATGATGAATGGAGCGAGTGTCAAAACGCTCATCGAAATCTCCAATGAACGGCGGGCAGACCCTAATTCAGCACCTTGGGGAGCGATGATTCCATTCCACCTCATCAACGACCACTGGTTGCCTGCAAATAAATTCTCGCGTGATTGGTGCGCAGCACCGCCACCGCGCGGACCTGCTGACAACGATGGCTCACTCGGCTCAGAGATGTGCGACCAGTTTGCTAGATGCACCGCTGAAGGAGGACGGGCACGCCTACCAAATCAGATTATTTCTGGTGGCACAGAGACCAACATCAGCAATTTACGATCAACATCTATGTGCTTTGTCTTTGCAGGAAACATGTTTTCACGCTCGGACACGAACTTTGGCGACACAAGGAAATCTGCCGGCTTAAGTTCGCTCGAATATCCGAGTGTCATTGGTCTTGCCATTGGGGAAGCTCGTTTCGTTAACAATACAAATTCAAGCGAAATAACATGCCGGCAAGCAAGCACAGAAATGAACAGAAGCCTCAAAGTCAAACTGACTTTGTATACAGCATTGCACGCAGATCTTCAGGACACGAAAAAGCTCCAAGTCCACAAATCCGTGCGCGAAATTACGGGTGAGAAACTTGGAGTCTCCATTCCCAATTGCTTTTCACCTGGTCGCGGTGGATCGGGCAACTTGAAGTGCATTCAAGACCCGACATGGAATTATGAGTGCTCAGATTCATGTTGAAACAACTTTATTTGGAATTGAGAATGAGTTTTTGAACAGTGAATGAAGGAGCAGAGTCATGAGATGGTACAGCAAAAAGTCAGGAACCTCGCAACGGGGTAACGTGACCACGACGAGTTTGCTCATCCTGAGTGGCGTGGCTGCAACATCGGTCGCCATAAGTGACTTGAGTAAACGATTGAAGCAGAACAATTTAAATACTGACGAATCTAGCGTGGCTCGCCGGCTCAATGAATCAGCAATTCAAGCAGCAACACAACTCATTACAAACGGTCTTATGCACTATAACGGCTCATGCCGGCGAATAGAACCGACGAGCGTAAACGAAAACTATACATTCACGGACGGTTGCGAGGAAATCACATCGGATCGACAGGAACTTAATTGTAATGCTCTTTCCGGTGAATCAAACTGGCTCTACACTTGGGACAACACCAATAAAACAGCTGCTCTGCACATATGCGTGCTTGCAACCGAACGCGTTGGTCCAGCGGATGTCGCAACCTTTGTACAAAACAACCCGAGCTGCTCTGTTGAGAATGGCAATGACAGAAGGAACATCGTTACTTGCCGAAAACGAGTTAAATTGACTGTTCTAGGCTACGAAACCATTCAAGATAGCGCCGGCAGCCGAAGAAATTACGTGAAGATCAAATCACAACCCGAGGGTCGCAATCCGCGAGGTGGCTTTTACTCAAGCCTGAACGGAAGAATCTCCATGGGCCTTGTGTCCGGAAATACCGGCCTTGTTGGGAGACACGGTGCCGCGGATACTTGTTTTTACATGCGACCGAAAACTAAAACGCAGGCACGCGGAGGAGGGACTAACCTCGCGTTTTCTGCAAAGAATACTCGAACTTTGGCAGATTTGGAGCCACGGCCAGCAGGGCCGAATGCCGATGAATTTCAAAGTGCCTATGACGTCACGGCCAGAGCACCGGAGGCCTATGAAATCCTCGCCGACTTCCGTCAAAACATGCTGGCCACGTATTATCGTAGAGAATTTCGCGGAAATCGAAATGCAACCGAAAGCTGGGCAGAAGAAAATCCAAATGCGTTCAACCCTAATGCCGGCGGCCGTGCAGTCTACAATGCATCCGTTATAAAAGTCATGGACTTTTTGCAGCGAGATGGAACTCAGGAATTTCTCGGTGTGATGCCGAACATTCCAAGCGGACCACAGTTCAGATATTTCCTTGCCGCAAAGCCGGGAACATCTGAGCACCATCAATCCTTTACAACGTTCAATGCGGCAAATGAAGAATGGTATAGACAGGGATGCCGCACTTCAGCTGGTGATGGAAATGCAACGTTCTGCACGAGGGTCGACATACCTCTTAAAAAATACAGCGCGAGTGTCAGCAACAAATGCAAAGAACAAAAGCGCTCACTGCCGCCTGCCGTGGGAGACAATGCTATTCCGCGAAAAGCCTATGCCGACCGGACGATTCAAACAAGTTGTGATCCAAGATGGGTGGCACTTGTAGAAAGATTGATTGCAGAGGAATCTCAAAAAACATTCGGCCTTGTAAAACCTCAGAACGAAACAACTGCCACAATGGCTGTGTCGGCGCTGGAAGTTGACGACGAATTCATCCGCGGAGAAGGGAAGTGGGCGAATCATCCTATCCGGGCTGCCTACAACTCGTTTATTCCATCGACTGTCGACGAAAACGCAAGAATTGTTGATGCATACACAATTGAGTACACCGGTGATGCTGAGGTCTGGGACACCTTCGCGGTTGAAAAAGAGGAGAAAACTGAGGTTGAAAATGCAGACGGAACAAAAGAGGAAAAAATAACAAAGGTCACAGTTCAGGAACGTCGAAGAGTCAAGGACGCCAAAACGCGCAGTTGGGAAGTTTATGAAATACAGGCACTTCCTCAAGCAGCTGTGGCATCAACAAACCACACGTCACAAAGTTGCGCTTATTTCAAATACTACAACCCGACAGAGGCAAAATCTTGCAATATTAAATTTACAACAAGTAACCACGAAGGATACGTCTGCAGAAACAACGATGGATGCTTCGATGAACTGACGAAAATTCGAATGGCTGACGGTACAGACCGCTTAATCACAAAACTCAAGGTGGGAGAAATGGTCTTTAATCCGGTGACAAACAAACCAGCAAAAATTGTCAAGCTGACCATCGGTCCAGAGAATAAACCACTCCTCAATGTACAGATTGGTGAGTCTGTTGTCAGAGTCACAGACACACACCCATTTATGACACGACAAGGGTGGGTGGCAGCGAAAAACTTGCGCAAGGGCGAACTCGTCCTCTCGTCACAGAGAAAATTTGTGCCCGTGAAGGCTGTTGAGCTTGGAGCGTCGGGACGCGTTGTCGCCAATCTAGCTCTTGAAGGTCCAGCGGACCAACATGACGTGCATTATGTTCTGGCCGACGGTGTCGTCACGGGAGATTTGGTGATTCAAAATATGTTGGAAACAAAAGCTGCCGTAAGGCAGCCAGAGACACGATAATACCATGAAACCGACTCGGAAGACTGAGAGGGGTTTTACGCTCGCGGAGCTGACTGTCGCGCTGTCTTTAG